>NZ_AP025472.1:2758046-3116092 GCF_024347395.1 Vibrio cortegadensis
AACGATTAATAGCCGCGATTTTTTCGGGTGTCGGCACATGACGCTCAAGCTTCTTCTTAAGCTCAGTGGTTTGTTGATTGAGTTGCGCGGCTTGCTGCTGCTGCTGAGCGAGTTCAACTTCCAACGTTGAGATTTCATAGCGATAGTAGCCATATGTTCCAAGCATAATAGCGGAGATAACACACCAAGTTCCGACAACGTTAGCAAGGCTGAAATACTCTTTTTTCGGCTTGAGGTGAGTTGGATAAAGGTTTACAGAGAACCCTTTTAGCTGAGTTGCAATGCGCTCAATGATTTGGCCAGATAGCTCTTGTTCTCCCTCAATAAGGCGAGAAACCTTAGCACTTAAGCGATCATTAAGTTCTCGAGCAAGCTCCTCCTCATCTTCATCATCACAACATACTTTTAACTGATGGAGCTGAGTACCTTTCAGCTGTGATGACAAGTAGTCAATCGAACGCTGTAACTCTAAAGCTAAACCGTCAAGCTGAAGAGAACTAGAAACCGCTCCCGTTAATGGCGGAGCCACACTTCGAATCGTTCGCTGGAAACAGACCGTCTGATTAACAAAAGCACCTATCTTAAAGTTGCCTTTTTTACTTCGCTGCAAAAGCATGAAGTTTTCTAGCTCACCCGCAGAGTGTCCCCATAATTCATCTTCAGGGAGTACTGCATTGAGTGTTCCTCCTGCTGCGTTAATCAATGCAAGCAAGCGGTCCAGTAACTTTTTAGACAACACATAAGCTTGCACTTTGTTGCCAGTCGGTAGAGCAATGGCATCCGTTACAATATCGGTAACTCGCTCAGTGATAAGCTCTTTCAATAAAAATGGCAGTGCAACAGGCCATTCTTCTTTAGGAAGTTCTGGTTTTTCTATTTGATAGGTTTGATAGTGATTCGCATTAAGTACCACATTCAATGGGGCATCAGATAACTCAACTTGCTTAAGCGCTTTTTCAAATGCCCCTTCCCAATTTGAACCTTCAATTGGGATGATCGCTGATGCGGCAGAGCTTGAGCCTGCTGAGAAATAAATTGCATCAGGTTGAATGACAGCAAAGAGCTGATTTTCATTAACTGCAGCAGGTCTAAATTTTTCTAATAGGGACTTTAATTTCATATCGAATACTGTTACTTCTGTCGCCAACGATTTCGTCTACCAGGTTTAACTGTCGTGTCATTTTTAACGCTTTTAGCGGGCATTAAAGACTCTTCAACACCAACATAGCGTCCTTGTAATCCATGCACACCTAGCTCACCTAATGTTTGCCACTCTTGTTTATTTTCGACGCCAACGGCAATAACTTGAGCATTGGTGTCAGCACAAGCGCCAATCATACTTCTAACGAAGAGTTGGTTTTCATGTCTTTGATCTATTTTCTTGATAAGGCTTCGATGTAGTTTAAGGTAATCGACATTGAGATCTTTAATATAGTGAGTGCTTACAATCGTTCGACCCGCTTGGCCGACGATGATTTTACACCCTAAACCAGATAACATTTTAACAACTGGTCTCATATAATCTAAATGCTTTACGAGCCGACCTTCTGCAAACTCAAAACTCAATGAACTTCGTAACTCTGTCGGGAGTTGTAATAGCTCATATCTAAACCACTTGAAATACTGTTTATTTGAAAATGGAACTACATTCAGGTTAATAGAGTAGCATACTGGGTCCTTTGACGCTTTCAAAAAATTGACTATTGAGGTAATAACTGCTTGATCCATTTGCTGTTCATAGCCCACTAATTCGATTGCGGCAATAAAACGAGATGTCTTAATTATCCCTTTTTCAGGATCGGTGATACGGGAATAAATTTCATGATGCAGCAACTCCTGTTTACCTGAATCTGATTTTAAGAAGCAAGCTTGCTTAAATAAATGAAGATTTTCAGGTAACAAAGCTTTGTCAAACAAGGTTCTCCAACGAACACTTCCTCTCTCTTCTTCAACTTGAGTTTGCTTTTTAAATCGACTCCAGTTATTAATTCGTTGCAGTTGAGCCCCTTTTAATGCGGTTTCCGCTTCATCCATAATCTGGCTATGTCGCTCACCGTCGACGTACATAGACACGCCAATATGACACCAGTTTTCAGTTTCTAATGGCTCTGGTGGTGTAATTTTTTCTAGCTGACGAATACACTGCGATGCAACAACGGAGATCTCTTTCAGACCTTTTTGCGGAATTAATATGGCAAAATCAGCATCGTAATAACGAGAAAATATAACATCAGGGAAACGCTGGACAATATTTGAAAGTACGTTACCGACGTCAATAATAAAATTATCACATACCTCTTTTTCGTTCTCTTCAAGTACCTGCTCCCACTCCTCGATGCGAATGAGCAGCACCCCGCCACGAGCGCCACTCTCGTGCAGTGCTGATTCTAACTTACTGTCAAAAAGTACTCTATTTGCCGTTCCAGTCAGTTTGTCTAAGAAGGTTTGAGTTCGAATAAAGGTATCAAAACGACTGCGCTCTTGCCGAGCATCTTGCAACTCTTCAATTAAAACATCCAGAGCTTCGCTTGCAGTATAAGGCCACTCTTTATGGTCACCTTTTGCGTGCTCTTCCACACGACCCGCAAGGATCATTCGCCCTCTCTCTTCTAATAACTCTGATCCTACTAACTGCGCTTTCAGCCAATGAACGCCACGGATCAGACAAAATATAACTAATCCCACCGCTAAGGTAATCGACCACATCGCTTCAAATGAATAACTATGACCAAGATACGGAGGAAGCGCTTTAAAGGTAATGCTATAACCGGGGCTTCGTTTCAACTGAAATGTACGCTCATGGAGGCGATCGGCGGCAACTTGTGGGGAGGTATCCCGAAAGCGGTAAACAACACCAGCAGAAGAGGAGAGTTGCATCTCGACAATATTAGATGCTTGTAACATTTTGGGCATCCACCCCTGCATTGAATATGCAGCATCGGGTGATTCCATCTCTTTATCTACAACCTCAACAATACCTTCAAGGTAGTGATTAAGATAATCCTGACCAATACGTTTAAATGATAATGTGCCACCAATAAACAGGATGAACATTGCGCTGATCACAATGACCGTCACAAAAGCAACTAAGCGAGTACTTAACTTGAGAGTAGGGGTATACCTCATGAATACAGAATCCCTGTTTTATTCACTTATTATCAATCCACACAAATAATTATCTTAATAATATTGTAAACGATGAATTAGAAACAGAATTCGCTAACTCTCTAGAAAATGAAAAAAACCGCGACATGCGCGGTTTTTTATTTCATAAATGCAGGTGAACCCACTTTATCTAATACGATTTAGCGTCCGTTCTGTTTAGAACGGAATGTCGTCATCGAAATCCATTGGTGGCTCATTGTACTGAGGCTGAGCTTGTTGTGGCGCTTGCTGCGGTGCACGTTGCTGTTGTGCTTGTGGAGCTTGCTGCTGCGGTGCCTGTTGTTGAGGTTGCTGAGGCTGTCCCCATCCACCTTGTTGTTGCTGACCACCTTGTGCAGGAGCGCCACCTTGACCACGGCCACCAAGCATTTGCATTACGCCGTTAAAGCCCTGTACAACTACTTCTGTTGTGTAGCGGTCTTGTCCACTTTGATCTTGCCATTTACGAGTCTGTAATTGACCTTCAATGTAAACCTGTGAGCCTTTACGTAAGTACTCACCTGCTACTTCCGCAAGCTTTCCAAATAATGCAACACGGTGCCATTCTGTTTTTTCACGCGGCTCGCCTGTTGCTTTATCACGCCATGATTCAGACGTTGCAATGGTGATATTCGCTACTGCACTACCATTTGGCATATAACGAATTTCAGGGTCATTACCTAGGTTGCCCACTAAGATTACTTTGTTTACTCCACGGCTGGCCATGTTTTGCTCCGTCTAGATTCATACGTATTAAAAATTCAGCCCACAAGAATAACACGCTTTACCCCTAGGACAAATCTCAAAGCTTAAACTTCCCGGTTTGATTTGATTTTGCCGCCATCAAGTCGCTGAGTTTCGGAGCAATCTTACTTTTTTGCCTGCTAACAAATCGCTTAGTTACTTATCAATTTGAAGCCTAACGCAAACCAGAATATAAGCAATAGAACACATAAATCAAAGGTGCCACTGTTTAAACAAGTCAACAGGAGGCTCCCTATGAAAAATACCAGCTACACCAGAACGATCTACTTCCTATGCCTTGAGCCAACACTTATTCATCCAGATGTTGACCTCATAGCACAGAAGTTGAGGTTGACGATCCCACGAATCTCCCCCATTGAGCTTATGGAAGCTTTTCAAAGCCATAAACATAAGATTCTATTATTGGATTATCAAACCCATCGTCAAATTACCCAACAAGTTCAGGGTTTACCATTAACCAACAAGAATTTCGAAACTATTTTGATTAATGTTGAGAAACGCTTAACGACCGATGAGCTGCTCACTTTTGGCAGCCTTAAGGGCGTGTTCTATAAAAATGATGATCCTAAAATAATAGCCCAAGGCCTTGGCGAAATTATCAATGGTCAAAATTGGTTACCAAGAAAAGTGAGCAGTCAACTTCTACACTACTATCGCCATATGGTTCATTCTCACACCACTCCAGTCTCTGTCGATCTAACGTTAAGAGAGCTTCAAATTCTACGTTGCTTACAGTCTGGTTCATCAAATACTCAAATTGCAGATGACCTTTTTATTAGTGAATACACCGTAAAGTCACACGTTTATCAAATATTTAAAAAGCTCTCGGTTAGAAATAGAGTCCAAGCTATAGCCTGGGCCAACCAAAATCTTTTATCATGCTAAAGATTCTCACTTATGAGTTAGCAAATTCTAGATAGCGTCATATTTCAGATATCAATTCATGCTACAGTTGGCCAAAATATATAATCTTACAGATAAAGGGTTTTACCATGATCAAGAAATGCCTATTTCCGGCAGCGGGTTACGGCACTCGTTTTTTACCTGCAACAAAATCAATGCCTAAAGAGATGATGCCAGTGGTCAATAAACCACTCATTGAGTATGGCGTTGAAGAAGCAATACAAGCAGGAATGACGGGGATGTGTATTGTTACAGGACGTGGCAAGCACTCGATCATGGATCATTTTGATAAAAACTATGAATTAGAGCATCAGATTAGCGGCACTAACAAAGAAGAGCTGTTAATTAATATTCGTGAGACGATCGAATCTGCAAACTTCACTTACATCCGTCAGCGTGAAATGAAAGGCTTAGGACATGCAATTCTGACTGGCCGTGAGTTAGTCGGCGATGAACCTTTTGCTGTCGTGCTTGCTGATGATCTCTGTGTAAATGAAGATCAAGGTGTGTTAGCTCAAATGGTTGCGCTATATAAGCAGTTCCGTTGCTCTATCGTTGCCGTCCAAGAAGTGCCAGAAGATGAAACACACAAGTATGGTGTGATCTCAGGTGAAATGATCAAAGATGATCTTTTCCGTGTTGATGATATGGTTGAAAAACCAGAACAAGGCACCGCACCAAGCAACCTAGCAATTATTGGCCGCTACATCTTAACTCCAGATATTTTCGAATTGATTGAGCAAACCGAACCAGGTAAAGGCGGCGAAATTCAAATCACCGACGCTCTACTTAAGCAAGCGAAAGCTGGATGCGTACTTGCCTACAAATTCAAAGGTAAACGATTTGATTGCGGTAGTGTAGAAGGCTATATTGAAGCAACCAACTACTGTTTTGAACATCAATATAAGAAAGACATTCAAAAAGTAGAGCTGGATAAACACTCGACGAAAAAAGAAGATTAACCTCTCCATTTGATTCTAAATAATGCGGCTTTTATGCCGCATTATTTGTTTTTAGATACTGTTTTTTTATCCAGTAAAACTTTGCACAAATCTCACACTATGTAATACTTGCTTCACTTGGTATTACATGAGCATTCAAGATGGACAAAATTGAAATTCGAGGCGCCCGCACTCATAACCTTAAAGATATTAATCTTACTATTCCGCGAGATAAGTTAATCGTAATTACTGGGTTATCAGGATCGGGTAAATCGTCACTCGCTTTTGATACCTTGTATGCGGAAGGTCAGCGACGCTATGTTGAATCTTTGTCTGCGTACGCTCGCCAATTTCTCTCTTTGATGGAAAAACCGGATGTCGATCATATTGAGGGCTTATCTCCTGCCATCTCTATCGAGCAGAAATCCACCAGCCATAATCCTCGTTCAACTGTCGGTACCATTACCGAAGTATATGACTACTTACGTCTTCTATACGCTCGTGTTGGTGAACCTCGCTGTCCGGAACACAAAACACCTCTTGCCGCACAAACCATCAGTCAGATGGTTGATAAGGTTTTAGAGCTTCCATCAGGATCAAAAATGATGCTGCTTGCTCCTATCATTAAGGAACGAAAAGGCGAGCATGTAAAAACATTGGAAAACTTAGCTGCTCAAGGATTTATTCGTGCTCGTATCGATGGTGAAACTTGTGATCTTACCGATCCTCCAACGCTGGAACTCCATAAAAAGCATACGATTGAAGTGGTCGTTGATCGCTTTAAAGTTCGTGATGATCTTAAGCAACGTTTAGCGGAATCTTTCGAAACAGCATTGGAGCTTTCTGGCGGTATTGTTGCCGTGTCTTGGATGGATGACGATACTCAAGAAGATATTGTTTTCTCTGCTAACTTTGCCTGCTCTCAATGCGGTTATAGCATGCAAGAGCTTGAACCCCGCTTATTCTCTTTTAATAACCCCGCAGGGGCATGTGCGACTTGTGACGGATTAGGCGTACAACAATATTTTGATCCTAGCAGGGTGATCTTAGATGACAGCTTAAGTATTGCCGAAGGTGCGATAAAAGGTTGGGATCAGAAAAACTATTACTACTTCCAAATGCTGAACTCTCTCGCAGAACACTTTGGCTTTGATCTCTTTGCTCCATTTAAAAGCCTGCCAAAGAAAACTCGCGATATTATTTTGTCAGGTTCCGGTCGCACTGAAGTCGAGTTTAAGTACATCAACGATCGAGGCGATATTCGAGTAAAACGCCATCCTTTTGAAGGCATACTCAATACACTTGAGCGCCGATATCGCGATACTGAATCCAACTCTGTCCGTGAAGATCTCGCGAAGTATATCTCCACCAAGTCATGCTCAAGCTGTCATGGCACTCGCTTAAGAGTTGAAGCGCGTAATGTATTCTTAAATGATACTCCCCTGCCAGAAATCGTAGAGATGAGTATCAGCGAAGCGATGGATTTTTTCCAAAACCTTTCACTCACTGGTCAACGAGCTCAAATTGCAGATAAGGTAATGAAAGAGATCAACGACCGCCTGCATTTCTTAGTCAATGTCGGTTTAAATTATCTGAACCTTTCCCGTAGCTCTGAAACTCTATCAGGTGGTGAAGCACAGCGGATTCGTCTTGCAAGTCAAATTGGTGCCGGATTAATGGGCGTCATGTATGTTCTCGATGAGCCTTCTATTGGGCTACATCAACGAGACAATGAACGTCTGTTAAAAACTCTGGTTCACTTACGAGATCTAGGTAATACCGTGATTGTGGTTGAGCATGATGAAGATGCAATTAGATGCGCTGATCATGTCATTGATATCGGCCCTGGTGCTGGTGTTCATGGCGGACAAGTGGTTGCAGAAGGCACGATGGATGAGATCATTGCCAACCCAAATTCTCTCACAGGCCAATATCTCAGTGGTGTTAAAGAGATCCCTATACCAGTAGAAAGAACACCAATGGATCCTAAGAAAACCGTTCAACTTTTAGGGGCTACGGGGAACAATCTAAAATCTGTCGATCTCTCCATCCCAGTTGGCTTATTCACTTGTATTACTGGTGTTTCAGGTTCAGGTAAATCAACGCTAATCAATGATACTTTCTTTAAAATCGCCCACACGCAATTAAATGGCGCAACAACGGCTGTTCCATCGCCTTATAAGAAAATAGTAGGGCTGGAACACTTCGACAAAGTCATCGATATTGATCAAAGCCCGATAGGAAGAACGCCTCGATCTAACCCTGCGACTTATACGGGGATCTTTACCCCAATTCGAGAACTGTTTGCAGGGACTCAAGAATCACGTTCGCGAGGATATAAGCCCGGACGATTCAGTTTTAATGTTCGCGGTGGTCGCTGCGAAGCATGTCAGGGCGATGGTGTTATCAAAGTCGAGATGCACTTTTTACCTGATGTCTATGTTCCTTGTGATATATGCAGCGGTAAACGCTATAACCGAGAAACTCTGGAAGTTAGATATAAAGGAAAGAGCATCGATGAAGTGCTCAATATGACTGTTGAAGATTCACGCGAGTTCTTTGAACCCGTACCCGTTATTGCTCGTAAACTGCAAACGCTGATGGATGTTGGCTTGTCTTACATTCGATTAGGCCAAGCAGCAACGACACTGTCAGGCGGTGAAGCACAGCGTATCAAGCTAGCACGTGAACTTTCTAAACGAGATACAGGCAAAACACTCTATATTCTTGATGAGCCAACAACAGGCCTTCATTTTCATGATATTCAACAACTATTGACCGTTTTACATCGCCTTAGAGATCGAGGTAATACGGTAGTTGTCATTGAGCATAACTTAGATGTGGTAAAAACTGCTGACTGGGTTGTCGATCTTGGACCTGAAGGCGGCCAAGGCGGTGGAGAAATTGTTGCAGAAGGCACGCCTGAAAATGTCGCCCTAGTCGAAGGTTCACACACTGCACGCTTTCTTAAGCCTATGTTGAAATAGAAAAAAACGGTAAAGTAAGAGCAATAGTCGCTTATCTTAATAATAAGTAAGCGACGGTTGGTTTCTTCTTATTGATTGGAATAAAAGCATTATGGCCACATTGCATGTAGGCGGAACACAATTAGAAACGAAAATGGTCAATGCTCCTTTGAACCGCGTCTTCACACTCTCCCTAGGTGTCGTTTTCTTATTGGCAATGCACTTTTTCATGCCAAATCCTGGCGGTTCGGGATTAGCACTCTCTTTCAACCCGACTACATGGATGGCGTTTAGTTTCAGCGTCGCTATTGGGCTCTATCAACTTGCGACCAATCGAGTCCTAAGGTATTCAAAGCTAACCATTGGCTTGTTTGTTTGCTGCATTCTGCTAACCGTGCCTATCTTTTATCTCAATGCGAATATTGAAAGTGTTAGTAATCGCTTACTTGGCCTTTGGGCTGGCTTCATATTTTTTGTGATCTTACAGCAATTCATGTTTAGTAATCGTCATAAACAGCGACTGCTCTGGCTTATCGTTCTTGCTATCGTGATCCAATCTATTTTTGGGTTATACCAATACCTTCTGTTAGAACCGGGGAATATCTTTGGTTATAACACTCTATCGAATCGTCCATATGGTATTTTCCAACAACCTAATGTTATGGCCAGTTTTCTGGCTACAGGGCTGATTCTATCTGGTTACCTTATTACTACGCAGCCGCACAAGTACAACAAAAAACTGAATGAAGTCGCTCTGCTTTATATTGTTCCTGCTTTAACCGTTCCTCTACTCATTGCGCTGGCGTCAAGAACTGGTTGGTTAGGCGCAATTTTCGGAACGATATGTATTCTGCCCTACCTTTACCGCTTCTCCACATTAAAACGCTGCGTTGGTTGGTGCATATCCGTATTGATTGGTCTCGCTCTCGGTGTAATGCTCATTCAATCGGAAGGCACGGACGATTTTGTCACCGCGAAAGCAGATTTAGAAACACCAAGAACTTATACGTTTCCACAAGCACTCGATATGGTGATAGAGAAGCCATTCACTGGTTACGGCTATGGTAAGTTTGAATCTCAATATATTTTGTATACCGCAAGGCAGCATCAATTAAACAAAGGTTATGCTCCTGGTCTGCCAGCGATGGATCACCCTCATAATGAACTATTATTATGGGGTGTCGAAGGTGGCGTTGTTCCAGTTATTGGTATTTTACTTGCCGCAATGCTTGTGTTGTCACGAATTTATACGGCAAAACGAGGCACAAGGCTGGCACTGTTCGCACTATTTACTCCCATTGTATTGCACTCCCAGCTAGAATATCCGTTTTACCATTCAGCCGCGCATTGGCTGATTTTCATTATTCTCATTTTTTGGGTTGATCAACGCGTATCCAAATATAAAACTCAGTCCTTTTCAGTAATCAGTAAAACATTATTCAGAGTCTTGAGCTTGGTTATCCCAATTCTGACCAGTTTTTATATGCTCAGTGCTTTGCACACTAACTACATACTGACTCAATTTGAACGTTCAGCTCCCAAAGATCCTGATATTTTAAAGCAAGTCACAAACCCCGTAGTTTGGAAGGACCGTTTTGATTGGGATGTTTACAGCACTTATCTCAATATTGGGTTATACACAGAAGATTCAGCTTTGATAAAACCATATGTATCTTGGTCTTTAGATATTATTAAAACCAAGCCGCGTCCAGCTTTCTACAGCAATCTTATTTTGGCTTATCAGGGGCTTAGCGACCCAAGTAGAGCTGAGCAAGTCAGGGCCGAAGCTCGTTTCTTGTTTCCAAATAAAGACTTCTCGAAGGTTCAATACACTCCGCCATCGTCAGCCGTCTCTCAATCTCCTGCAGCGAAACAATAGACACAAAAATGGCGAGTTAATAGCTCGCCATTTTAAATCGCACTAACTCAATACAGCTTAAGTCAGCGACTCTTCTAACGCTCGTAAGCATAACGACACATTTTCATTGCGTGCTGCATAACCCATCAAACCAATTCGCCAAGCTTTACCCGCCAAAGCGCCAAGGCCAGCACCAATCTCAAGGTTATACTCATTCAATAAATGCCCTCGAACCGCCGCTTCATCAATACCTTCAGGGATAAACACGGCATTAAGCTGAGGTAATCTGCTCGCTTCATCAACCACAAAGGTGAAACCCAGTCGCTCAAGGCCACTTTTCAGTTTTTCATGCATCTGTTTATGACGCTTCCAAGCCTGTTCAAGCCCTTCATTTTGGAGTAACACTAACGCTTCATGTAGTGCATACAAACTGTTGACAGGTGCCGTGTGGTGATAGCTACGTTTTCCTTCTCCGCTCCAATAGCCCAACACTAAACTTTGATCAAGAAACCAACTCTGAATCGGCGTTGATCTCGATTCAATTTTTTCAATGGCTTTAGCAGAGAAAGTCAGAGGGGATAGACCAGGAACACAAGACAGACACTTTTGGCTTCCTGAATAAACCGCGTCTAACTGCCATTCATCCACCAGCAAAGGCACGCCACCTAAAGAGGTAACAGCATCGACAATCGTTAAAGCACCGTAATCTTTTGCTAACTTACCTAACGCTTGAGCATTACTCAATGCTCCTGTGGACGTTTCTGCATGGACAAAAGCGAGGATCTTCGTATCCGGGTTTTCAACTAATGCCTGCTCAACTTTACCAATGGAGACGGGTTTACCCCATTCATCGTCCACTAGGACTACTTCACCACCACAACGGATCACATTTTCACGCATTCGTTCGCCAAACACTCCATTGCGGCAAACAATCACTTTATCGCCTGGCTCAATGAGGTTAACAAAGCAAGCTTCCATGCCCGCACTGCCTGGAGCTGAAACAGCAATAGTGAACTCATTTTCAGTCTGAAATGCATACTTTAGTAGTTGTTTAAGTTCATCCATCATTTGAATAAAAAGTGGGTCAAGATGACCAACAGTTGGACGACTAAGCGCTTGTAAGACCTGCGGTGAGATATCCGATGGTCCCGGCCCCATCAATGTTCGATGTGGTGGAAAAAAACTTTGAATTGGCATAAACGCTCCTTGCGAATGGCTATATGAGTGAATAGGTTAATCGAATTTTCAGCGAACAACAATTCGACTCAAGTATGAGGTCAAACCAGTGTCACAAAAATGTTAAATTTATTTTATGCATAGTAATTGACTTTTCTTCCCTAAAAACGTTCAATGTCTAAGCTATCTAGCAGAAGAGGAGCATTGCCCAGGCAGATGTTTTGTGGAGCCTCAACTCCAATACAAACCATTCATGGGGAGCAATGCCGAGGTAATTCAAAGTTGTGGCTTTGAGTTGTCGGTTGAACGGGCTGAATCCCTTCGACTGTCATCAGTTCTATCTGATGAGGAGCTTCTGAGGTGTTCTATTCTATTATTGCCTCTGCTCAATTCTCTCTTCAAACATTGGATGTTGGATTACCAATCCGTAATTATTTATCAGGAAGTCGTGGGAGATATATCGTGAGCACATTGAATGTAGCTGGTTCCTTTAACGTTGCAAAATTTGGCGGGACAAGTGTCGCTAACTTTGAAGCAATGAGCCGTTGTGCTGCAGTTGTAGAAAACAACCCAAACACTAAACTCATCGTCAGCAGTGCGTGTTCTGGCGTGACTAATCTATTAGTTGAATTAGCGAATGGCGTTACCGAATCAACACGTCGCCAAGAGTTGATTAATAAGATTGATAAGATTCACCAAGCAATACTTGAGCAATTGACTGATGCTCAGTCTATTAAACAATCAATCGATGTCATATTGAGTGATGTTGCAAGTTTGGCTGAAGAATCGGCATCTCAGCCCTCCGCGAGACTCACCGATAATCTTGTTGCTTGTGGCGAGTTAATGTCGACGCACATTTTGACTCAACTAATGCGAGAGCGTGGAATTCATGCGGTAAGGTTTGATATTCGCGAAATACTAAAAACTGATAGTGCGTTTGGAAAAGCAGAACCTCAATTAGACATCATTTCCTCACTTGCAAGTAAGAAGCTCTCTCCTCTTTGCCAAGAACATGTTGTTGTCACTCAAGGCTTCATTGGATCTGATTCAAACGGCCAAACTACTACACTTGGAAGAGGAGGCAGTGATTATAGTGCCGCACTTATTGCTGAAGCAGTTTCAGCATCAGGTTTAGAAATTTGGACAGATGTCCCAGGTATCTACACTACAGATCCTCGTATTGCGCAAAAAGCCTCCCCAATTCCAGAAATTAGTTTTAGTGAAGCCTCTGAAATGGCCAATTTTGGGGCCAAGATCCTCCACCCTTCAACTTTATTACCTGCATTGCGACACCAGATCCCCGTTTTTGTTGGATCCTCAAAAGAACCAGAGAAAGGAGGGACATGGATTCGTCAAGAGGTCGCCAGCGCACCTCTTTTTAGGGCTCTCGCGTTACGCTGCAATCAAACCATGGTGACACTGCGCAGCCCAAACATGTTTCATGCTTACGGCTTTTTGGCCGATGTTTTCCAGATTCTAGCTAAGCATAAAATCTCTGTTGATTTAATCACCACATCTGAAGTAAGTGTCTCTCTCACTCTTGATCAAACAGATACCGCAGGCGGAGCACCTCAATTACCAAGCATTGTAAAACAAGAACTTGAAGCACTGTGCACCGTCGATGTCGAGCACAACCTCTGCCTTGTTGCTCTTATTGGTAATAACATGAGTGAAAGTAAAGGATACGCGAAACAGGTATTCAGCACGCTGGAAGATTTTAATTTACGCATGATTTGTTACGGTGCCAGCCCGCATAATCTATGCTTCTTACTCCACGAGTCGGTTGCCAAAAGCGCCATTCAAAAACTCCATCAAGAGTTATTTGAAGAGTCATAATTAATACGACCACGAACAAAAATGCCCGCTGATGATCAGCGGGCATTTTATTAAGACACTTTTCTAATTGATATTAGGCCCAAGCCATTTTTCGGCTTCCAACTTATCCCACCCTTTACGATCGGCATAGCTTTCCACTTGATCTTGTTGGATCTGCGCAATCGCAAAATAGCGAGAATCAGGGTGTGAGAAATACATTCCCGAAACCGACGCGCCCGGCCACATTGCATAGCTAGACGTCAATGACATACCAATCGCTTCTTCTACATTCATCAACGTCCATAATGTCCCTTTTTCTGTATGTTCAGGACATGCTGGATAACCAGGAGCAGGTCGGATGCCTTGGTATTTTTCACGGATCAATTCATCATTCGATAAATTCTCATCAACCGCATAACCCCAAATATCCTTACGTACTTTCTCATGCAAATATTCAGCGAAAGCTTCAGCTAAACGGTCAGCCACAGCTTGAATCATAATGGCATTATAATCATCACCTTTAGCTTTATAATCGTCAGCCAGTTCACGTTCCCCAATGCCACCCGTCACCGCAAAGCCACCAATCCAATCCGCTTTACCACTCGATTTTGGTGCAATGTAATCTGACAGGCAGTAGTTAAATCCTTTCGGTTTAGCCGTCTGTTGACGTAAGTTATGCAAGATATCTAAGACTTCAGTGCGTGATTCATTTGAATACACTTCAATGTCATCATCAACACTATTTGCAGGGAAAAGTGCACACATACCACGAACTTTGAGCAATCCTTCTCGTTCTACCCGATCAAGTAACTCATTCGCGTCTTGATACAAGCGCTTCGCTTCTTCACCAACTTCTTCATGATCAAGAATTGCAGGATATTTCCCCATCAATGACCACGTCATAAAAAATGGCGTCCAGTCGATGTAATCTTTCAGTGTGGCAATGTCCACATCATCAAAAATATGGACTCCCGGTTTTTTAGGTGCTGGCGGTGTATAAGCTTGCCAATCAATCTCAACTCGATTCGCTCTTGCTTCTTCAAGTGTAATAGGTTTCGTTCGTGGTGTTTTGCGATTATGCTGGTCTCGAACTCGGTCATAATCTAGATCAAGCTTTTCAATGAAGGCTGGTTTTAGTTCATTAGAGAGTAAAGAGGTACAAACCCCAACCGCACGAGAAGCGTTGTTGACATAGACAACTGGCTGATTGTAGTTCTGTTCAATTTTAACTGCGGTGTGTGCTTTTGACGTTGTCGCACCGCCAATCAATAGTGGCAAATCAAATCCCTGTCGTTCCATCTCTTTTGCCACATGTACCATCTCATCAAGCGAAGGCGTTATCAAACCTGATAATCCGATGATATCGACATTCTCTTCTTTGGCGACCTTCAGTATTTTTTCGCAAGGAACCATTACTCCTAAATCGATAATTTCATAGTTATTACACTGCAGCACGACCCCTACAATGTTTTTACCGATATCGTGAACATCTCCTTTTACAGTTGCGAGAAGAATTTTACCATTCGTGCTTCCCGCTTCTTTTGATGCATTGATAAAAGGCTCTAAGTGAGCAACGGCTTGCTTCATCACTCGGGCTGACTTAACCACTTGAGGCAAGAACATTTTCCCTTCACCAAAGAGGTCACCAACCACGTTCATCCCATCCATTAATGGGCCTTCTATCACTTCAATAGGACGACTCGCATTTGTTCGGGCTTCTTCAGTATCTTCGACAATAAAATCAGTGATCCCCTTGACTAAAGAGTGTTCTAAACGTTTCTCTACAGGCCAAGTTCGCCATTCAAGTGCTGACTTATCTTCAACTTTTCCTACAGCCCGCTCCAAGTATTCTGTCGCAATATCTAATAGACGCTCTGTCGAATCATCTCTTCTATTTAGGACTACATCTTCAACTGCTTCGCGTAAATCTTCAGGGACATTGTCGTAAATCTCAAGCTGGCCTGCGTTAACAATTCCCATATCCATACCATTTTTAAAACAGTGATATAGAAATACAGCATGGATAGCTTCACGAACGTAATTATTACCGCGAAATGAAAATGAGACGTTTGAAACACCACCAGAGATCATGGCATGAGGAAGTGTTCGTTTGATATCACCGACCGCTTCAATGAAATCGACCGCATAGTTATTATGCTCATCAATCCCTGTCGCAACGGCAAAGATATTGGGATCGAATATAATGTCTTCAGGTGGAAAGCCAACCTCATCGACAAGAATGTTATAGGCGTTAGTACAAATTTCTATTTTACGTTCACGTGTATCGGCCTGCCCAACTTCATCAAATGCCATAACAATCACAGCAGCACCATAGCGACGAACGAGCTTGGCTTGCTCTACAAACTTTTCTTTGCCCTCTTTAAGAGAGATCGAGTTAACAATACCTTTACCCTGAATGCATTTAAGTCCGGCTTCAATCACTTCCCATTTAGAGGAATCAACCATCACTGGGACTTTGGATATCTCGGGCTCAGAAGCACATAAATTAAGGAAGCGAACCATACACGCTTCGGCATCAAGCATTCCTTCATCCATGTTGATATCGATAATTTGGGCACCATTTTCAACTTGTTCCTGCGCAACACTTAGAGCTTCATCATAAAGTTCTTCTTTAATCAGACGTTTAAAGCGAGCAGAACCCGTCACATTGGTACGCTCACCAACGTTAACAAACAATGATTCTTTGGAAATAGTTAAAGGTTCTAAACCAGAAAGTCGACAAGCAATAGGAAGCTCTGGCAAAGCTCTTGGCGTAATATTTTCCACAGCCTGAGCCATCTGACGAATATGTTCAGGCGTTGTGCCACAACAGCCACCAATAAGGTTCAAAAATCCACTTTGAGCCCATTCTTTGACATGTTCAGCCATGTCTTCTGGTGACAAATCATATTCGCCAAATGCATTAGGGAGGCCTGCGTTAGGGTGAGCAGAAACACTACATTCAGAAATACGCGACAATTCATCAACATAAGGGCGAAGTTCATCTGGCCCCAAAGCACAGTTCAAACCGAACGATATAGGTCGTACATGCCTTAGTGCGTTGTAAAAAGCTTCTGTAGTTTGTCCTGATAAAGTACGCCCAGATGCATCTGTTATAGTTCCTGAGATCATGACAGGAAGCGAATAACCTAACTCATCAAAAACCGTTTCAACCGCGAATGCACATGCTTTAGCATTCAGAGTATCAAATATAGTTTCAATCAGGATGAGATCGCTCCCTCCCTCAATCAAGGCAAGCGTCGATTCAGAGTAAGCTTCTACTAATTCATCAAAAGAAACATTTCGGTAGCCAGGATCGTTCACATCTGGCGAAATGGAACAAGTTCGGTTAGTTGGACCTAATACACCTGCCACGTATCGCGGCTTATCAGGTGTCTTTTTAGTCCATTCGTCAGCTGCAGTTCGAGCGAGTTTAGCCGCAGCAAAGTTAATATCTCGACTCAGCGATTCCATGTCATAGTCAGCCATGGCAATGGTCGTCGCATTAAAGGTATTAGTTTCTAAAATATCAGCACCCGCTTCTAGGTACTGATGATGTATCTCACTAATAATTTGAGGTTGGCTAAGTACTAATAGGTCATTATTTCCTTTCAGATCGCAATGCCACTCAGAAAAACGCTCCCCTCGATACTCCTGTTCTTCGAGTTTGTAGCCCTGGATCATAGTTCCCATGCCACCATCAATAAGCAAAATCCTCTGCTTAAGTTGAGCTTCTATCTGTTTTCTTATATTGCTTCCCACAATACCACCTCATTCCTTTAGTTGTTCTAACATCCTATCACAGAAAAAGTAGAAATCTAGACGTCTATAACTCCTTTATTCTTGTTCAGAAGAAACTAATAACTTCACAGAGCATTAACAAAAACTGTTTGCTATTTGGGCTTTATCCGCTGAAAATATTATTCATATTTTGTTACAAATAGGTCCGTGAATGTCTGTCTATTACACTCTTTGCTTTTTATCCGCTGCTGCGATGATGATTGCTTTTATAAACAGCAAGATAGGAAAGATGCAAACCACCATTGCCATAACAGCTGGCGCTCTAATGTTATCTTTGCTTATCATTATTGCAGGACAAAATGATTGGTTTCAATTAACAGAAGTCGCCACAGATACGATGGCAACCATCAACTTTGAAGATTTCCTACTTAAGGGCATTTTAGGCTTTCTATTATTTGCAGGAGGTTTGGGGATAAAACTTCCGAATCTAAAAGATCAAAAGTGGGAAATCACGACATTAGCGTTAGGTGCTACATTATTCTCCACATTTTTCATTGGCTTCATTCTATATACATTCTGTCAACTCATTGGAATTGATTTTGACTTAGTCTACTGCCTCTTGTTTGGATCACTAATCTCTCCAACCGACCCTATCGCTGTGTTAGCTATAGTGAAAAAGCTTGATGCGCCAAAGCGGATATCAACTCAGATCGAGGGCGAATCGCTGTTCAATGATGGCTTTGGCTTGGTTATTTTTGTCACTTTATTCACTATTGCTTTTGGCACAGAACAACCAACAGCTAGAAGTGTCACCATGCTGTTTATCCAAGAAGGGCTGGGTGGCATAATCTACGGTTTCGCCTTAGGTCTTCTTTTTCACTACCTCATCAGTTCTACTAATGATCATTCTATGGAGCTGCTACTGACTATAGGCATCCCAACGGCTGGCTATGTATTTGCCGATGTTATTCACGTTTCAGGGCCGCTTGCTATGGTTGTCTCCGGAATTATGATCGGCAACTGGACTCGCTACATTGGTTTTTCGAAAGAGAGTGAAGAACATCTCGATCACTTTTGGGAACTCGTCGATGAGTTTTTAAACGGCGTGTTATTTCTATTAATTGGTATGTCGATGCTACTTTTTGAGTTTCACCAAGAGGATTGGCTCTTAATGATATTCGCTATCCCTCTTGTTCTTGTCAGTCGTTATTTGAGTGTGTGGATATCATACTTAGGCTTTCGTCGCTTTCGAACTTACAATCGATGGTCGATAAAAATACTGACTTGGGGTGGACTCAGAGGAGGGCTTGCGCTTGCAATGGCACTATCCATTCCATCGGGCGTAATGGTCATTCCAGATAAAATGATAGATGTTAAAGAGATTCTACTTGTCATGACATATGCCGTTGTCGTTTTCTCAATTCTAATTCAGGGATCAACGATTACACCACTAATAGAGAAAGCGAAAAAAGAAGAGAAAAATAACGTGTAATGATTATGCAATGGAGATTGGATCTTTTGTAAAAAACCATGTTCGTGAATAAATTTAAACACTCCACTACATTCACTAATTGTAATTTATTCTCTAATTAAGGCTACCAGACTATTGTAATAACGATTAATGGATAGCCTTGATAATACTGATTTCAAAACTTGTAATATCAATTCCGTTAATTTTATGACCTAATAAAGACTCGTAAAAGGAGTCCTTATGAAGCATGACTTTCCGAGTTTGATTAATTCCACAACCAATGCTCGACTTAGAATGCGTTATTTAGCCGTTTCTCATTTTGTTGACGGTAAAAGTCGCACTAAAATAGCTAAGTACCTTAAAGTTAGCAGAGTAAGCGTCAATAAATAGGTCAAAGCATATCTTGATAATGGTCTTGAAGGACTTCAAGAGAAACCACATTCTGGTAGACCCCGTCGCCTAACTGATGAGCAGAAATCACAAGTCAAAGAATATATTATCGAGCACGCAGCTAATGAAAGTGGCGGCCGCCTTCAAGCGAGAGACATTGGGCTTTATATAGAAAGCCATTTCGATACATCATATAAAAAGTCGGCGCTCTATCAGTTATTACATGACATTGGTCTGAGTAGGATCACTACTCGTTCTAAACATCCTAAGCAGTCAATTGAAGCCCAAGCAGCTTTTGAAAAAATTCCCAATCGAAATGTTCCTTAAAATCCTTAAGATCCTTGGTCATGTCCCCTTAAAAGATGTTCAAATATGGTTTCAAGACGAGGCTAGATTTGGTCAACGTAATATAACAACGCGAATATGGGCAGAGAAAGGTACGCGCCCCAGAGTAGTACAACAACAGTAATTCGAGTATGCATACCTATTCGGTGCAATATGTGTTACGACACGATAGTGGTTCCTCTGAACAATGAAAGAGCAACTCAGATTGATTTCTCAAGCCACACAGGTTGGCAAGCATGCCGTTGTTATCATGAACCAAGCGAGTTAGCATCAGAGCTATCTTGCAGATGAATTTGAGAGCCTCACCGTCATCCATATCCCACCTTATTCTCCCGAGCTTAACCCTATAGAACAGGTATGGAGTTGGCTCCGTCAAAATGAAGTAGCAAATAGGTGCTTCGAAAACTATGACGATATCGTAGAGACATTATGTGGAGCGTGGCATCGTTTTGTGAAGATAAAAGCAGAGTCATCTCACTCTGCTTTAGAGATTGGTTAAATCTGACCACTTAATTAACCGAATTGGTATTATTTTCTCAAATGGCAAACGTAAAAAAGCCCTAATCTTTCGATTAGGGCTTTTAAAATAAGTGGCGGAGTGGACGGGACTCGAACCCGCGACCCCCGGCGTGACAGGCCGGTATTCTAACCAACTGAACTACCACTCCGCAGTGGTCAACTCACTATGTGAGCGTCCATATCTCCAGGTCGGTCAACCTACAGATTTAATTTAAAGCCTGGCGATGTCCTACTCTCACATGGGGAAGCCCCACACTACCATCGGCGCTACTGCGTTTCACTTCTGAGTTCGGTATGGAGTCAGGTGGGTCCGCAACGCTATGGTCGCCAAGCAAATTCTTTTTCTACTTTCAGCTTTTAAAAAAGCTAAAGGTAAAATAATTCGGAAAGCTGTTTTAGTTCTCTAAACTCATTCAAGTTTGTCTGTATATATCGAGTCCATCAAAACCCCTTGGGTGTTGTATGGTTAAGCCTCACGGGCAATTAGTACAGGTTAGCTCAATGCCTCGCAGCACTTACACACCCTGCCTATCAACGTTCTAGTCTTGAACAACCCTTTAGGGCACTTAAAGTGCCAGGGAAGACTCATCTCAGGGCTCGCTTCGCGCTTAGATGCTTTCAGCGCTTATCGATTCCGAACTTAGCTACCGGGCAATGCCACTGGCGTGACAACCCGAACACCAGAGGTTCGTCCACTCCGGTCCTCTCGTACTAGGAGCAGCCCCCTTCAATCTTCCAACGCCCACGGCAGATAGGGACCGAACTGTCTCACGACGTTCTAAACCCAGCTCGCGTACCACTTTAAATGGCGAACAGCCATACCCTTGGGACCGACTTCAGCCCCAGGATGTGATGAGCCGACATCGAGGTGCCAAACACCGCCGTCGATATGAACTCTTGGGCGGTATCAGCCTGTTATCCCCGGAGTACCTTTTATCCGTTGAGCGATGGCCCTTCCATTCAGAACCACCGGATCACTATGACCTACTTTCGTACCTGCTCGAATTGTCATTCTCGCAGTCAAGCGGGCTTATGCCATTGCACTAACCACACGATGTCCAACCGTGTTTAGCCCACCTTCGTGCTCCTCCGTTACTCTTTGGGAGGAGACCGCCCCAGTCAAACTACCCACCAGGCACTGTCCGCAATCCCGATAAGGGACCTACGTTAGAACATCAAGCATACAAGGGTGGTATTTCAAGGTTGACTCCACCGCATCTGGCGACGCGGTTTCAAAGTCTCCCACCTATCCTACACATGTAGGGTCAATGTTCAGTGCCAAGCTGTAGTAAAGGTTCACGGGGTCTTTCCGTCTAGCCGCGGGTACACTGCATCTTCACAGCGATTTCAATTTCACTGAGTCTCGGGTGGAGACAGCGTGGCCATCATTACGCCATTCGTGCAGGTCGGAACTTACCCGACAAGGAATTTCGCTACCTTAGGACCGTTATAGTTACGGCCGCCGTTTACCGGGGCTTCGATCAAGAGCTTCGACCGAAGTCTAACCCCATCAATTAACCTTCCGGCACCGGGCAGGCGTCACACCGTATACGTCATCTTACGATTTTGCACAGTGCTGTGTTTTTAATAAACAGTTGCAGCCACCTGGTATCTGCGACTCCTAGTAGCTCCATCCGCAAGGGACTTCACCGCCAAGAGCGTACCTTCTCCCGAAGTTACGGTACCATTTTGCCTAGTTCCTTCACCCGAGTTCTCTCAAGCGCCTTGGTATTCTCTACCCGACCACCTGTGTCGGTTTGGGGTACGATTTCTTATAATCTGAAGCTTAGAGGCTTTTCCTGGAAGTATGGCATCAATGACTTCACACCCGTAGGTGCTCGACATCGTGTCTCAGCCTAACAAGAGTCCGGATTTACCTAAACTCTTAGCCTACGCACTTGAACCTGGACAACCGTCGCCAGGCCCACCTAGCCTTCTCCGTCCCCCCATCGCAATTATAAGAAGTACGGGAATATTAACCCGTTTCCCATCGACTACGCTTTTCAGCCTCGCCTTAGGGGTCGACTTACCCTGCCCCGATTAACGTTGGACAGGAACCCTTGGTCTTCCGGCGTGGGAGTTTTTCACTCCCATTATCGTTACTCATGTCAGCATTCGCACTTCTGATACGTCCAGCAGCCCTTACGAACCACCTTCAACCGCTTACAGAACGCTCCCCTACCCCACACACCTAAGTGTGCAGCCGCAGCTTCGGTTTATTACTTAGCCCCGTTACATCTTCCGCGCAGGCCGACTCGACCAGTGAGCTATTACGCTTTCTTTAAATGATGGCTGCTTCTAAGCCAACATCCTGGCTGTCTGAGCCTTCCCACATCGTTTCCCACTTAGTAATAATTTGGGACCTTAGCTGGCGGTCTGGGTTGTTTCCCTCTTCACGACGGACGTTAGCACCCGCCGTGTGTCTCCCGGATAGTACTTACTGGTATTCGGAGTTTGCAAAGGGTTGGTAAGTCGGGATGACCCCCTAGCCTTAACAGTGCTCTACCCCCAGTAGTATTCGTCCGAGGCTCTACCTAAATAGATTTCGGGGAGAACCAGCTATCTCCGAGTTTGATTGGCCTTTCACCCCTAGCCACAAGTCATCCGCTAATTTTTCAACATTAGTCGGTTCGGTCCTCCAGTTGATGTTACTCAACCTTCAACCTGCCCATGGCTAGATCACTCGGTTTCGGGTCTATATCCAGAGACTGTGTCGCCCAGTTAAGACTCGGTTTCCCTACGGCTCCCCTAAACGGTTAACCTTGCCACTGAATATAAGTCGCTGACCCATTATACAAAAGGTACGCAGTCACACCACGAAGGTGCTCCTACTGCTTGTACGTACACGGTTTCAGGTTCTATTTCACTCCCCTCACAGGGGTTCTTTTCGCCTTTCCCTCACGGTACTGGTTCACTATCGGTCAGTCAGTAGTATTTAGCCTTGGAGGATGGTCCCCCCATATTCAGACAGGATATCACGTGTCCCGCCCTACTCGATTTCACTGATTATGATGCGTCGGTTACGGGGCTATCACCCTTTGCTGCGACACTTTCCAGAGTCTTCACCTGCATCATTAAAAGCTTAAGGGCTAATCCAATTTCGCTCGCCGCTACTTTCGGAATCTCGGTTGATTTCTCTTCCTTCGGGTACTTAGATGTTTCAGTTCCCCGAGTTCGCCTCGTTACGCTATGTATTCACGTAACGATACTAGCTTATGCTAGTGGGTTTCCCCATTCGGAAATCCCAGACTCAAAAGACTTTTACTGTCTAATCTGGGCTTATCGCAAGTTAATACGTCCTTCATCGCCTCTGACTGCCAAGGCATCCACCGTGTACGCTTAGTCACTTAACCATACAACCCGAAAGGGTCTTGTGTATGGCAACTAACCAAGGTTTTTGGTTGTCATTAAGAAGGGTTAATTCTCAATGACTGTTTGCCGGACTCAATAATGGAACAATGTAAACATTGTTCCGAATACAAGACACTTGAATGTGTTTGTGTGTTTATCAATGAAGATAAACATTGAGAACTTTTAAATTTGATTTGAGTTACTCGTAAGTAATCAAATCAGTCAGCTTTCCAAATTGTTAAAGAGCAACATCTAACTTAATAGACATTTTCTAAAGACTTTATCGTCAGAAAATCCAACCAACTTCTCGCGAACTGGTTTGGATAACATAAACAAAATACTTAGAGAATGGTGGGCGATACCGGGCTCGAACCAGTGACCCCCTGCTTGTAAGGCAGGTGCTCTCCCAACTGAGCTAATCGCCCACATTAAGTTTTAATTCTTCAGTGGAGAAGAATGGTGGGTCGTGCAGGATTCGAACCTGCGACCAATTGATTAAAAGTCAACTGCTCTACCAACTGAGCTAACGACCCAATGGTATCCCGTAGGGGAGTCGAACCCCTGTTACCGCCGTGAAAGGGCGGTGTCCTAGGCCTCTAGACGAACGGGACACTGGATATTGAAGAACTTGGGAGTTCTTCGTCTCTTTTACTTTTTAAACCTAATCAATCTGTGTGGGTACTCATCGTGAAAATCTTCGTATATAAGGAGGTGATCCAGCCCCAGGTTCCCCTAGGGCTACCTTGTTACGACTTCACCCCAGTCATGAACCACAAAGTGGTGAGCGTCCTCCCCGAAAGGTTAAACTACCCACTTCTTTTGCAGCCCACTCCCATGGTGTGACGGGCGGTGTGTACAAGGCCCGGGAACGTATTCACCGTAGCATTCTGATCTACGATTACTAGCGATTCCGACTTCATGGAGTCGAGTTGCAGACTCCAATCCGGACTACGACGCACTTTTTGGGATTCGCTCACTATCGCTAGCTTGCTGCCCTCTGTATGCGCCATTGTAGCACGTGTGTAGCCCTACTCGTAAGGGCCATGATGACTTGACGTCGTCCCCACCTTCCTCCGGTTTATCACCGGCAGTCTCCCTGGAGTTCCCGACATTACTCGCTGGCAAACAAGGATAAGGGTTGCGCTCGTTGCGGGACTTAACCCAACATTTCACAACACGAGCTGACGACAGCCATGCAGCACCTGTCTCAGAGTTCCCGAAGGCACACCTGCGTCTCCGCTGGCTTCTCTGGATGTCAAGAGTAGGTAAGGTTCTTCGCGTTGCATCGAATTAAACCACATGCTCCACCGCTTGTGCGGGCCCCCGTCAATTCATTTGAGTTTTAATCTTGCGACCGTACTCCCCAGGCGGTCTACTTAACGCGTTAGCTCCGAAAGCCACGGCTCAAGGCCACAACCTCCAAGTAGACATCGTTTACGGCGTGGACTACCAGGGTATCTAATCCTGTTTGCTCCCCACGCTTTCGCATCTGAGTGTCAGTATCTGTCCAGGGGGCCGCCTTCGCCACTGGTATTCCTTCAGATCTCTACGCATTTCACCGCTACACCTGAAATTCTACCCCCCTCTACAGTACTCTAGTCCGCCAGTTTCAAATGCAGTTCCGAGGTTGAGCCCCGGGCTTTCACATCTGACTTAACGAACCACCTGCATGCGCTTTACGCCCAGTAATTCCGATTAACGCTCGCACCCTCCGTATTACCGCGGCTGCTGGCACGGAGTTAGCCGGTGCTTCTTCTGTCGCTAACGTCAAATGATGCTGCTATTAACAACACCACCTTCCTCACGACTGAAAGTACTTTACAACCCGAAGGCCTTCTTCATACACGCGGCATGGCTGCATCAGGCTTGCGCCCATTGTGCAATATTCCCCACTGCTGCCTCCCGTAGGAGTCTGGACCGTGTCTCAGTTCCAGTGTGGCTGATCATCCTCTCAGACCAGCTAGGGATCGTCGCCTTGGTGAGCCATTACCTCACCAACTAGCTAATCCCACCTAGGCATATCCTGACGCGAGAGGCCCGAAGGTCCCCCTCTTTGGCCCGAAGGCATTATGCGGTATTAGCCATCGTTTCCAATGGTTATCCCCCACATCAGGGCAATTTCCTAGGCATTACTCACCCGTCCGCCGCTCGTCAGCGAAGTAGCAAGCTACTTCCTGTTACCGCTCGACTTGCATGTGTTAGGCCTGCCGCCAGCGTTCAATCTGAGCCATGATCAAACTCTTCAATTAAAGTTTTTTGCATCCTAAGATGCGGCTCAATGAATACTGACTTCAAAACTAATATTTACCGAAGTAAACATGTAATTCTAAAGCTATTATCATTCCAACAGAATGATAATGAATTGACTGTGCCAAGTTCTAAGAACTTGTATTGGTCACTCAGTTCATTGATATCTTTTGTTTCGACAAAGCGAAACTAATGATTATCATCAACGAGTGCCCACACAGATTGATAGGTCTAAATTGTTAAAGAGCTTTGCTTTCAGTGCCTTAGCACCTAAGCAGGAGGCGTATAATACGCTTTCTACTTTGAAAGTCAACATAATATTCTAAGTAATCACTTAAAAAACTATGTTGACTCATCTCAGCGAGATAAGTCGAACTTTTTGTCTTCACTTTTTAAAAAAGTGAAAATAAATAGGAGCCTGGCGATGTCCTACTCTCACATGGGGAAGCCCCACACTACCATCGGCGCTACTGCGTTTCACTTCTGAGTTCGGCATGGAGTCAGGTGGGTCCGCAACGCTATGGTCGCCAAGCAAATTCTTTTTCTACTTTCAGCTTTTAAAAAAGCTAAAGGTAAAATAATTCGGAAAGCTGTTTTAGTTCTCTAAACTCATTCAAGTTTGTCTGTATATATCGAGTCCATCAAAACCCCTTGGGTGTTGTATGGTTAAGCCTCACGGGCAATTAGTACAGGTTAGCTCAATGCCTCGCAGCACTTACACACCCTGCCTATCAACGTTCTAGTCTTGAACAACCCTTTAGGGCACTTAAAGTGCCAGGGAAGACTCATCTCAGGGCTCGCTTCGCGCTTAGATGCTTTCAGCGCTTATCGATTCCGAACTTAGCTACCGGGCAATGCCACTGGCGTGACAACCCGAACACCAGAGGTTCGTCCACTCCGGTCCTCTCGTACTAGGAGCAGCCCCCTTCAATCTTCCAACGCCCACGGCAGATAGGGACCGAACTGTCTCACGACGTTCTAAACCCAGCTCGCGTACCACTTTAAATGGCGAACAGCCATACCCTTGGGACCGACTTCAGCCCCAGGATGTGATGAGCCGACATCGAGGTGCCAAACACCGCCGTCGATATGAACTCTTGGGCGGTATCAGCCTGTTATCCCCGGAGTACCTTTTATCCGTTGAGCGATGGCCCTTCCATTCAGAACCACCGGATCACTATGACCTACTTTCGTACCTGCTCGAATTGTCATTCTCGCAGTCAAGCGGGCTTATGCCATTGCACTAACCACACGATGTCCAACCGTGTTTAGCCCACCTTCGTGCTCCTCCGTTACTCTTTGGGAGGAGACCGCCCCAGTCAAACTACCCACCAGGCACTGTCCGCAATCCCGATAAGGGACCTACGTTAGAACATCAAGCATACAAGGGTGGTATTTCAAGGTTGACTCCACCGCATCTGGCGACGCGGTTTCAAAGTCTCCCACCTATCCTACACATGTAGGGTCAATGTTCAGTGCCAAGCTGTAGTAAAGGTTCACGGGGTCTTTCCGTCTAGCCGCGGGTACACTGCATCTTCACAGCGATTTCAATTTCACTGAGTCTCGGGTGGAGACAGCGTGGCCATCATTACGCCATTCGTGCAGGTCGGAACTTACCCGACAAGGAATTTCGCTACCTTAGGACCGTTATAGTTACGGCCGCCGTTTACCGGGGCTTCGATCAAGAGCTTCGACCGAAGTCTAACCCCATCAATTAACCTTCCGGCACCGGGCAGGCGTCACACCGTATACGTCATCTTACGATTTTGCACAGTGCTGTGTTTTTAATAAACAGTTGCAGCCACCTGGTATCTGCGACTCCTAGTAGCTCCATCCGCAAGGGACTTCACCGCCAAGAGCGTACCTTCTCCCGAAGTTACGGTACCATTTTGCCTAGTTCCTTCACCCGAGTTCTCTCAAGCGCCTTGGTATTCTCTACCCGACCACCTGTGTCGGTTTGGGGTACGATTTCTTATAATCTGAAGCTTAGAGGCTTTTCCTGGAAGTATGGCATCAATGACTTCACACCCGTAGGTGCTCGACATCGTGTCTCAGCCTAACAAGAGTCCGGATTTACCTAAACTCTTAGCCTACGCACTTGAACCTGGACAACCGTCGCCAGGCCCACCTAGCCTTCTCCGTCCCCCCATCGCAATTATAAGAAGTACGGGAATATTAACCCGTTTCCCATCGACTACGCTTTTCAGCCTCGCCTTAGGGGTCGACTTACCCTGCCCCGATTAACGTTGGACAGGAACCCTTGGTCTTCCGGCGTGGGAGTTTTTCACTCCCATTATCGTTACTCATGTCAGCATTCGCACTTCTGATACGTCCAGCAGCCCTTACGAACCACCTTCAACCGCTTACAGAACGCTCCCCTACCCCACACACCTAAGTGTGCAGCCGCAGCTTCGGTTTATTACTTAGCCCCGTTACATCTTCCGCGCAGGCCGACTCGACCAGTGAGCTATTACGCTTTCTTTAAATGATGGCTGCTTCTAAGCCAACATCCTGGCTGTCTGAGCCTTCCCACATCGTTTCCCACTTAGTAATAATTTGGGACCTTAGCTGGCGGTCTGGGTTGTTTCCCTCTTCACGACGGACGTTAGCACCCGCCGTGTGTCTCCCGGATAGTACTTACTGGTATTCGGAGTTTGCAAAGGGTTGGTAAGTCGGGATGACCCCCTAGCCTTAACAGTGCTCTACCCCCAGTAGTATTCGTCCGAGGCTCTACCTAAATAGATTTCGGGGAGAACCAGCTATCTCCGAGTTTGATTGGCCTTTCACCCCTAGCCACAAGTCATCCGCTAATTTTTCAACATTAGTCGGTTCGGTCCTCCAGTTGATGTTACTCAACCTTCAACCTGCCCATGGCTAGATCACTCGGTTTCGGGTCTATATCCAGAGACTGTGTCGCCCAGTTAAGACTCGGTTTCCCTACGGCTCCCCTAAACGGTTAACCTTGCCACTGAATATAAGTCGCTGACCCATTATACAAAAGGTACGCAGTCACACCACGAAGGTGCTCCTACTGCTTGTACGTACACGGTTTCAGGTTCTATTTCACTCCCCTCACAGGGGTTCTTTTCGCCTTTCCCTCACGGTACTGGTTCACTATCGGTCAGTCAGTAGTATTTAGCCTTGGAGGATGGTCCCCCCATATTCAGACAGGATATCACGTGTCCCGCCCTACTCGATTTCACTGATTATGATGCGTCGGTTACGGGGCTATCACCCTTTGCTGCGACACTTTCCAGAGTCTTCACCTGCATCATTAAAAGCTTAAGGGCTAATCCAATTTCGCTCGCCGCTACTTTCGGAATCTCGGTTGATTTCTCTTCCTTCGGGTACTTAGATGTTTCAGTTCCCCGAGTTCGCCTCGTTACGCTATGTATTCACGTAACGATACTAGCTTATGCTAGTGGGTTTCCCCATTCGGAAATCCCAGACTCAAAAGACTTTTACTGTCTAATCTGGGCTTATCGCAAGTTAATACGTCCTTCATCGCCTCTGACTGCCAAGGCATCCACCGTGTACGCTTAGTCACTTAACCATACAACCCGAAAGGGTCTTGTGTATGGCAACTAACCAAGGTTTTTGGTTGTCATTAAGAAGGGTTAATTCTCAATGACTGTTTGCCGGACTCAATAATGGAACAATGTAAACATTGTTCCGAATACAAGACACTTGAATGTGTTTGTGTGTTTATCAATGAAGATAAACATTGAGAACTTTTAAATTTGATTTGAGTTACTCGTAAGTAATCAAATCAGTCAGCTTTCCAAATTGTTAAAGAGCATAAAGCACAAAAGCTTTAATCAATAACCGAAGTCATTCATTAAAGCTCTGCTTTAACTTATCTAAACCTAATCAATCTGTGTGGGTACTCATCGTGAAAATCTTCGTATATAAGGAGGTGATCCAGCCCCAGGTTCCCCTAGGGCTACCTTGTTACGACTTCACCCCAGTCATGAACCACAAAGTGGTGAGCGTCCTCCCCGAAAGGTTAAACTACCCACTTCTTTTGCAGCCCACTCCCATGGTGTGACGGGCGGTGTGTACAAGGCCCGGGAACGTATTCACCGTAGCATTCTGATCTACGATTACTAGCGATTCCGACTTCATGGAGTCGAGTTGCAGACTCCAATCCGGACTACGACGCACTTTTTGGGATTCGCTCACTATCGCTAGCTTGCTGCCCTCTGTATGCGCCATTGTAGCACGTGTGTAGCCCTACTCGTAAGGGCCATGATGACTTGACGTCGTCCCCACCTTCCTCCGGTTTATCACCGGCAGTCTCCCTGGAGTTCCCGACATTACTCGCTGGCAAACAAGGATAAGGGTTGCGCTCGTTGCGGGACTTAACCCAACATTTCACAACACGAGCTGACGACAGCCATGCAGCACCTGTCTCAGAGTTCCCGAAGGCACACCTGCGTCTCCGCTGGCTTCTCTGGATGTCAAGAGTAGGTAAGGTTCTTCGCGTTGCATCGAATTAAACCACATGCTCCACCGCTTGTGCGGGCCCCCGTCAATTCATTTGAGTTTTAATCTTGCGACCGTACTCCCCAGGCGGTCTACTTAACGCGTTAGCTCCGAAAGCCACGGCTCAAGGCCACAACCTCCAAGTAGACATCGTTTACGGCGTGGACTACCAGGGTATCTAATCCTGTTTGCTCCCCACGCTTTCGCATCTGAGTGTCAGTATCTGTCCAGGGGGCCGCCTTCGCCACTGGTATTCCTTCAGATCTCTACGCATTTCACCGCTACACCTGAAATTCTACCCCCCTCTACAGTACTCTAGTCCGCCAGTTTCAAATGCAGTTCCGAGGTTGAGCCCCGGGCTTTCACATCTGACTTAACGAACCACCTGCATGCGCTTTACGCCCAGTAATTCCGATTAACGCTCGCACCCTCCGTATTACCGCGGCTGCTGGCACGGAGTTAGCCGGTGCTTCTTCTGTCGCTAACGTCAAATGATGCTGCTATTAACAACACCACCTTCCTCACGACTGAAAGTACTTTACAACCCGAAGGCCTTCTTCATACACGCGGCATGGCTGCATCAGGCTTGCGCCCATTGTGCAATATTCCCCACTGCTGCCTCCCGTAGGAGTCTGGACCGTGTCTCAGTTCCAGTGTGGCTGATCATCCTCTCAGACCAGCTAGGGATCGTCGCCTTGGTGAGCCATTACCTCACCAACTAGCTAATCCCACCTAGGCATATCCTGACGCGAGAGGCCCGAAGGTCCCCCTCTTTGGCCCGAAGGCATTATGCGGTATTAGCCATCGTTTCCAATGGTTATCCCCCACATCAGGGCAATTTCCTAGGCATTACTCACCCGTCCGCCGCTCGACGCCGAAATAGCAAGCTACTTCTCGTTTCCGCTCGACTTGCATGTGTTAGGCCTGCCGCCAGCGTTCAATCTGAGCCATGATCAAACTCTTCAATTAAAGTTTTTGCATCCTAAGATGCGGCTCAATGAATACTGACTTCAAAACTAATATTTACCGCTCTTTCGAAAAAGAACAGAAACATGTAATTCTAAAGCTATTACCATTCCAACAGAATGGTAATGAATTGACTGTGCCAAGTTCTAAGAACTTGTATTGGTCACTCAGTTCATTGATATCTTTTGTTTCGACAAAGCGAAACTAGTGATTATCATCAACGAGTGCCCACACAGATTGATAGGTCTAAATTGTTAAAGAGCTTTGCTTTCAGTGCCTTAGCACCTAAGCAGGAGGCGTATAATACGCTTTCTACTTTGAAAGTCAACATAATATTCTAAGTAATCACTTAAAAAACTATGTTGACTCATCTCTTACAAGATAAGTCGAAATTAAAGCCTGGCGATGTCCTACTCTCACATGGGGAAGCCCCACACTACCATCGGCGCTACTGCGTTTCACTTCTGAGTTCGGCATGGAATCAGGTGGGTCCGCAACGCTATGGTCGCCAAGCAAATTCTTTTTCTACTTTCAGCTTTTAAAAAGCTAAAGGTAAATAATTCGGAAAGCTGTTTCTCTATTTAATAGAGCAATTAAAAGTCTCTAAACTCATTCAAGTGTTTCTTGTTTTGCTTCTGCTTTTTAAAAGCGGAAACAAATTGGTATTGAGTCCATCAAAACCCCTTGGGTGTTGTATGGTTAAGCCTCACGGGCAATTAGTACAGGTTAGCTCAATGCCTCGCAGCACTTACACACCCTGCCTATCAACGTTCTAGTCTTGAACAACCCTTTAGGGCACTTAAAGTGCCAGGGAAGACTCATCTCAGGGCTCGCTTCGCGCTTAGATGCTTTCAGCGCTTATCGATTCCGAACTTAGCTACCGGGCAATGCCACTGGCGTGACAACCCGAACACCAGAGGTTCGTCCACTCCGGTCCTCTCGTACTAGGAGCAGCCCCCTTCAATCTTCCAACGCCCACGGCAGATAGGGACCGAACTGTCTCACGACGTTCTAAACCCAGCTCGCGTACCACTTTAAATGGCGAACAGCCATACCCTTGGGACCGACTTCAGCCCCAGGATGTGATGAGCCGACATCGAGGTGCCAAACACCGCCGTCGATATGAACTCTTGGGCGGTATCAGCCTGTTATCCCCGGAGTACCTTTTATCCGTTGAGCGATGGCCCTTCCATTCAGAACCACCGGATCACTATGACCTACTTTCGTACCTGCTCGAATTGTCATTCTCGCAGTCAAGCGGGCTTATGCCATTGCACTAACCACACGATGTCCAACCGTGTTTAGCCCACCTTCGTGCTCCTCCGTTACTCTTTGGGAGGAGACCGCCCCAGTCAAACTACCCACCAGGCACTGTCCGCAATCCCGATAAGGGACCTACGTTAGAACATCAAGCATACAAGGGTGGTATTTCAAGGTTGACTCCACCGCATCTGGCGACGCGGTTTCAAAGTCTCCCACCTATCCTACACATGTAGGGTCAATGTTCAGTGCCAAGCTGTAGTAAAGGTTCACGGGGTCTTTCCGTCTAGCCGCGGGTACACTGCATCTTCACAGCGATTTCAATTTCACTGAGTCTCGGGTGGAGACAGCGTGGCCATCATTACGCCATTCGTGCAGGTCGGAACTTACCCGACAAGGAATTTCGCTACCTTAGGACCGTTATAGTTACGGCCGCCGTTTACCGGGGCTTCGATCAAGAGCTTCGACCGAAGTCTAACCCCATCAATTAACCTTCCGGCACCGGGCAGGCGTCACACCGTATACGTCATCTTACGATTTTGCACAGTGCTGTGTTTTTAATAAACAGTTGCAGCCACCTGGTATCTGCGACTCCTAGTAGCTCCATCCGCAAGGGACTTCACCGCCAAGAGCGTACCTTCTCCCGAAGTTACGGTACCATTTTGCCTAGTTCCTTCACCCGAGTTCTCTCAAGCGCCTTGGTATTCTCTACCCGACCACCTGTGTCGGTTTGGGGTACGATTTCTTATAATCTGAAGCTTAGAGGCTTTTCCTGGAAGTATGGCATCAATGACTTCACACCCGTAGGTGCTCGACATCGTGTCTCAGCCTAACAAGAGTCCGGATTTACCTAAACTCTTAGCCTACGCACTTGAACCTGGACAACCGTCGCCAGGCCCACCTAGCCTTCTCCGTCCCCCCATCGCAATTATAAGAAGTACGGGAATATTAACCCGTTTCCCATCGACTACGCTTTTCAGCCTCGCCTTAGGGGTCGACTTACCCTGCCCCGATTAACGTTGGACAGGAACCCTTGGTCTTCCGGCGTGGGAGTTTTTCACTCCCATTATCGTTACTCATGTCAGCATTCGCACTTCTGATACGTCCAGCAGCCCTTACGAACCACCTTCAACCGCTTACAGAACGCTCCCCTACCCCACACACCTAAGTGTGCAGCCGCAGCTTCGGTTTATTACTTAGCCCCGTTACATCTTCCGCGCAGGCCGACTCGACCAGTGAGCTATTACGCTTTCTTTAAATGATGGCTGCTTCTAAGCCAACATCCTGGCTGTCTGAGCCTTCCCACATCGTTTCCCACTTAGTAATAATTTGGGACCTTAGCTGGCGGTCTGGGTTGTTTCCCTCTTCACGACGGACGTTAGCACCCGCCGTGTGTCTCCCGGATAGTACTTACTGGTATTCGGAGTTTGCAAAGGGTTGGTAAGTCGGGATGACCCCCTAGCCTTAACAGTGCTCTACCCCCAGTAGTATTCGTCCGAGGCTCTACCTAAATAGATTTCGGGGAGAACCAGCTATCTCCGAGTTTGATTGGCCTTTCACCCCTAGCCACAAGTCATCCGCTAATTTTTCAACATTAGTCGGTTCGGTCCTCCAGTTGATGTTACTCAACCTTCAACCTGCCCATGGCTAGATCACTCGGTTTCGGGTCTATATCCAGAGACTGTGTCGCCCAGTTAAGACTCGGTTTCCCTACGGCTCCCCTAAACGGTTAACCTTGCCACTGAATATAAGTCGCTGACCCATTATACAAAAGGTACGCAGTCACACCACGAAGGTGCTCCTACTGCTTGTACGTACACGGTTTCAGGTTCTATTTCACTCCCCTCACAGGGGTTCTTTTCGCCTTTCCCTCACGGTACTGGTTCACTATCGGTCAGTCAGTAGTATTTAGCCTTGGAGGATGGTCCCCCCATATTCAGACAGGATATCACGTGTCCCGCCCTACTCGATTTCACTGATTATGATGCGTCGGTTACGGGGCTATCACCCTTTGCTGCGACACTTTCCAGAGTCTTCACCTGCATCATTAAAAGCTTAAGGGCTAATCCAATTTCGCTCGCCGCTACTTTCGGAATCTCGGTTGATTTCTCTTCCTTCGGGTACTTAGATGTTTCAGTTCCCCGAGTTCGCCTCGTTACGCTATGTATTCACGTAACGATACTAGCTTATGCTAGTGGGTTTCCCCATTCGGAAATCCCAGACTCAAAAGACTTTTACTGTCTAATCTGGGCTTATCGCAAGTTAATACGTCCTTCATCGCCTCTGACTGCCAAGGCATCCACCGTGTACGCTTAGTCACTTAACCATACAACCCGAAAGGGTCTTGTGTATGGCAACTAACCAAGGTTTTTGGTTGTCATTAAGAAGGGTTAATTCTCAATGACTGTTTGCCGGACTCAATAATGGAACAATGTAAACATTGTTCCGAATACAAGACACTTGAATGTGTTTGTGTGTTTATCAATGAAGATAAACATTGAGAACTTTTAAATTTGATTTGAGTTACTCGTAAGTAATCAAATCAGTCAGCTTTCCAAATTGTTAAAGAGCTTGATTTCTTTCGAAACCATTTTTAAAGATTCTTAAGGAAAAACCCTTAAAGATGGTGGAGCTATGCGGGATCGAACCGCAGACCTCCTGCGTGCAAGGCAGGCGCTCTCCCAGCTGAGCTATAGCCCCATCTGTATTTGTCGATATTGTTCCAAACCTAAAAAGGATTGGTGGGTCTGAGTGGACTTGAACCACCGACCTCCCGCTTATCAGGCGAGCGCTCTAACCAGCTGAGCTACAGACCCAATATCGTCTCTTTTACTTTTTAAACCTAATCAATCTGTGTGGGTACTCATCGTGAAAATCTTCGTATATAAGGAGGTGATCCAGCCCCAGGTTCCCCTAGGGCTACCTTGTTACGACTTCACCCCAGTCATGAACCACAAAGTGGTGAGCGTCCTCCCCGAAAGGTTAAACTACCCACTTCTTTTGCAGCCCACTCCCATGGTGTGACGGGCGGTGTGTACAAGGCCCGGGAACGTATTCACCGTAGCATTCTGATCTACGATTACTAGCGATTCCGACTTCATGGAGTCGAGTTGCAGACTCCAATCCGGACTACGACGCACTTTTTGGGATTCGCTCACTATCGCTAGCTTGCTGCCCTCTGTATGCGCCATTGTAGCACGTGTGTAGCCCTACTCGTAAGGGCCATGATGACTTGACGTCGTCCCCACCTTCCTCCGGTTTATCACCGGCAGTCTCCCTGGAGTTCCCGACATTACTCGCTGGCAAACAAGGATAAGGGTTGCGCTCGTTGCGGGACTTAACCCAACATTTCACAACACGAGCTGACGACAGCCATGCAGCACCTGTCTCAGAGTTCCCGAAGGCACACCTGCGTCTCCGCTGGCTTCTCTGGATGTCAAGAGTAGGTAAGGTTCTTCGCGTTGCATCGAATTAAACCACATGCTCCACCGCTTGTGCGGGCCCCCGTCAATTCATTTGAGTTTTAATCTTGCGACCGTACTCCCCAGGCGGTCTACTTAACGCGTTAGCTCCGAAAGCCACGGCTCAAGGCCACAACCTCCAAGTAGACATCGTTTACGGCGTGGACTACCAGGGTATCTAATCCTGTTTGCTCCCCACGCTTTCGCATCTGAGTGTCAGTATCTGTCCAGGGGGCCGCCTTCGCCACTGGTATTCCTTCAGATCTCTACGCATTTCACCGCTACACCTGAAATTCTACCCCCCTCTACAGTACTCTAGTCCGCCAGTTTCAAATGCAGTTCCGAGGTTGAGCCCCGGGCTTTCACATCTGACTTAACGAACCACCTGCATGCGCTTTACGCCCAGTAATTCCGATTAACGCTCGCACCCTCCGTATTACCGCGGCTGCTGGCACGGAGTTAGCCGGTGCTTCTTCTGTCGCTAACGTCAAATGATGCTGCTATTAACAACACCACCTTCCTCACGACTGAAAGTACTTTACAACCCGAAGGCCTTCTTCATACACGCGGCATGGCTGCATCAGGCTTGCGCCCATTGTGCAATATTCCCCACTGCTGCCTCCCGTAGGAGTCTGGACCGTGTCTCAGTTCCAGTGTGGCTGATCATCCTCTCAGACCAGCTAGGGATCGTCGCCTTGGTGAGCCATTACCTCACCAACTAGCTAATCCCACCTAGGCATATCCTGACGCGAGAGGCCCGAAGGTCCCCCTCTTTGGCCCGAAGGCATTATGCGGTATTAGCCATCGTTTCCAATGGTTATCCCCCACATCAGGGCAATTTCCTAGGCATTACTCACCCGTCCGCCGCTCGACGCCGAAGTAGCAAGCTACTTCTCGTTTCCGCTCGACTTGCATGTGTTAGGCCTGCCGCCAGCGTTCAATCTGAGCCATGATCAAACTCTTCAATTAAAGTTTTTTGCATCCTAAGATGCGGCTCAATGAATACTGACTTCAAAACTAATATTTACCGAAGTAAACATGTAATTCTAAAGCTATTATCATTCCAACAGAATGATAATGAATTGACTGTGCCAAGTTCTAAGAACTTGTATTGGTCACTCAGTTCATTGATATCTTTTGTTTCGACTTAATTTACTTTCGCTTTAAAAAGCGAAAACAAACAGTACGAAACTAGTGATTATCATCAACGAGTGCCCACACAGATTGATAGGTCTAAATTGTTAAAGAGCTTCTCTTCTAAGTTGCTAAGCTTCCTTTGAAGAGGTGGGCTATTCTAGCGAGATAAACGAGAGTGTCAAACACTTTTTCAAATTATCTTTTTAAGCTAGAAGCCTAACTGACATTGCGCTTGAACCCTTGTGGGCTCTGCCGTGTCAGTGAGGTCGCATTATAGAGATAACGATCGCATTGGCAAGCTCTTTTTCATAAAAAATGTAAAAAAAGAGCTTAAGCGTTTCATTTTCACTCAACGTGTTATTTATACTTATTTGTACCCACTAAAACACAAGTTATCCACAGAGTTGTTCTTTCTTGCAGCGCTACATATATAAATAAAGCCGGAAATCCGACTTTATTTACTCGTGAATATGACAGCTAGTTAAATGCCAGAGCCATTTTGCTCTGAATTATCGTCATGAAGGCCACATTCTCTTTTTAATCCGAAAAATCGAGTCTCTTCCTCACTCATTCCTGGTTCCCACCTTTTAGATGTATGCGTATCTCCAACGGATAAATACCCCTCATCTCGCAAAGGATGGTAGCTAAGCTGATTCTCTTGCAAATAGTGGTGCACATCTTTATTAGTCCAATCAATCACTGGCAGAAATTTAAACACGCCATTTTGAACAGACAAGATGGGAAGATTTGCTCTTGAGCTAGACTGCTCTCTTCTCAAGCCTGAAAACCAAGTGCTAACTTCCAGTTCATCTAAAGCACGGCGCATAGGTTCAACTTTATTCAACTTATTATACTTCTCTAAGCCGTCTATACCTTGATCCCACAGTTGACCATATTTTGCTTCTTGCCAGTTAGGACTCTCATGTGCTCGATAGATATTTAAATTAAGAGTTAACTTTTCACTTAACTCATCAATAAAGCGGTATGTTTCAGGGAACAAATAACCCGTATCAGTTAAGACCACAGGAATATCTGGCTTAGCCTGTGTTGCAAGGTGAAGCATCACAGCAGCTTGGATACCAAAACTTGAGCTGACAATATGAACGCCTTCTAAATTTTCAAGCGCCCATACAATCCTTTCTTGAGCAGTTAATTTTTCTAACTCACCATTAATTTCACCAAGACGAAGTGTTTGTTCCACTTTAGTCAGAGGAATGAATTCAGCCAACGTTAATGGATGCGCAATAGAATCAATCATAAAAATCCCTCTTAGACACTTTCACTTCGGCTATGATCCCGCTGCGAATGGTGAAATCACCGAAAGCTTCGTTCTCATGTCTCTCTTTTTCCCAGCGGCCCACCAGCAGATCGATTTCCTCTAGAATCTGAGCATCTGTGATATTTTCTTTGTACATTTTCGGAACTCGCGTCCCCGCTTTATTACCACCAAGGTGTAAGTTATAACGATTAGGAGCCTTACCTACTAGACCGATTTCGGCCAACATTGCGCGACCACAACCATTCGGACACCCCGTGACGCGAAGAATGATATTTTCATCCTCTGGTAATCCATGCTTTTTAAGGATGCCTTCAACATCAGTAACAAATTGAGGAAGAAAACGTTCAGCTTCAGCCATTGCTAACGGGCAGGTTGGAAATGCTACGCATGCCATTGAGTTTTTACGTTGCTCAGAAGTACCATCATCAATCAGGCCATACTTACGAGCGATAGCGTCTATCTCCTCTTTTTGTTCCACAGGAACCCCTGCAACAATAAGATTTTGATTTGCGGTCATGCGGAAATCACCTTGGTGAATCTTCGCTATTTCGGCCACTCCGCTTTTTAAAGGTTTTCCCGGAAAATCCAGTAATCGACCATTTTCAATAAACAGAGCTAAATGATATTTCTCATCAATACCTTTTACCCAACCGATGCGATCACCACGCTCTGTAAATTCATACGCGCGACTTTGCTCAAACTGAATATCGGCTCTCTTTTCCACTTCAGCTTTAAATACATCAATGCCGACTCTATCTAATGTGTACTTCGTCTTTGCATTTTTACGATTTGAGCGGTTTCCCCAATCTCGTTGCGTGGTGACTACCGCGGCTGCAACATCTAACGTTTTCTCTAGAGGTATAAAGCCGAAATCATCCGCTTTACGTGGATAGGTAGACGTATCACCATGCGTCATCGCTAACCCACCACCAACTAACACATTAAACCCAACGAGCTTACCTTCATCTGCAATCGCAACAAAGTTAAGATCATTAGCGTGAACATCTACATCATTCTGTGGCGGGATCACAACTGTGGTCTTAAATTTACGCGGCAAATAGTTGCTACCTAAAATAGGTTCTTCGTCTGTTGTTTCAAGCTTCTCGCCGTCTAACCAAATTTCAGCATAAGCACGTGTTTTCGGGAGTAAGTGCTCACTGATTTTTTTCGCCCACTCATAAGCCTCTTGATGTAATTCCGACTCTATCGGATTTGTCGTGCACAATACGTTTCGGTTTACATCGCCCGCCGTCGCAATTGAATCAATACCGATGCTATTGAGAGTTTGGTGCATCAGTTTAATGTTTGGTTTTAAAACCCCATGAAATTGGAAAGTTTGACGCGTTGTTAATCGTAAGCTTCCATATGATGTATGCTCATCTGCAAATTTATCAATAGCAAGCCACTGCTTCGGAGTAATAATCCCTCCTGGCATACGAGCTCTCAGCATCACATTATGCAAAGGCTCTAACTTTTGCTTTGCTCGTTCCGCTCGGATATCTCGATCATCTTGCTGGTACATGCCATGAAAGCGGATCAACTGAAAATTATCGGACGTAAAACCACCCGTAATTCTATCCTTCAAATCATGCTCAATGGTTCCTCGTAAGAACTGACTCTCTCGCTTCAAGCGCTCGTTATCAGCGAGTGGCCCAAGAACTTGGCCTAAGACTGACTGGTTACTTGTTTCATTCTTCGCACTCATTAATACACATCCCTTTGATAACGTTTTGCCTTGCGTAAATCACTTACATACTCTTCTGCTTGTTCCCGGCTAAGATTTCCTTGCAGCTGCGCGACAACAATTAAAGCGTCATGAACATCTTTAGCCATTCGGTTAGCATCGCCGCATACATATAGATAAGCCCCATCGCTTAGCCATTGCCAAACTTGCTCTGCTTGCTCAAGAATACGATGTTGAACGTACACTTTTTCATGCTGATCACGACTGAACGCCACGTCGAGTTGCGTCAATATTCCAGACTTCAAATACTTCTGCCATTCCACCTGATATAAGAAATCTTGCGTAAAAGTTCGATCTCCAAAGAAAAGCCAATTCTTACCTTCCGCTTCTCTGTTATCTCTTTCTTGAATAAAGCTACGGAAAGGAGCAATGCCAGTACCAGGTCCAATCATGATGATAGGAGCGGAGTCATCTTGAGGTAGTTTGAAGTTATTATTATTTTCGATGAAGACTTTAACTTCATCACCTTCCTCTAATCGGTGAGAAAGAAAGCTAGAAGCACCACCAAAACGAGAATCATCACCTTTGAGATATTCAACAACACCTACCGTAAGATGAACCTCTTCTTCTACTTCAGACTGGCTTGATGCTATGGAATAGAGACGTGGAGTCAAACGGCGCAAAATATCACTGAGTTGAGCAGCCGATAATTTTGTTTTCTTTTCACTCAACACATCGATAATTTGAGTGCTTGCTGCGTACTCACGTAACTTGTCTTTATCTTCCACCAGCTTCTGCAATTTTTTGCTTCCAGAAAGCTCAGCATACTTGGTCACAAATTGTAGATTAGCTGACGTAATTTCGTATTTAGCAATTAAAGCACTGCGGATTGATAAGCTATCTCCATCCACCTCGATACTTTCAACCCCTGACAAACCTACTCGGCTTAGGATTTCATCGACAAGTTCTGCACTATTTTCAAACCAAACACCAAGAGCATCACCCGCTTGATAAGTCAGGCCAGAATCTTCAAGATCGATTTCAATGTGGCGAACATCTTTACCAGAATCACGGCCTGTAATTTTTTGGCTCGTCAATAGTGTCGCGGTATACGGGTTTTGCTTAGTGTACTGACTATGAGAAACAGCAGACGTAACCGGTAACTGTACGACGTCGGCATCATTAACGGATAAAGCATCTTTAACGTAATCCAGCGCTTCTTTTCGCCATTGCTGCACAGCGTTTTCATAGTCGACATCGCAGTCAATCCGTTCAATAAAAGGGGTAGCACCTTGTTTTGAAAGAAAAGCATCAAAGTCTTTGCCTGTTTGGCAGAAAAATTCATAACTCGAATCTCCTAGACCAATCACACCGTACTTTAAATTCGGTAACTTAGGCGCTTTCTTCGATTGTAAATATTCGTGCAACTCAATGGCATTATCCGGAGCCTCACCTTCACCGTTGGTGGAAGCAACGATGATGACATGCGTCTCTTTCGCTAAACTCTTAGCTTTATAGTCACTGGCATCAAAAAGAGTGGCAGTAATACCAAACGTTTTAGCCTCTTGAGCTAACGCTTCTGCTACACCTTTTGCATTCCCAGTTTGAGACGCATAAATAATAGTGAGCTTTCCCTCAGGCTTTGATGCAACACCAAGAGGTTGAGTATTAGAAGTAGATTCTGATGATTGGTCTTGGCTGACTCCCCAAAAATACCCACTTACCCATGCAAGTTGTTGTGGTGAAAGATTGGAAGTAGCTTGTTGAAGCTGACCTATTTGTTGATCATTTAATGGTGCTGCTAAAGTGGAAAGTCCCTTTAACAATACGTTCTCGTTAGACGACATAGTCACGACATCCCTATTCATTGCGTGACGATAGATTAACCACTCCTTTTAATAACAAGAAAGAATAGATAGGCATGTTTTATAACTTTTAGAATTAAGAAGCCGATAGTTAAGCTATTATTTAGGCTCAATACGGACTTGCTGAAAACCCACAGCCATAGCTGATTTCGACGCTAAATCCAGATTTTCATAATGGCACTCCTCACCATGAGAATCCGTGAGTAAAACAAAACCACCTTTTGCATGACGAAATTCAACAACCCAAGTCCCTTCTTCCGCTGAAGGTTCGATTATCGCTTCCACCAACTTATTATCCCGATACAGATATCTAAGCTCCGTTACCGTCATGGCACTCTCCTCTCAAAATAGAGCAATACACATCTATTAAGAATGGCTCAAACTGAGAATAGTGCTAAAAAAATTAAGATTTATCTAAATGGCAGATATAAAAAACGCCGCATAAAAGCGACGTTCTTTGAAATGTAAGTGTTATCAGTCATCCATAGGATTAAAATTCGACAGCGCCACCTAAGAACCACCCATCAACCAAGATAAACGACTTACCCAGATCAGAGGCAAAAACATCAGATTCTAAGTCAATAACTCGATAGCCACCTCTGAGCGCGATATCCGCGGCTTCTAGAGGAATTCGATATTGGACTCCGGCCATAATGTCAGCACTTTTGATGCCACTGCTATCACCAAACTCCATTTGACCAATAATGCTCAACTCTGTCTTAGGAACGTTGATTTCACCTTGGGCATACCAACTCCACGTAAATTCATCGAATTTTTCGGTATTGGCAGCAGGTGCGCCATTGACATAATGACTGTTCGAATACTGTGTAAATGTCATACCCGCATCAAAGTGTAATAAGTCATGCTCCATCAAACTGTAATACAAGGTGTAGTCATATTTATCAAATGCCACATAATCTGCATCTATCGTTGTATAGCGAATACTTGCATTGGGAATCATTGGCAATTTATGTTCAAAAGCAAAGTAAAGAGAAGCCGACGTTGAATCATCTCTTGTCACTTCATTCGCTTCTGTATTTCCCCACCACATGTCAGCACCGACTTTAGCTGAGTAAAAAGCATCATCAGCAAGAGCCGATGCACTTCCCAAAGCCAAGGTTAAGCCAGTTAATATAGTAAAGGTTGATTTATTCATCCGGTATAGCTCCCAATCTTTTCGCTATGTGGTTATATCAGTCTTAATCGATGAATAATAACATAACCTTTAGACAGAAAATGCCTTAACCGGAAACCTCACCCAAATTTAACGTGAACTATAGACATAATTTTTGAAAAACCACACTCCAAGGACAATAACAATAAGCCAAGGAAGTAATTTAAAGACAACCCCTATCATCCCCAATAATGTCATCACAACAAAAGCGACCGCAGTTGCAGCAAAGACTGTCATCATGGTGAGCCCAGTCACTAGAAGTGTCGATATAAATACCAAAATAAAAATTAGTTCAAACATAGTCAGTTCCTCATGGTTTATGAGTTAACTAGAGCAGTATTCATACCAAGATTGATATTTTAATAAAAGGCTTACATATCAGATAGATAAAAGCCAGAGTAACAACCACTCTGGCTTTTAAAATAAAAAGTGGTCAAATTCACCATGTTAGTTGGTAAAAATTACACAATTACAGTTCACTCTGCATCTACACATTGAGTTCTTTAGGTATTTTGGCAAGAGCGGCTTCTACAACCTCAATTCCAGAACCTTTTTTATGTGCGTTTTCACTGATATAGCGGCGCCACTGTCTTGCTCCCGGCATACTTTGGAATAGCCCCAACATATGACGAGTAATATGGCCAAGGCTAGCACCTGCGGCCAACTCTTTTTCAATATATGGGAGCATTTCTTCTACAACCTGAGTTCGCTTTTTCACAGGTTGATCTAAACCAAAGATCTGCTGATCTACTTCCGCCAAAATATAAGGGCTTTGATACGCTTCTCGCCCAATCATGACACCATCTAAATGCTGCAAGTGCTCTTTCGATTCTGCTAACGTCTTAATTCCACCATTAAGGGCAAGTACCAAATGCGGGAAATCTCTTTTGAGTTGATAGGCACGTTCGTAGTCAAGAGGTGGGATCTCACGGTTCTCTTTTGGGCTCAATCCACTCAGCCACGCTTTTCTCGCATGAATCGTAAATTGTTCACAGCCACCCTTCTCTGAGACAGTCGAAATAAAATCCGTTAAAAACTCATAAGAGTCATGGTCATCAATACCAATTCGAGTCTTCACCGTTACTGGAATATCAACCACATCCTTCATTGCCGCGACGCAGTCAGCCACTAACTGAGGTTCTGCCATCAAACATGCGCCAAAACGTCCATTCTGTACTCGGTCTGACGGACAGCCAACATTTAAGTTCACTTCGTCATAGCCGCGTTCTTGAGCTAATTTCGCACAAGTAGCCAAATCAGCCGCATTTGAACCACCTAGCTGTAACGCGATTGGATGCTCTTGTTCGCTGTATGCTAGAAAATCACCTTTACCATAGATAATCGCGCCAGTCGTTACCATTTCTGTGTAGAGTAATGTTTGTTGTGATAATAAACGGTGAAAGTAACGGCAATGGCGGTCAGTCCAATCGAGCATTGGAGCGACTGATAGCCTACATGCATGAGTCATGAGTCAAACATCCTAATTTACAGTAAAGTATTCTTTGTCGCTAAGCACGGCAAAAAGCAAAGTCGGCTATTGTAATCGTTACGCCTTTCTAGTTCTAGAATATCTTCTTCACTATCGTTTTCCTCGTAGATAAGATACCGTGTATAGCATTATCTTCATGCTATTTATTAGACAAACTGCGGGCTCTGGTAATAAAATTATTGGTTTCTCAACGATATTCGTTGAAAAATAGTTTATTATTAAGCAAGTCCAATTGTTATGGTGAAAATTTTGGACCTGACATTAATAGAACAAATACAAGATATATGCACAGTTAGGGGTGTACGACTGACTCCGCAGAGGAAAAGAGTGTTTGAACTTATCTGTTCTAATAAAAAAGCATCAAGTGCTTATGATTTATTAGAACAGCTAAAACAAAGCGAACCTCAAGCAAAACCTCCAACTGTTTATCGAGCTTTAGATTTTTTATTGGAACAAGGATTCATTCATAGAGTTGAATCAACCAATAGTTTTATTTCTTGCTGTTCATGCAATGCACACAAACATTTCTCCCAATTATTAATTTGTGATAAATGTGGCACGGTAAAAGAACTACAAGATGATACTATGACCGCCTTATTGGCAAAAAATGCAGAGAAACACGGTTTCCAACTCACTAATCATGTCATTGAATCTCATGGTGTTTGCCAACCTTGTTCCTCCAGAATGACAGAATAAGATAATAGAAGAACGTTATGCGCGCTGAATTTGTAAATCCGTTTTTAGCTTCATTGATGAATGTCCTAAAAACTATGGCTTCATTAGAATTGAAGCCGCAAAAACCAAGAGTAAAAAAGGACGAAATAGCCAGAGGTGATGTTTCTGGTCTTATTGGTATGATCGGTACGACAACTCGCGGTTCTATGTCGATTACTTTTGATGAAGGTTTAGCATTAGAGATAATGCAGAATATGCTTGGTGAAAGACCCAACGGCCTAAATGAAGAAGTGACTGATATGGTTGGTGAGATCACCAATATGGTTACTGGTGGTGCAAAACGTATTCTTGCTGAAAGTGGATTTGATTTTGATATGGCAACACCTGTTGTTGTATCAGGAAAAGGCCACACTATTCGTCATAAGTGCGAAGGCGCAATCATCATCATGCCATTTACCTCACAATGGGGAAATGCTTTCATTGAAATCTGCTTCGAATAACGGAAACCAATGATAAGTATAGAAAAGGTTGATGCTTTTGTATCAGCCTTTTTTGTTGCCTGTTTTAAACAAAAAACAGTCAATAAAAAGGCCAGTATCTCTACTGGCCTCCTTTCAGTAACAATCTAATTAAGCTTTAAATGCTTTAAACGCATTAATCAAACCATTAGTAGAACTGTCATGAGAATCTACGGCAGCTTCACTTTCTAGCTCAGGCAGAATTTGGTTTGCTAGCTGCTTACCAAGTTCAACACCCCATTGGTCGAAGCTAAAGATATTCCAAATAACACCTTGTACGAAGATTTTATGTTCGTACATCGCAATTAGATTACCTAGTGTTTTTGGTGTGATTTGCTTAACCAAGATAGAGTTAGTTGGACGGTTACCTTCAAAAACTTTAAATGGTACTAAGTCTTTCATCTCTTCTGCTGTTTTACCTGCAGCGGCAAATTCAGCTTCAACCGTCTCTTTTGTCTTACCGAATGCAAGCGCTTCAGTTTGAGCAAAGAAGTTAGACATTAGTTTTTGATGATGATCACCTGCTGGGTTGTGGCTTAATGCTGGTGCAATAAAGTCACATGGAATCAACTTAGTTCCTTGGTGGATAAGCTGATAGAAAGCGTGTTGACCATTTGTTCCAGGTTCGCCCCAAATAATTGGACCTGTTTGGTATTCAACAACATCACCGTTACGATCAACCGACTTACCATTAGATTCCATATTACCTTGTTGGAAATATGCAGCAAAACGATGTAAGTATTGATCGTATGGAAGAATTGATTCAGATTCAGCGCCATGGAAGTTGTTGTACCATAAACCAATCAATGCCAATAGCACAGGGACGTTATCTTCGAATGGTGTTTCAACAAAGTGATTATCCATTTCATGAGCACCTTCTAATAGCTCAATGAAGTTATCGAAACCAACAGACAGTGAAATTGACAATCCGATAGCTGACCATAAAGAGTAACGGCCACCTACCCAATCCCAGAATTCAAACATGTTATCTGTATCAATACCAAACTCAGCGACTGATGTTGCATTCGTTGATAAGGCTGCAAAGTGTTTTGCTACATGCGCTTGATCACACGCAGATGCCAAGAACCAATCACGAGCACTGTGTGCATTCGTCATTGTTTCTTGAGTCGTAAAGGTTTTTGATGCAATCAGGAATAACGTTGTTTCTGGATCGACTTTCTTCAACGTTTCAACAATATGAGTACCGTCAACGTTAGAAACAAAGTGCATGTTCAAGTGTGTTTTATAAGGCGCTAGAGCCTCAGAAACCATGTAAGGGCCAAGATCTGAACCGCCAATACCGATGTTCACAACATCTGTAATTGCTTTACCCGTATAACCTTTCCATTCACCCGAAACGATACGGTGCGTAAATAGCTCCATCTTAGCTAGCACTGCATGAATAGCAGGCATAACATCTTCGCCATTAACCATTACTGGCTTATCGCTGCGGTTACGTAATGCGGTGTGCAGAACAGAGCGACCTTCAGTTTTATTGATCGCTTCACCACTGAACATCGCGTCAATTGCCGCTTTAAGTTCAGTTTCATTTGCCAAGGCAAATAGGTGCTTCAAAGTTTCTTGGTTAATTAAGTTTTTCGAGTAATCAACTAGAATATCAGAACCAAAGTTTGTAGAAAATTGTTCGAAACGTTGGCTATCTTGTGCAAATAAAGACTTAAGGTCCATATCTTGCGCTGATTCAAAGTGCGCAGTTAGAGCTTTCCAAGCTTGAGTTTGCGTTGGATTGATATTTTTCAACATGGTGTCTATCCCGATGTTACAGTGGTTTTTTATTCCTCTAACACAGCAATTGAAGTTCAATTACCGCACTTTTGGAATCCCCGATTTTAGCAAAGCATTAATCCTGCTCGCGTTCACAAACAATGAGCAACGCGGTCAGATTTTGTAATTTATTTTCAAAGTGCATTATGTCTTAGTGTCGTTACGCGCTCTTTGAGATAAGTCACGTTAACGTCTTAGTTTTTATTTTCACCCAACCTAACAACTATTATGCCGTATGATTCTATAGGTTGAATCGAAAGTTTATAATCAGACAAAGCAGGCTAACCTTAGCGTTATTGGACAAATTTACCAAGTAGATATTCATAACCAATGATTAAAGAGGGAAATATGTGGCAACAAAAAAACATTTCAATCACACCTAAAAGGCGCGGTTTCCACCTGATTACTGGTGAAATTGAACAACAATTACTAGAAATAAACGAATTTTCCGTTGGTTTGTTACACCTATTTATACAACATACTTCTGCGAGCTTAACACTCAATGAAAATGCCGATCCGACAGTAAGAATAGATATGGAATCTCACTTCAACAAGTTTGTTCCTGAACGAGCGGCTTACTATCAGCATACTTATGAGGGAGACGATGATATGCCTGCACATATCAAAGCTTCACTACTTGGTAGTAGTGTTACAATTCCAATAAGTAATGGCAAACTTGCTCTAGGTACATGGCAAGGGATTGTATTAGGCGAGCATAGAGATCATGGTGGCACGAGACGTATCATTGCCACCATTCAAGGAGAATAAGATGAATTAAAAGGGCGCATTAATCATCAAAAAAATCGAACTTAACTGTTTGATTTCCATTTACAGGCTGCATCATCGCTAAGGTAAGTCATCTCCACCCGAGAGGTGAGTTTTGTCACCAATTCATAGGCAATAGTTCCTATGTGGCTTGCCACCTCTTCGGAAGGAAGTTGGCTTCCCCACAAAATAGCTTCATCACCAACATGGTCTTTCGCATCAGGTCCTAGATCGACGGTTAACATGTCCATTGACACTCGACCAGCAATAGGGACTCGTCTTCCATTGACCATTACAGGTGTTCCGTTTGGCGCTGTGCGTGGATAACCGTCGCCGTAGCCAATTGCAATTACACCAACTTTGGTATCGCGTTTGCTACGCCAAGTCCCGCCATAACCCACGGTTTCACCCGCTTTAACATCACGAACCGCAATAAGGTGCGATTTCAAGGTCATAACAGGTCGATAGTTGAGCTCTTCAGCGGTCTTATCAGAGAAAGGAGAAACGCCATACATAATAATGCCGGGACGAACCCACTCTAACTGGCTTTGCTCCCACGCTAACAAACCTGCCGATGCCGCTAAGGAACGCTCACCAGCGCAGCCATTGGTTAACGAGAGAAAGAGTTCAATTTGCTCTGCGGTATCCGATTTATCCAATTCATCTGCACAACCAAAATGACTCATATAACGCAGAGGCTGAGCGACATTTTTACACGCATGCAGACGTTCAATGAACTCTTGATACTCTTCAGGACGAACACCTAATCGGTGCATGCCAGTATCAATTTTAACCCAGACGACAACTGGTGTTTCAAGCTCCGCATTTTCTAATGCCACCAACTGCTCTTCACAATGCACAACCGTCTGAATATTGTTAGTGACTAAAATAGGAAGATCACCAGAAGAGTAAAAACCTTCAAGCAATAAGATAGGCTTAACAATGCCACCCGCTCTTAATTGAAGGGCTTCTTCTATTCGAGCAACACCGAAAGCATCCGCCCCTTGAGCGTGTTTTGCCACTCGCAGTAACCCATGCCCATATCCATTCGCTTTCACTACCGCCATGATCTTACTATCAGGAGCTTGAGCCTTAACTAACTCTAAATTGTGCTTCAGTGCATCTAAGTCGACGGTGGCCGTGGCGGCCTTCATATAGCTCATAACGTATTTTTACTCGTCATCGAAATCAAAGGCAGGTCCCGCATAATTATCAAAGCGAGAGAATTGTCCTTGGAAAGTTAATCGCACTGAACCAATCGGGCCATTACGCTGTTTACCTAATATAATCTCGGCAGTGCCTTTATAATTACTATCAGGATGGTAAACCTCATCACGATAAATAAACATAATCAAATCGGCATCTTGCTCGATGGCACCAGATTCACGTAAATCGGAGTTAATTGGTCGTTTATCCGCTCGTTGCTCTAGGGAACGGTTAAGCTGAGAAAGCGCAACCACAGGTACATTCAACTCTTTTGCCAATGCTTTAAGAGAGCGTGATATCTCTGAAATTTCCAATGTACGGTTATCTTGCATGCCTGGGACTCGCATCAACTGCAAGTAATCGACCATGATCATGCTTAAACCGCCAGATTCACGCGCAATACGACGTGCTCGTGAACGCAATTCCGTAGGTGTTAACCCTGAACTATCATCGATGTACATATTCTTCTTCTGCATAAGAATACCCATCGTAGATGAGATCCTCGCCCAGTCTTCATCATCAAGTTGACCGGTACGAATTTTGGTTTGATCGACACGAGAAAGAGATGCAAGCATACGCATCATTAGCTGTTCAGCAGGCATCTCTAAAGAGAAAATGAGCACAGGTTTATCTTGGTCCATTGCTGCATTTTCACATAAATTCATCGCAAAGGTCGTTTTACCCATCGATGGACGAGCCGCGACAATAATAAGATCAGAGCCTTGCAATCCTGCGGTTTTCTTATTCAAATCATTGAAACCAGTATTAACACCAGTCACACCATCTTGTGGTGTCTTGTATAGAATCTCAATTCTTTCTAGCGTTTTCTCTAGAATGTTATCAACATTCTGCGGGCCTTCATTTTCACTGGTTCGATCTTCAGCGATCGCAAAAACTTTACTCTCAGCCAAATCAAGTAGATCTTCAGATGAGCGACCTTGAGGATCATAACCAGCATCCGCAATCTCATTCGCAACACCGATCAAGTTACGAACTAACGCCCGCTCTGCAACTATATCGGCATAAGCATTGATATTGGCAGCACTTGGGGTGTTCTTTACCAAGTCAGCAAGGTAAGCAAAACCACCCACATCATCGAGTTGCTCTCTTAACTCCAAGAATTCGGAAAGCGTGATCAGATCGAGTGGCTTACTATCATCCAGAATGGCTTTTACAGCTTCAAAAATCAGGCGGTGTGGTCGACTATAAAAATCTTTATTTAAGACTTTTTCTGCCACGGTATCCCAACGCTCATTGTCCAGTAACAATCCACCAATAACAGATTGCTCAGCTTCCAATGAATGCGGAGGCACTTTGATCGCCTCAACTTGGGTATCTACGGGTTTTCGATTTCTGGTATCAACCATGACTACGCTCAGTAACTTGATAATGACCGCCATTATAGCGAAGAACCATGATTTGTAATCTAGTTCGATTAACTTTGTTTTTATCTCATGGAAAATTTACGTTTTGCTGACCTAGTACATATGGGATACTTTTACCATACGCATATTCAGACCATCAATATAGAGATATTCAGTGTCAAAAATTATCCTTCTCAGCGCGGGGCTGATCGTATCCCCTATGGTTTATGCTGAAGAGATCACGGCTACCGACATTGAAATCCCATCCCCTCTTAGTAGCGAAGTCGAGTTTGGCTATCAATCACATACAGGTAATTCTGATTCACAATCTCTTAATGCTCGTTTAAGTGGCGAATATACCGAAGGTAGGCATAGAACCCATGGCGAATGGAAGTATTACATGCTCTACAAAGATGGGGAGGAAGATAAGCGCCAATCCACCTATAGCTTACAAAGCGACTATAAGTTAAGTCCAAAGACATACTTGTACGGTAGCCTCAAAGGGGTTGATTCAAAATACACGGCATACTTTAAAGATTACACACTCTCAAGTGGATTTGGTTTCCAGTTTTCTAATACCGATTTATTTAAATTAGAGTTAGAAGTTGGTCCTGGTTTCCGCTACCAAGAGCCAAATTTAGATGAGATCGATGATGATGACATTATATTTCCTGACATCGTCCAAGAAGGCATCTTTCGCGGGAATCTCAATGCCGCTTGGCAGCCATTAAAAACGCTCAACCTTGCTGGTGATATCACCGTGGTTACGGGGAGGAGTAATACTCGAACGGATACAGAGATCAGTGCAACTAACAATATCACTGACGATATTGCGTTAAAGCTGGCGTACTCTAGACAATACCACGATAAGGTGCCGAATGGATTGCATAAGTCAGACAGCATTTTTTCTGTCAACCTACTATTTGTCTTTTAAGCACTCCCAACCGCTAGCAAATTATTTTCTTTAGACATAAAAAAACACCAGCCGAAGCTGGTGTTTTTATTATAGATTGATGCTGAAATTAAGCAGCAGCAACTACTTGTAGTTTCACAGTAGCAAAAACTTCAGAATGAAGTTGGATGCTTACTTCGAACTCACCTACGTTACGTAGAGCGCCTTCAGGAAGACGTACTTCGCTCTTAGCAATTGCAACACCAGCCGCTGTTACAGCGTCTGCGATGTCACGAGTACCGATAGAGCCAAATAGTTTACCTTCGTCACCAGCTTTAGATTCAATAACAACTGCTTCTAGAGCGTTAACGCTTTCTGCACGAGCTTGACAAGCAGCTAGTTGCTCAGCAACTTTAGCTTCTAGTTCAGCGCGGCGAGTTTCAAACATTTCAACGTTAGCTTTAGTTGCCATAACTACTTTACCCTGTGGGATAAGGAAGTTACGAGCGTAACCAGATTTAACGTTTACTTGGTCGCCAAGGTTGCCTAGGTTACCGATTTTATCAAGTAGAATAACTTGCATTATCTTAGTCCTCTTAACTAATTTAAACTAATACCAATTTACTGATGTTTGTCAGTGTATGGTAGAAGAGCAACGTAACGAGAACGCTTGATAGCGCGAGCTAGTTGACGCTGATATTTAGCGCTAGTACCAGTGATACGGCTAGGTACAATTTTACCAGCTTCAGTGATGTAGTTTTTTAGAGTTGCTACGTCTTTGTAGTCAATCTCTTGTACGCCTTCTGCAGTAAAACGGCAGAATTTACGACGACGGAAGAAACGAGCCATGGGCTATCTCCTGATCTTAAATTTGAGTAATGTTATCGGCATGCAACACTAATTTACCAACGCCATTTCGGCCGGTTTGATAAGCAACGAAGCCACTTACCTTAATGTTACTACCTAAAACTAATTCTTGAGTTAATGCTTGCGACCTTTGCCCACTAATGACTACCGGCATACGACAAAAAACTTGTCTCGGTAGGTTAGCTTCTAACACTGTTGAGCGATGTTCTAGCCAAAATCGGCAATGAGCAACACCCGCAGGGCTAAGGCTTCGAATAGGATCTTTAACGACAGAGCCGCTGAGTTCCATTCGATTGGTCATACAATCAATTACTCAGCTGCTGCTTCTGGCTTTGCTTCTGGCTTAGCTTCTGTACGCTCTTCACGACGAGGAGCACGCTCTGCACGCTCTTCTTTTTGCTTAAGCATAATAGATTGCTCAGTCACAGCGCCTTTAGTGCGCATGATCATGTTACGTAGAACTGCATCGTTAAAACGGAAAGCAGTTTCTAGCTCGTCCATCACTTCTTGACCAGCTTCAACGTTCATAAGAACGTAGTGAGCTTTGTGAAGTTTGTTGATTGGGTAAGCCATTTGACGGCGGCCCCAGTCTTCTAGACGGTGGACAGTACCACCAGCTTCAGTGATTGAACCAGTGTAACGTTCGATCATGCCAGCAACTTGCTCGCTTTGATCAGGGTGAACCATGAATACGATTTCATAATGACGCATTTGGTTGCTCCTTACGGATTATTAGCTTCCACGAAAGGCTCGGTCGTCCAGGGGAAGCAAGGAACTAAAGAAAAATGACCAAGTTTTAAGGACGGCAAATATTATAGAAAGAACCGGATATTGGCAAGCGGTATTTGGCTAATAATGAAACAGTTTTTCTTTTGCCATCTAGCCATCCGATAAAGCCACATATTCTCTCTTTTTAGCCTGAAAAAAAAACGTCCACCAATAATGATGAACGTTAATAAATTCAAATAGTTAAATACGCACTAACTCATTACTGGGCCAAGCGTTGTCTTACCGCTTCAAACAAACAAATACCAGACGCTACAGAGACATTCAAACTAGAAACACTACCTGCCATTGGGATCTTAATCAGATCATCACATGTTTCACGAGTTAGACGGCGCATACCATCACCTTCTGCCCCCATAACAATCGCAAGTGGCCCTGTTAATTTAGCTTGATAAACGTCATGTGTCGCTTCTCCAGCCGTGCCTACAAACCATACACCCTGCTCTTGCAGCGCTCTCATCGTACGCGCCAAATTAGTCACACGAACAAGAGGTACCGTTTCAGCAGCACCACAGGCAACTTTACTTACGGTCGCCGTTAATGGTGAAGATCGATCTTTTGGTACGATTACAGCAGCGACACCCGCCGCATCAGCATTACGTAAACAAGCACCTAAATTATGAGGATCCGTCACACCGTCAAGCACAAGCAATAAAGGCTGTTCATTGCTTGCCAAAATCGCATCCAAGTCATTTTCATTCAGCTGTTTTGCGGCTTTAACACGCGCAATAATACCTTGGTGGTTCGCGCCATTTGATTTCTCGTCAAGAGGCTTGCGACCCATTTGCTGAATTGAAATGCCATATTGCTGCAATTGGTTTAGCAAAGGCATCAAACGCTCATCTTGGCGGCCTTTTAAAACATAGGCCTCAATGAAGCGTGCAGGATCTTTCTCTAATACCGCTTTCACGGCGTGAATGCCGTAAATAAATTCGTTACTCATCGTCTACCTTGTCAGCGTTATTTCTTTTGTTCATGTTTTTTCTTGGCACGAGCTTTACTCGCGCCTGTACGAGATTTCTTCTTGCGGGGTTTATCATTTTGTTCCCCTTTAGGCGCAGAACCTTTTTTACGTCCACCTTCAGCACTTTCACCTTCATTGCGGCCATCAGGTCGCTTAGTTGGTTCAACAAGCGGAGTGGCTTTAGCTCCTGGCTTACGGTTCTTAACACCTTGTTTTTTACTCTTCGCTTTTCTTTGAGCTTCTGCCGCGCGTTTTTTCGCCGTTTTGCCTTCACCGCGTAGCTTACGACTAGTTTCTACTAATTCAAAGTCAATTTGACGATCATCCAGATTTACCGCTTTGACTTTAACTTTAACGGCATCACCAAGACGATAGATATTACCGAAGCTCTCACCAATTAATCGCTGCCCTACCGCATCAAATTGGTAGTAGTCATTCGCAAGAGAAGAGATATGAACCAAGCCATCAATATGCAGTTCACTCAAACGAACGAAGAAGCCAAAACCGGTTACATTAGCAATAACACCATCAAGCACATCACCGACATGATCTTGCATGTATTCACATTTTAGCCAATCGTTCACTTCACGTGTTGCATCATCGGCTCGGCGCTCTGTCATCGAGCACTGTTCACCGTAAAAATCCATATCGTCAAATGAATAGTGATAACCACCCGTCGGTGTCCAGCGATCGGTATTTCTTCCTTCTTGCTTGGCAATGAGGTACTTAATTGCACGGTGTAACAACAAGTCTGGGTAGCGACGAATTGGAGAAGTAAAGTGCGCGTAACGTTTGAGAGCTAAACCAAAGTGCCCTGCGTTATCAGCGTTATACACCGCCTGCTTCATTGAGCGCAGCAGCATAGTTTGAATCAACTCTTTATCTTGACGCTCACCAATTTGTTTCATTAGGTGTGCATAATCTGTTGGAGAAGGTTGTAATCCACCACCCAAGTTTAAGCCTAGCTCCCCAAGGAAGTCTCTAAAGCCAACCAGGCGCTCTTCACCCGGAGATTCATGAACACGAAACAGTGCCGCTTCTTTCGCTTTCTCAACCAATGACGCAGAAGCGATATTCGCTAAAATCATGCACTCTTCAATAAGCTTATGCGCATCGTTTCGAATCACAGGTTCAATACGATCAATTTTACGCTCTGCGTTGAAGATAAATTTGGTTTCAACCGTTTCAAACTCAATAGCCCCACGCTCATCACGAGTTTGCTTCAGTATCTTGTACATCTTATGCAGTTCTTCAAGATGTGGCACTTCAGGCTTATAACGTTCACGCAGCTCTTCATCCCCATCGAGAATGGCACCCACTTTGTTGTAAGTCAGGCGAGCGTGAGAGTTCATAACCGCTTCGTAATGTTTGTAGCCGGAAAGCTTACCGGTTGAAGAAATCGTCATTTCGCAAACCATACATAAACGGTCTACTTGTGGATTGAGTGAACACAATCCGTTTGATAATACCTCAGGTAGCATCGGCACGACTTGAGATGGGAAATAGACTGAGTTACCACGGTTGATCGCTTCTTTGTCGAGTGCGGTATCAGTACGAACATAATAACTTACATCCGCGATCGCCACCCATAAGCGCCAACCACCGCCTTTTTTAGCTTCACAATAGACAGCATCATCAAAGTCTCGCGCGTCTTCACCATCAATGGTGACTAATGGCAATTCACGCAGGTCAACACGTCCTTTCTTCGCTTCTTCAGGAACTTCTTCACCTAAGTTCTCAACCTGCTTTTCAACTTCCACAGGCCAAACGTTTGGAATTTGATGAGTACGGATTGCAATTTGCGTTTCCATACCCGGAGCCATATTTTCACCGAGAACTTCAATGACTTTACCCATCATGCCTCGCGAACGAGTGCCACGATCAGTCAACTCAATCACCACCACGTTCCCCATTCGAGCACCGCCTTTATGCTCATTTGGGATCAGAATATCTTGGCTGATTCGTGAATCATCGGTAACCACAAACGAGTGCCCGTATTCAAAAAAGAAACGTCCGACAAGTGGCGTTTTTCTCTCTTCTAGCACTCGAACTAAGCGCCCTTCTTTGCGCCCTCGCTTATCCGTTCCTGATGGCTGAATAAGCACTAAATCGCCATGAATGATGTGGCGCATTTGGTGGTGTGGAAGCAAGATATCATTATCTTTTCCTACGCTACCTTCAGGTCGAACCCAGCCAAAACCATCTTTGTGCCCAATAACATAACCTTTCGTCAATTCGAGCTTTTCAGGCAGTGCATAACACTGGCGACGAGTGAAAATCAATTGACCATCACGCTCCATCGCCCGTAACCGGCGGCGTAACCCTTCGTACTGCTCTTCACCTGTCAGACCTAATGCTTCAAATAGATCATTACGATTCATTGGTACATTAGCTGTGGTTAAAAAGTCAGTAATAAATTCACGACTTGGAACTGGGTTTTCATATTTTTGAGATTCACGATCTGCAAAGGGATCGGCATTCTTTTTTTCTGGTGTTTGTTTTGACATAGGCGGGCCTGCTTAAGCAAGGAAGGTATACGGCTTAGTATATCTGACTAAGGAGATAAGCTACAGATTTGCTTTAATAATAGAAGGAATTAGCCTTGAAAAAACATAACATTTCACTTTGTTAAATATACTTTCATATCCTTTGCTTAAGATCTCATCTTGATGAAATTGACAAGGCAATCGATTGCAGAAATACCAGATTAGCCTATCATCAAACGCGACTCTCCCCACCTGTTCCAAAGGTATTGATATGACAATTAAACGTACACTTCTTGCAACGGCTATCGCGAGCTTTGGCTTGTTTTCAACTTCTTCTTTTGCCACCGAAAAAGCTGATCTTATGATCACTGACGCGATGGTATTAACCATGAATCAAGATAAAGCGGTCTATGACAATGGCACAATTGTTGTAAAAGATAACAAAATTATCGCTGTTGGTGATGCTACTTTAGCGAAGGAATATCAAGCAAAGCAAACACTTGATGTCGATGGTGATATTGTCATGCCAGGTCTAATTAATACCCATACGCATGTTTCTATGACGGTATTTCGCTCACTTGCTGATGACGTGCCAGATCGCCTTCACCGCTACATTTTCCCTCTAGAAGCAAAGCTTGTTTCTCGTGACATGGTGCGTATTGGTGCAAATCTTGGCAATGTTGAAATGGTCAAAGGTGGTGTAACGACTTACGCTGACATGTACTACTTTGAAGATGAAGTAGCAAAAACCGTTGATACTATCGGTATGCGTGCCGTACTGGGTGAAACCGTGATTAAATTTCCGGTAGCCGATGCAGCTAATGCGGAAGAAGGCATCCAATACGCGCTGAACTTTATTGAAGAGTACAAAGATCATCCGCGTATTACCCCAGCATTTGCCCCACACGCACCCTATACCAATACCACTGAGATTCTACAAAAAGTGGCAAAACTCTCTCTTGAGCACGACGTACCGGTAATGATCCACCTTGCAGAGTCACATCGTGAAGAAGAGAAAATTGCCAAGCGTTCAGACGGTCTATCACCTGTCGCTTACATGGACAGCATCGGTGCACTCAATAAGAACTTAGTCGGCGCTCACATGATTTTAGTCGATGATGCGGATATTGAACTGGTTAAAAAATCGGATATGGGTGTCGCGCACAACATGAGTGCCAACATCAAATCAGCAAAAGGGGTATCACCGGCGCTGAAAATGTATGACCAAGATGTTCGTATCGGTTTAGGTACTGATGGCCCTATGTCTGGCAACACATTAAGTACCATTGATGAGTTTAACCAAGTCGCCAAAGTACATAAGCTCGTAAACAAAGACCGAGCTGCAATGCCACCAATTAAAGTCATTGATATGGCAACAATGGGCGCAGCTAAAGCACTGCACATGGAAGACAAAATAGGCTCATTAGAAGTTGGCAAACTGGCCGATATTATTGTTATCGACACCAAAGCGCCGAATATGGTTCCAGTCTATAACCCATACTCAGCTCTGGTTTACTCAGCAAACTCTGCAAATGTTCGCCACTCTATCGTTGCTGGTAAAGTCATTATGAAAGACAGAGAGATGCTAACGGTTGATGAGACGAAGATCCGTGAAGAAGCTTTGGCCTTTACTGAAATTGTACGTAAGACGGTGATTGAGTCGGGCGAGACGGTTCAATAAGACTCTGATACTTTTTAAATAAGTAAAACAAAACAGCCCTTATATTCACTATAAGGGCTGTTTTCATTTGAGTGCAGTTATCAATAATTTTTTAATTTATATCTATCTACCAGAACACGTCACGGCGCTTGGCTCTGGCGATAATATTTTGCGGCATTCTCAGCTCTAAACCTTGTCGCAACACCGAGATACGGCTGTGCTGTCGCTTATCTGCCGTTGCTGAGTTATACAGCCAGCGATAAGCATCTTCATAATCGAGTGGACTGCCATAGTCACGTAACAACAGTTCTGCGAGATGAATGCGGGCATTCAAGTTCCCCATAGAAGCCGCTTCACGTAAATATGGGATAGCACGTTCTTTATCTTGCTGTACTAATGTACCACGAGAGTAATAACGGCCGAGTTGCTCTAGCGCGGCGGGTAAGCCTTGATGCGCAGCGTTTTCCATATAATACAGACCAAGTTCAACATCTTGCTCAACGCACACCCCCCAAGCCAGCATATCACCATACAAAAACTCGTATGATGGTAGATTGATTCGAGTTGCACGAGCTACGATATCTTCCACGATCTGGCAGTTATCAGCTTTTACTCGCTCTAAATGTCGATTGTCTTCAATTAATTTGATCAGTTCGGCTTCAGTATAAATTGGGACAGGCTCCCCAACCTCAGCCAAATTTGCATGACTCAAGGGAGAGCTCAGCGCCAACATTAATGAAGCCGCTACTATTCGTAGCTTCATACCTGCACTCTTTTATTCGTATCAGTAAAACTCCATATCCACGCACAAGCAATGCTCTGCGTTTATATAGGCTTGATAAGATTATCGGCAATTTAGCGGATCTCTTTAGGGAATTATTGCCGTTTATAGGCAATATCTTGCCAGACAGTGAACAAAAGATCATCACAACAGGTACAAAAAAGCCGGCTATTTAAGCCGGCTTTTATTATTCATCATAGATATCAACTATTAAGCACCAAATGGGTGAACTTTAACAATTGTTTCGTTACGGTCTGGGCCAGTTGATACGATATCAACAGGAACGCCAGTTAGCTCTTCGATACGCTTGATGTAATCTAGAGCCGCTTGTGGAAGCGATTCAAGAGATGTTGCACCAAAAGTATTTTCAGACCAACCAGGCATAGTTTCGTAAACAGGTGTTGCTTCTTCAAATGCTTCAGCAGCCATTGGAGAAACTTCTAGGATTGAACCATCTTTCATCTGGTAGCCAGTACAGATCTTAAGTTCTTTAAGACCGTCTAGCACGTCTAACTTAGTTAGGCAGAAACCAGAAATTGAGTTGATTTGGATTGCACGGCGCATTGCCACTGCATCGAACCAACCAGTACGGCGTAAACGACCAGTTGTTGCACCAAACTCATGGCCAACATCACCTAAGTGCTTACCTACTGGATCTTGTTTTTCTAGACCATCGTATAGCTCTGTCGGGAATGGACCAGAACCAACACGAGTACAGTAAGCTTTAGCGATACCAAGAATGTAACCAATGTGGCGAGGGCCGAAACCAGAACCTGCAGCAACACCACCAGCAGTAGTGTTAGAAGACGTTACGTATGGGTAAGTACCGTGGTCGATGTCAAGTAGAGTACCTTGCGCACCTTCAAACATGATCTTATCACCGCGCTTACGTGCAGCATCTAGCTCATCAGTTACATCAATAACCATTGAAGTTAGTAGGTCTGCATAGCCCATAGCTTGCTCAAGTACTTCTTCGTAGCTTACCGCTTCCGCTTTGTAGTAGTTAACTAATGCAAAGTTATGGTATTCCATCACTTCTTTTAGTTTCTCTGCGAATGCTTCTCTGTCGAATAGATCGCCAACGCGAAGACCGCGACGAGCAACTTTATCTTCATAAGCTGGACCGATACCACGACCAGTTGTACCAATTGCTTTTTTACCACGAGCGATTTCACGCGCTTGGTCTAGAGCAATGTGGTAAGGAAGAATTAGAGGACATGCTTCAGAAATGAAAAGACGTTCGCGAACAGGGATGCCGCGCTCTTCTAAAGGTTTCATCTCTTTAATCAGGGCTTCTGGTGATAGAACAACACCGTTACCGATAACGCACTTAAGCTTATCGCGAAGAATACCTGATGGAATTAAGTGAAGAACGGTTTTTTCACCGTCAATGACAAGAGTATGACCAGCATTGTGACCGCCTTGGTAGCGAACCACGTATTTTGCATCTTCAGTTAAAAGGTCAACAATTTTACCTTTACCTTCGTCACCCCATTGGGTGCCTAGCACGACTACGTTATTTCCCATCTTTCCAATTCTGTTGCTAATTAAAAATGGATTCTAGCACTGAATCACATTTCTTGCAGTCATTTTTTAGGCATTCTAGAATCTTCACGGATAACGGATTGATAAGCATGTAGAAATCAATCAGCTTGTTTAACTCATCATTATTGCGATAACCGCTCCCGCAACCACTAAACAACCACCAATACGGCGTAGTTGATTGTCTGGTTGTTCACTCAATTGAGCCACCATATTTCTCCAACCATTTGGAGCAATCAACGGTCCAAGCCCTTCCACAATTAAAACCAAGCCTATCGCTAACCAAATCGAACTCGACATACACCAACCTAACTCTCTTAAAAACGCCATTAATAAATCAACAGGCACAAAAAAGGCCCCTTGCGGAGCCTTTTTCTTAATACTGAAGACGATAAGTCATTACTTAGAAGTAACACCTTTTGCGTCATTCATGTATTTGAAGAAATCACTCTTTGGATCAAGAACTAAGATATCACTCTTAGAGCCAAAAGACTTCTCATATGCTTTCAGTGAACGTAAGAATCCATAAAACTCAGGGTCTTTGTTATAAGCATTTGAATAGATAGCGGCTGCTTTTGCATCGGCATCACCACGTGTTACACGCGCAGTTCTGTCTGCCTCTGCAAGTACTGTCGCCACTTCAAGTTCCGCTTGAGCACGAATAACTTCGGCTTTTTCACGACCTTGAGAACGGTGCTTACGAGCAACCGATTCACGTTCCGCACGCATACGTTTGTAGATCGATTCACTGATTTCGTCAGGTAAGTTGATTTTCTTCATTCTGAAGTCAACCACTCTTACACCTAAGTCTGTCAGAGCGCTCTCACTTGTATCGGCAAGTACGTTATCCATGATGATGTCACGCTGACCATCAACTTCCAATGCTTCTTTAGATGCTTCTGGGATTAATTCTGCATCTTCAACTGAAGGTAAAACTTTTTCGTTACGAGGACCAGAAACAATCTGCTTGATTTCACGAGAACCAATTTCAGAACGTAATACATCCGTTACTTTACGTTCTAACAGAGCTTCAGCAGTCTGAACATTGCCACCACCTGTCGCTAGGTAGTATTGACCGAAATCTTCAATACGCCATTTCACGTAGGTATCGATGATGACGTCTTTTTTCTCAGACGTTACGAATCGGTCTGAACGGCCATCCATCGTTTGGATACGCGCATCAAGACGATTCACACGATCAAACATTGGCATCTTAAAGTGCAAACCAGGTTCGTAAATACGTGCAGCCACATCATTGTTATCTTTAAGTACACGCCCGAAACGGATCACGATACCACGTTCACCTTCAGGAATAACAAACAATGACATCAACATAATCGCTAACGCAACGACCAATACAGGGATCATTAACTTACGCATTATTAGTATCTCCCTTGACGTGAGTTAGTTGAACGGGTTTGAGTCTCGGTTTGAGTATCTGTACGTTGAGATTCAAGTTCAATACTGTCATAAGCAGAAGACGATTTAGTCTTACGCTTAGAACTGTCACCGTCCTGGCCACTTAGCTTATCAATTGGCAAGTACAGCAAGTTACCGCTCGATTCAGAGTCAATCAGTACTTTCGATGTATTGGTGTACACTTCTTCCATTGTATCAAGGTACAAACGGTTACGAGTAACCTCTGGTGCCGCTTGATATTCTGGTAGTAGTTTCTCAAACTGAGCCACTTGACCAAGAGCTTCATTCACCGTGCGTTCAGTATAACCTTGCGCTTCTTTTTTCAGACGCTCAGCACGACCTGTTGCTTTCGGTAAAATTTCATTCTTATATGCTTCAGCTTCACGGATGAAACGCTCTTCATCTTCTCGCGCAGCAATCGCATCATCAAACGAATCTTTAACTTCTTCAGGCGGACGAGCAGACTGGAAGTTAACGTCGATAACGATAAGACCCATATCATATTTATCAATGATACTATTTAGTGTCTCTTGCGTTGTTTGACGAATCAACTGACGACCGCTGGTAAGCGTGCTGTCCATCAATGAGTCACCAATAACGGCACGTAATGCAGAATCTGTCGCTTGACGCAAACTGTCATCAGCACTCGTTACGCGGAACAAGTATTTATATGGGTCAGCAACACGATATTGAACACCCATTTCTACTGTTACTACGTTTTCGTCTTTCGTTAACATTGTGCCAGAAGCTCGCAATGAACGAATTGCTTGTACGTTTACCGCTTCGTATTCATCAATGAAACGAGGTCGCCAGTTTAGGCCTGGATCAACAATACGGTCATATTTACCAAGACGAAGGACAACCCCTCTCTCAGCCTCACCGATTGTATAGAAACCAGAAAATACCCATACCGCAATCGCAACGACAACAATTAGACCTAAGCCAATTGCGCCACCACCACCAATACTCGGGCCATTGCCACCTTTCTTACCAAACTTGCCACCCAACTTTTGACTCAGTTTATTAAAAACTTCATCTAGGTCTGGCGGTCCTTGATCTCGGCCACCGCGATTATTTTTATTACCCCAAGGGTCATTATCGCGGCCGTTATTGCCGTTGTTATTACCAGGCTCATTCCACGCCATTAGAAAGCTCCATCATTTGATATGACGTTATACTGTAGCAGTCCTTTCTGTAACGATAAAGTCACTCAAAACTGCCCCTTCTCTTTTTTCAATCCTAGACCAATCTACTTGTTGCATTCGAATATCTATCAACAAGTTACCATCTGTATCATATTCTTCTTGTTGAATACAATTTAACTCGAAGAATGTGCTACGAATTTTACCTTGATATTGAGGTGGAATTCGCAACTGATACTGTACCATCTGCTTCGCTAAGCGTTCAGTTAGAGCTTCAAATAGAAGATCCATACCGATGCCATTCATAGCAGAAACCCAAACAGTACGAGGTAAGCCTTCCTCATCTCTTTCGATACGAGGATTTTGATCATCAAGGCTGTCGATCTTGTTCATCACGACTAAAGACGGTACCTCATGGGCATCGATCTCTTCTAGTACATCATGAACCGCTTGAATGTTCTCACGAAAACGCTCATCACTGGCATCAACAACATGTAACAAAATGTCAGCTTCTTGCGTTTCTTGTAATGTTGCTTTAAATGCTGCAACTAAATCATGAGGTAAATGACGAATAAAACCAACAGTATCCGCGAGAATCGCAGGCCCAACATCGGCTAATTCGATCTTACGCAATGTAGGATCTAACGTCGCAAATAATTGGTCTGCCGCATACACTCCCGCATCTGTAATGCAGTTAAACAGTGTCGATTTACCCGCATTGGTATAACCTACCAATGAAATGGTTGGGATTTCTGCTCGATTCCGAGCTCGCCGCCCTTGCTCACGCTGCTTCGCCACTTTAGCTAAACGGCGTAGAATCGCTTTAATTCGCTCACGCAATAAACGTCTATCGGTTTCTAACTGCGTTTCACCCGGACCACGTAAACCAATACCACCTTTTTGTCTCTCAAGGTGGGTCCAACCACGGATTAATCGAGTTGAAATATGACGAAGCTGAGCAAGCTCAACCTGTAATTTCCCTTCATGTGTCCGAGCTCGTTGAGCAAAAATATCAAGTATTAAACCGGTACGATCCAACACTCGGCATTTGCACAACATTTCTAGGTTACGTTCTTGGGCTGGAGATAAGGCGTGGTTAAATATCACCACATCAGCACCCGTTAGCTGTACAGCTTGGGCGATTTCCTGAGCTTTCCCCTCTCCAACGTAGTATTTATGGTGTGGTGACTGACGACTACCCGTCACAACTTGTAGCGTCGTCACCCCAGCAGAAGACACCAGCATTTCACACTCGCTGAGATCGTCCCACTCACCTTGTTGCGTGAAGTTGATATGAACAAGTACGGCTCGTTCGCCGGCTTCATAACGGTCAAACAAGCAACCAACTCCTTATTACTTTTGAGATTTGAATATTAATCTTCAGACTTCTCTTGAGGGCGATCTGCTGGACGCTCTGCAGTATGGTGACTCACTGCTCGAGCTGGGACAACAGTTGAAATCGCATGTTTGTATACCATTTGGTTAACTGTATTTTTCAGCAAGATCACAAATTGATCAAAAGATTCGCTCTGACCTTGTAGCTTAATGCCATTCACAAGGTAGATAGACACTGGAATGCGCTCACGTCGTAGAGCATTTAAGAATGGGTCTTGTAGCGATTGCCCCTTAGCCATTTTATTTTCCTTATTTGATTTTTTAGTTGTAATTATTTAGCTAGTGGTGCACTAAAAAGTGTGCGGCCTTTGCATCTGAGCTAAATGAATAATAAACACCCTATTGTCATTTAGAATTAAGGATCATTGTTAAATCTTAATGACAGATCCTTCAGGGTATATTCACGCAAAAACGATCACATTATACACAGCTAATTCAATCGGATGCTATTGCATCTGAAAGAGTTTCTAACGCTTGTTCAATGTTTTCGCTATCTAACCAAGTTAAATCATCCCAGCTGCGTAACCAGGTGATTTGTCGCTTGGCCAATTGACGAGTAGCGCAGACACCACGGAATACCGCTTCATCTAAATCGCACTGCCCATCTAAATAGTCCCACATCTGTCGATATCCAACACATCGAATCGATGGAAGATCTGGATGAAGATCATCTCGGGCATACAAAGTACGCATTTCATCTTCAAACCCAGCCTCTAGCATCTTATCAAAACGTAATTCAATACGACGATGGAGTTCTGCCCTTTCCTTGGGAGCTATCGCAAATTGTTTTACTCTAAATGGCAGGCTTTCACCTTTCACTTGAGTAAGCTCAGTTAGAGTTTTACCTGAAATTCGGTAAACTTCCAATGCCCTAGACAACCTTTGTGGATCATTTGGATGAATTCTTTCTGCAGATACAGGATCGATCGCTTTTAATTCATCATGTAACGCTGCCCAGCCATTCTCCAGCGCTTGTTGTTCTATTTGATGACGTATTTCAGGGTTGGCCGCTGGAAGTGGTGATAAACCTTCAAGTAATGCTTTGTAATATAGCATTGTACCGCCAACCAATAACGGTATTTTACCTTCAGAAACAATATCATTCATTGCTTCCAATGCATCGCGTCGAAAATCGGCGGCAGAATACGCTTCGCTAGGATCTAATATATCGATCAAACGGTGAGGGGCAAGCGCGAGCTCTTGATCATCAGGTTTCGCGGTTCCAATATCCATCCCTTTGTAGATCAATGCAGAATCCACACTGATAATTTCGACTGGATACTTTTGGCGTAAACGTATCGCAAGATCCGTTTTTCCTGATGCTGTTGGCCCCATTAAAAATAGCGCTAAAGGTAACTTCTGATTCATGTTCACTTTTTTATTTATATTTTTAATCAATAGCTTACCGTTTACAGCTTAAATGCTGCAACGGTGGCTGAAAAATCAATCGGTTTAACGAAATCTATATCGTCTAATGGTAATTGACCTTGCCAAAGCTGTTCGAGTTCCGCAACAATTTGAATTGCTTCAGATAAAGTGTAGCTGCTTTTTACTTGTGTTATTTGATTTGCCAGCCAAGAAGCTAACGAATCGGCATTCACTTGATCGTCTGAGAGCAGATAAGATAACAGATCTGGGATCAACTGTTGCAGGTTTTGCTGCCTTAATGGCTGCGGAACCCCCATAACCAGTATTGTTTCGTAATTTCTGGCTTTAAGCTGGATACCAAATGTCCCTAATAAAGATTGATTCGCTTCAACCAGCACTATCATATCTTTACCAAGCTTTATCGATAACGGCACTAACAGTGGTTGGCTCGTTAAGGGATTCACACTTGTATTAAGTTGGCCTCTAACTCGCAACCACTCACCACGAATCAGTGATACGAGCAAACAACCCGATTTTGAGCCCATCGCCAAATATTGCTGCTCAACAACGCAGAGTGCTTTGCCTAATTCGACAATCTCTTGCTGATTCTTCGCCTCAGAGCTCGCCTTCCCATCAGTAACGACTTCATTCTGATCTTTTGGATCCTGAAACGCACCTTCACCTTCAGTCGTTTTCATTAACTGATGGTAAGCGCGTACTTCTTGCTTTGATGGCGCAGGTTGAGCGTGGTAACGCTTATCTTTAGAAAGCGCTGTATTTTGAGACGATGGACTTTGATGCGACGAGCTTTGATACGATGAGCTTTGATGCGACGAACTTTGAGAACCAGAACTTAGATTCTTAGTGCTATGAGGCTGAGGGTTTTGGGTTGCATGATGAGGTTTAGTTACCCAATCTCGATTCGGGTAAGATTCACTCACTCCATCAGCAACCGAAGGCGATCGTTCACTCTCAGCTTTACCGGGGTAAGAAGGCATTTGATCTATCACTTCTGCTGCACGTTCGGATGCAGAAAGCTCTGCACCTGCCACCTCAGCACGCTGAGTCTCGCACTCCTCCTGATGAAAGGCTGATTCTGTGACTCTAGGCTCGTCAATATGTTCACTTTGTGCCAAGGCACTAGTTAAAGCCTGATAAATGAAATCATGCACTAAGCGAGCTTGATGAAAGCGAACCTCATGTTTTGCAGGGTGTACATTCACATCGACTTGATGGGGATCTATTTCGATAAATAGAACATAAGTAGCAAACTGCTCAGGCTTCAAACTGGTGGCATAACTTTGTCGAATTGCGTGATTAATCAGCTTGTCACGCATCATTCGACCATTCACATAGCAGTACTGCAAATCACTTTGTTGCCTAGCCCCTTCAGGCGTCGTTACCCAACCATGAAGCTTTAGCCCTTGATGCTCCAACTCAATTTTAAGCATATGACGAACAAAAGAGGCCCCACACACAGCTGCAATACGCTTCTCTGCTTGGAGATCGTTTTTTGATGCTCGGTATTGACGGATCATTTTCCCGTTATGACGAAGATTGATCGTCACATCAAAACGACTTAAAGCAATGCGTTTAAGCAATTCATCGATATGGGTAAATTCTGTTTTTTCAGTGCGTAAGAACTTACGGCGAGCAGGCGTGTTAAAGAAGAGATCCAATACTTCAACAGAGGTGCCAATTGGGTGAGCCGTTGGCTGTAATTTTACCGCCATATCTCGGCCTTCACTGTACGCCGACCAAGCTTGATCTTGCGTGGCAGGTCGAGAAGTCATCGTCAGGCGAGCAACGGAACTGATACTGGCTAGCGCTTCTCCACGAAAACCTAAACTAATGATCGCTTCAAGATCATCAAGAGTATGAATCTTAGAGGTCGCATGTCGACTCAACGCCAGAGCCAATTGATCTTTTACAATGCCTTTACCATTATCGCGCACCCGAATGAGCTTAGCTCCGCCTTTCTCAATATCGATGTCGATTCGAGTCGCACCTGAGTCCAAGCTATTTTCAACCAACTCCTTCACGACTGAGGCTGGTCTTTCTACCACTTCACCTGCGGCAATTTGGTTGGCTAACCGGGCGGGTAATATTTTAATTGTCATCGTAAGAAGCCGCCTACTTATTCGGTATGATTAGCACTTGGCCAACCGCTAGTGAATCGGAGCGCAACTTATTCGCTTGGCGAAGGCTATTTACCGTAACACCATATTTAGTGGCGATCTTACCTAAAAATTCACCGCGTTTAACTTTGTGTTTTCTAAGCGGAAGATCTTTCAAACTCACTGTAATTCTTAGTTTTTGCCCTAACTTCAACGTATCCGATTTAAGTCGGTTCTCTCGTTTAATGCTCGCGACACTCACTTTATAGCGTTTTGCTACTTTGCCTAAATAATCCCCTTTTCGAACGATATGCGTCACCGTCTTCGTCTCTATTGGGTTTTTCGCTTTAGGCACAACGGTCGGCATGGAGTATCCCGGAATCGTTAATACTTGCCCAACAGCTAAGCCGGACGATTTTAATCGGTTAGCGGATTTTATTGTGGCTACCGATGTCCCGTAACGCTTCGCGATAACCGATAATGACTCACCGGCTTTGACTTTATGCTTAACCGCTTTTCCTTGAGCCTCTAAAATGGTTCCCTCTGGAGGATTAGCTTGAACATAACGAACCACCGCTTGGGTAATCGCCCTCGCTAATTTATCTTGGTGAGAACGTTGGAAAAGTAAACGCTCCTCAGTTGGATTAGAGATAAAGCCAGTTTCCACTAAAACTGAAGGGATTTGCGGTGAGCGTAAAACAGCCAAGCTGGTATTAATCGGCTTAGAGTTATGCAGTTTAGCGACTTTTCCCATCTCAGATAAAATAGATTTCGCCAGCTTATACCCCTCTTTCTGAGAATGGTTAAACTGTAAATCAAGCAAGGTTTGGTTTACATTTTTATCATTAATATTCTTAGTGAGAACCGTTCCCGTACCACCCAGTAATTCCGACTGTTTCTCATGGTTTTCGACCCAACGCGAAATTTCGGTATTGGCACGCTTTGTATTTAACACAAACACAGAGCCACCACGCGGCTTAGGCGTAGTAAAGGCATCAGCATGAATGGAGATCAGCAGGTGGGCATCATTTTCACGTGCAATCGCAACACGACGATTCAGGTTCACAAAGTAATCTGAGTTACGTGTTAGACGTGTTTTGATACCAGGAATCGCATTTAACTGTGCTGCGATCTTCTTTGAAATACTTAATGTCGCGTTCTTTTCGTATTTTCTAGACGGCCCGATAGAGCCGGGATCTTCTCCCCCATGGCCAGGGTCGATCACAATCAGAATATCTTTCTTGCGCTGAATTTGTGAGATGTCTTTATTCACCACAGGCTTCGATGGCACCTTGCCTTTAACTGCTGTTTTACCATGTGGAAAATCGACCACTAAACGGTGCCCATATTGGCCACCTGGAGTCGGGCTGAGTTTGAATAACTCAGGAGTAGAGTGCTTCTTTAATTCAAAAACGAGGCGATACGTCCCCTTACTTGGAGCGCTGCTTTTTCTCACTTTTGACAACACTGGGCTATCAGAGACCACTAGCGGTAACTTTGTGCTTAATGATGTCTTTTTCAGATCGACCACTAAGCGGCTGGGACTACTTAAAGTAAAATAGCTAAAATCAGCCTCAGATTTTAAATCAATGACAACACGAGTTTCATCTGGAGAGGGCCACACTCGCAGCCCTTCAAGCGCATTGGCAGACGCTAAAGTTGAGAAACTAAGTAGGAAAGTGATAGCAGCAATAACAACTGCTGGAATTCGTATGCTGATCAACATAGCTCCAATTGACTTAATAAAACTCGACCATAATCATTATTTGCCATTAATAACGCCACTCGCTGTTGGTCGTCATAACGTAATTCAATATCTAAATCCGCTTGCGGTAATAGTCCTTGCCCTTTTTCTGGCCACTCTACCAAGCAAATAGCATCGTCAGTAAAATAATCACGAATCCCCATGTATTCCAACTCTTCAGGATCGGCAAGACGATATAAGTCAAAATGATACACTTGCCAATCAGCTAACTGGTAAGGTTCCACTAAGGTGTAGGTTGGACTTTTTACATTACCATCGTGTCCAAGAGCGCGAATAAATCCACGGCTAAATGTTGTTTTTCCAGCCCCAAGATCACCATGTAGATAAATGGTTGTTTGTTGAGAACAAATGCCAGCAAGCGCATTGCCCATTTGAATGGTTGCCTGTTCATCTTTCAAGGTGAATTGTTTTGTGCTCATAGATACATTCTCTAAATATTGACTGTCGACTATATAAAAATCAAAAGAGTACGAATAGTAAACCTTGTTGGTTTTGAGAGACAAGATATCAAGTGTAAGTAATCCGTAAAAATGTCACTTTATTTACGATACTCATGACTTTCCTTCGTTAATCAGCATTTTCTCTAGCAAAAGTGATTAACTCAATAAATGATTCTAGATTCTAAGTTGAAGATCCGTTAAGATCCGACCCCATTTTTTCAGAGCAATCCACTCATGAACTACGATCAACTAGCGATTCAAATTAAAATTTGGGCCCGTGAATTAGGGTTTCAAAAGGTAGGGATCTGCGATGTTGATTTACGAGAACATGAAGGTCCATTACAGAAGTGGTTAGATAATGGTTACCACGGAGATATGGATTGGATGGCGCGTCATGGCATGATGCGAGCTCGACCAGATGAACTGTTACCGGGAACGGTAAGAGTCATCAGCGCAAGAATGAACTATCTGCCACCTGAAGCTATGTTTGCTTCTAACTTGAGTGATCCTAACCTTGGGTATATCAGTCGATACTCACTCGGGCGTGATTACCATAAATTGGTTCGCAACAAACTCAAAAAGCTAGGACAGCTTATTGAGCAAGAAGTCGGACAGTTTGGACATCGCCCTTTTGTTGATTCAGCGCCGATCCTTGAACGGCCATTGGCTCAAAAGGCGGGGCTCGGCTGGACAGGAAAACACTCACTCATACTAGATAAAGAAGCGGGTTCTTGGTTCTTCTTAGGAGAACTACTGATCGATCTTCCTCTGCCTGTTGATACCCCAAGCGAAGATGAGTGCGGTAAATGCAAAGCCTGCATCACATCGTGCCCAACCAACGCTATCGTCGATGAGAAAATCGTTGATGGTCGCCGCTGCATTTCATACTTAACCATTGAATTTGATGGTGTCATTCCTGAAGAGTTTAGAGCCGCTATTGGAAACCGTATTTATGGTTGCGATGATTGCCAGCTAGTTTGCCCGTGGAATCGATTTTCTGATTTAACAGACCAAACAGATTTCCACCGCCGAACCTCATTTGAAGAACCCGATCTTCTCTCGCTATTTAGCTGGGATGAAGATATGTTTCTCAAAAAAATGGAAGGTTCCGCGATTCGTCGTATCGGGCATCTACAGTGGCTACGCAACATCTCTATCGCATTAGGTAATGCTCCGTACAAGCTTGCGATTGTAGAAGCTTTAGAGTCGCAGTTCGGGCTAAGTGATGTTCTGGATACTCATATTCAGTGGGCTATTCAACAACAGCTACAGCAGCTTCCAGTAGATAGCGCCCGCCATAGTACGAAAAAGCAGAGGCTTATTCGTATCGTTCAAAAAGGTTTACCAAGGGACGCCTAATTTCGAGCTTGATTAAGGCTGTCTTTTGCACAAAACCCTCTCTCAATATTTGATATTCATCTCAAAACCACAAATGTGGACAATAAATTTAATAGCGACGGTTTGATATACGCTTAGAAAAGTTAAACACAGTCTAAAGAAATGATTAGGATCAAAAAACAACAAGTTAATGATCTTTAATACAGAGGGGAAATGTCGAATAAAAACCGACCAAACCCTTAAAAAACAATAAGATAAAGAAATCCCTGCCGATATGACAACCTATTTGCCACAAAAAGATCTTTTAAACGAAAAATCAAACACACGCAACAAAACACCTTATCAACCAACTTATCCACAGCTAATTTTTTGTGGGTAAGTCTGTTAACGAATATACAAAGACCACAGTAAATCATCAGATCACCGTGTGTATAAGTAGCATTTCAATGGTTATTGAAAAGATAAAGACAAAAAAATATCCACCGAAGGGTGAATTTTTAATGTTTATTTGGGATTTATGCTTTCACAGCATTAGAAAGAGCGATATTAACTGTATCCACTCTCTTGATAAGAAAATGGAGCGATACATCGGGTTCGAACCGATGACCTCAACCTTGGCAAGGTTGCGCTCTACCAACTGAGCTAGTATCGCATAATCGACCGCGGGTGCGTTCAATCTAAATGTGGTTGCGGGAGCAGGATTTGAACCTACGACCTTCGGGTTATGAGCCCGACGAGCTACCAAGCTGCTCCATCCCGCGTCCGGATGCATTGTTTAAGACAATGACGCTTTTCCAACTCTTTCCGAGCAAGGCTCAAAGAGAGAAATTGGAGCGATACATCGGGTTCGAACCGATGACCTCAACCTTGGCAAGGTTGCGCTCTACCAACTGAGCTAGTATCGCATAATCGACCGCTAAAGCGTTCAATCTAAATGTGGTTGCGGGAGCAGGATTTGAACCTACGACCTTCGGGTTATGAGCCCGACGAGCTACCAAGCTGCTCCATCCCGCGTCCGGATGCATTGTTTAAGACAATGACGCTTTTCCAACTCTTTCTGAGCAAGGCTCAAAGAGAGAAATTGGAGCGATACATCGGGTTCGAACCGATGACCTCAACCTTGGCAAGGTTGCGCTCTACCAACTGAGCTAGTATCGCATGATCGACCGCTAAAGCGTTCAATCTAAATGTGGTTGCGGGAGCAGGATTTGAACCTACGACCTTCGGGTTATGAGCCCGACGAGCTACCAAGCTGCTCCATCCCGCGTCCGGATGCATTGCTTAAGACAATGACGCTTTTCCAACTCTTTCCGAGCAAGGCTCAAAGAGAGAAATTGGAGCGATACATCGGGTTCGAACCGATGACCTCAACCTTGGCAAGGTTGCGCTCTACCAACTGAGCTAGTATCGCATAATCGACCGCTAAAGCGTTCAATCTAAATGTGGTTGCGGGAGCAGGATTTGAACCTACGACCTTCGGGTTATGAGCCCGACGAGCTACCAAGCTGCTCCATCCCGCGTCCGGATGCATTGTTTAAGACAATGACGCTTTTCCAACTCTTTCTGAGCAAGGCTCAAAGAGAGAAATTGGAGCGATACATCGGGTTCGAACCGATGACCTCAACCTTGGCAAGGTTGCGCTCTACCAACTGAGCTAGTATCGCATGATCGACCGCTAAAGCGTTCAATCTAAATGTGGTTGCGGGAGCAGGATTTGAACCTACGACCTTCGGGTTATGAGCCCGACGAGCTACCAAGCTGCTCCATCCCGCGTCCGGATGCATTGCTTAAGACAATGACGCTTTTCCAACTCTTTCTGAGCAAAGCTCAAAGAGAGAAATTGGAGCGATACATCGGGTTCGAACCGATGACCTCAACCTTGGCAAGGTTGCGCTCTACCAACTGAGCTAGTATCGCATGATCGACCGCTAAAGCGTTCAATCTAAATGTGGTTGCGGGAGCAGGATTTGAACCTACGACCTTCGGGTTATGAGCCCGACGAGCTACCAAGCTGCTCCATCCCGCGTCCGGATGCATTGTTTAAGACAATGACTCTTTTCTATTCTTTCTGAGCAAAACTCAAAGAGAAAAATTGGAGCGATACATCGGGTTCGAACCGATGACCTCAACCTTGGCAAGGTTGCGCTCTACCAACTGAGCTAGTATCGCAAACTGAAACGTCTTTCGTCGTTCAGGGCTGCGAATTATAAGAGCATTTTTTTGTGATGCAAGTCCTTCCTTCAAAAAAAATTAATTTTCTACTATTTTGATGGAAAAGCATGCAAAAAACGCATTTTTTAACCAAGTGTAACCATGACGCGTACCATAAAACCCGCTTTTACAATCAACTAGATACTAATAATTGTTTTACGGTAGTACTGCAATTCCGCAATCGACTCACGAATATCGTCCAGTGCTAAATGGCTACCTGTTTTTGAAAAGCCATCAAGAACCTCTGGTTTCCAACGACGAGTCAGCTCTTTCAAAGTGCTCACATCGATATAACGGTAATGGAAGTATTGCTCTAATTCAGGCATATGTTTGTAAAGGAAGCGACGATCTTGCCCAATACTATTCCCACAAATTGGCGATTTTCCTTTTGAGACCCATTTTTCTAAGAACGCGATCGTTTGATCAATTGCATCTTGCTCGGTGACTTGGCTCTCTTGAACTCGCTTAACTAAGCCGCTACCGGTATGCGTTGTCGTACACCACTCATCCATTTTCGCTAATTCATCATCAGATTGGTGAATAGCCAAAACAGGCCCTTCTGCTAGAATATTTAGTTCGCTATCGGTAACAATGGATGCAATTTCAATGATTTTATGAGTTTCAGGATCTAAGCCTGTCATCTCCAGATCGACCCAAATTAAGTTCTGATCGCTAAAGGACATAAGGGAGCTGCCTATTTGTTTAGGTATAAAAGAGGTACTATACCCAAATATGTATACTCAAACTAGGTTTAGCACGACCGAAATATCGTAGTGTCAATAACATAGCGTTGAGTACTCAATCATCAATTTAGATGTGTTAAGTGGAAAATTGTGGCTAAAAAGAAAAAGTTAACCAAAGGTCAAGTACGACGCGTACGCAGCAACCAGAATAAGCGACTTAAAAAAGAAGACTCTGTTCAGTGGGACGAAAACATGCTGGGCGGCACTAAACGTGGTTTAGTGATTACTCGCTTTGGGCAACATGCTGACATTGAAGATCTAGAAACCAATGAAGTTCACCGCTGTAACTTACGCCGTAGTATTGAAACTTTAGTGTCTGGCGACAAGGTCATTTGGCGCGCAGGTCTGGAATCAATGGCTGGTATTTCTGGTGTTGTTGAAGCCGTTGAGCCAAGAACATCAATGCTAACTCGCCCCGACTACTATGATGGCCTAAAGCCTGTTGCAGCAAACGTTGACCAAATGATCATTGTATCAGCCGTGTTACCAGAGCTATCCCTTAACATTATTGACCGCTACTTAATTGCATCAGAAACAGTAAACATAGCCCCACTTGTCGTACTTAATAAAGTCGACCTCCTCACAGAGAAGCAGATCGCTGAATACCAAGAAACATTAAAAGCTTATGAAAAAATTGGCTATAAAGTGCTTCTTGTCAGTAAAGAGTCTGGCTACGGCATTCCTGAGCTTGAAGCTGAACTTAAAGGCAGAATTAATATTTTCGTAGGTCAATCAGGCGTAGGTAAATCCAGTCTGGTTAACGCATTAATGCCAACTCTCGATATTGAAGAGGGCGTGGTTTCTGAAAACTCAGGGCTTGGTCAACATACTACGACGGCTGCTCGTTTATACCATTTTCCATCTGGTGGTGATTTAATTGACTCCCCTGGAGTTCGAGAGTTCGGTTTATGGCACCTTGAACCCGAAGAGATCACAGAAGCTTTCATCGAGTTCCGCCCATATTTAGGGGGATGCAAATTTAGAGATTGTACGCACATGGACGATCCTGGTTGCCTCCTAAGAGAAGCCGTAGAAAGCGGGAAAATAAGCAAGCTACGATTTGATAATTATCACCGCATCATCGAAAGCATGGGTGAAAACAAAGCGAATCGTCAGTATTCTCGTGGAAAAAAAGCTGACCTCTAAGACTAGAATATCGGTAAATAAGCACCATATTATGAACAACTGATACCACGCCTACTCATTGTAGGCTGGGCATCCTCTTTTAAAACCTAAACATAGAGCACTGGAAACTCGCACCATGGATAAAATCAAAGTTGGATTGCAATACTGTATTCCACAGCACGGGCTAACTCGCCTAGTCGGTAAAATTGCATCTGCAAAAGCAGGCGCTTTAACCACCGCGATTATTAATTGGTTTATTAAGCAATACAAAGTCAACATGGATGAAGCTCTGCACAGCGATCCTAAACATTTCAAAACGTTCAACGAATTTTTTGTCCGTGAGCTTAAAGAAGGCATGCGCCCAATCGCTGAAGGTGAAACGGTAATTTCTCACCCAGCAGATGCTCGCGTTAGTCAATTCGGACCAATTACTGACGGTCAGTTAATTCAAGCGAAAGGCCACAATTACTCAGCACAGGAGCTACTTGGCGGCGACGCTAACCTTGCTGAAGAGTTTAAAGATGGTGAATTTGCGACACTTTACTTATCGCCAAGCGATTACCACCGTGTTCACATGCCATGTGACGGTACGCTTCGCCAGATGATTTATGTTCCTGGCGACCTTTTCTCAGTCAATCCATTAACTGCAGAAAATGTTCCGAATCTATTTGCTCGTAACGAACGTGTTGTCTGTATCTTCGATACTGAATTCGGTCCTCTTGCTCAAGTTCTTGTAGGCGCAACCATTGTAGGAAGCATCGAACAAGTATGGGCGGGAACCATCACCCCTCCACGCGGTAATTCCGTTTACAAATGGGACTATCCATCAGAAGGCAATACCGCTGTGAGCTTGAAGAAAGGTGAAGAAATGGGCCGCTTTAAACTTGGCTCTACTGTTATCAACCTTTTTGCTAAGGATTCGATTCAATTTGATGAATCAATGAAAAATGGTGAAGCGACCGTAATGGGTACCGCTTACGCACACATTAAGAGTGCTGAAAATAAGACACAAGCGTAACCAACCATCCTTAACTCTCTTTAAAAAGTTGGTACTTCGGTATCAACTTTTTTATATCTATCGATAAAAGCATCAGTTCATTTTCTTGACCAAAGACAAACCTCTCACCGAAATATGCTACAAGTTTGTAAAAGTCATACTCCCGTCTAGGTACCTAAATCGTTGATAATTTATTCTATTTTGAGTTCATTTATTTATGAGGTTGGTCATCTATGCCGAAATTACGTTCAGGAGTGCTGTTGAAGCTGCTAGTCTGCTTTTCAATCCCCTTAGCTGTGCTCTTTATGCCAATAGATGCTATCCCTATCGACGACCTCACTTTAATTCAGCATCGGCTACTCGCTATTTTCCTACTTGCCGCTCTTTTGTGGGTGCTTGAGCCTGTTCCCGTATTTGCCACCTCAATTCTCATTATCGCTTTAGAGCTAGTGATGATCTCAGACAAAGGGCTTCATCTTTTTAGATCGCCCCCTGCGGGACATGATCTTGGAGAGTTAATGAAATACACCGACATATTCAGTGCATTTTCGTCTCCTATTATTATTCTATTTATGGGGGGATTTGCTCTTGCGATTGCAGCCTCCAAATATGAACTCGACAACAACTTAGCCCGAGTGTTACTCAAACCTTTTGGTACCCAGCCTCGCTTTATTATGCTTGGGCTCATGTTGATCACTGCTGTCTTCTCTATGTTTATGTCCAATACCGCGACCACGGTTATGATGCTGGCGCTACTCGGCCCCATCGTCGCGTCTGCACCAAGAGGTGATTTAGGTATAAAAGCATTGGTTTTATGTATTCCGATTGCCGCGAATACAGGTGGCATAGCCACACCAATAGGAACCCCTCCAAACGCCATCGCTCTTCAATATTTAACCGGTGAAAACAGTATCGATTTCCTTTCATGGATGATGATGGGGCTACCTTTCGTCATTATCCAACTCACCATCGCTTGGTTTTTATTGCAGAAATTCTTTCCATCGTCAGAGAAAGAGATGATTTTAAAACTCGACGGAAAATTCAAGAAGAGTTGGCGCGCGATCGTCGTCTATGTCACCTTTGCGGCCACCATTATTCTATGGATGACGACTAAGCTACATGGGATGAATACCTATGTGGTTTCCATTATCCCGCTAGCCGTATTTACGCTGACTGGGATCATGGGCAAAGAGGAACTTAAGCAGATTAACTGGGATGTATTGTGGTTAGTTGCAGGCGGTATTGCTATCGGGATCGGTTTAGATAAAACAGGCCTAGCCGCAGCGCTTGCTCACGCTATTGATTATGAATCTCTTTCTCCAATGTCAGTGGTTTTCACCTTATCGATAATCTGTTGGTTAATGGCGAACTTCATGTCAAATACCGCCACCGCCAACTTATTAATGCCCATTGCTGCCGCGATTGGAGCATCAATGGAAAGCTTAGTCAGCATTGGTGGATTGCAAGGTTTACTGGTTGTTGTCGCCTTCTCTGCGTCATTAGGGATGATCCTTCCGGTCTCTACGCCACCAAACTCTTTGGCTTATTCAACAGGACTTATCGAAAGTAAGGACATGGCAAAAACAGGTTTAATCATGGGCGTAATTGGCTTACTCATTGTTTATATTGCCGCCCTCATTATTACCTAAATTATCAATAGTGGGATATACGTAGGCTTGAATGAGCATGTAACATTTATAAGCCTACATAACCGCGATTTTAATTTAATAGACAACTGTGATTTCGCTTCACATTTTATCCAACAAACCGCTTATAGGTTTGGATTTATTTGATTCTAAACACATTTTTTATACATCAATACAACGACACTACACGCGCGTCAATCACGCATCCACCAGCACCATGCATCATTTTGACTATCGATTTTCTAAGAGGGAGGAATAGACCTTGAGGCATACCATCAAATTTAAAATTCAAATCGCAATAGCGGTTATTATCGCCGTAGTTAGTGGCGCTCAAGCTTGGATTTCCGTCAATCAGCTCACCCAAGAGACTGAAGTTGCGATTAGCCAAGAAATGAAGAATGTAAGTGTAAGTACAACCAACTATATTGCCGATTGGCTCTCTATTCGTAGCGATATGATGGTTGCGAATGAACCAACCGTTTCTAGCAATGAAAATTCAGATCGCGAACTCCTCATCACCAAGCAAGCGGGGCAATTCTTATCTGTCTACGCCGGGTTTAGTGATGGCACTATCGCATACGGTGATAAGGGTGAAGATTGGCCAGCAGGCTACGACCCACGAACTCGCCCTTGGTATAAAGATGCAAATGCAGCGTCAGGGCTCATTATTACTGAACCTTATCAAGACTTTGATGGCAGCATTGTCATCAGTTTCGCCAAAGCATTTAACGGTGAACAAAAAGGTGTTCTCGCCGCTGACTTAACCGTGACGAGCATTATTGATGCCGTTCTTAACGTAAAACTTGATAACGATGGTTTTGCATTCTTGGTCGATGGTAACAACAACATCGTGGCTTACAGTGATGAAGAGTTAAGCCAAAAACCACTAACAAGTCTGAACCCTGAACTTACGGCAAGCAAAGTTTCACAACTGATTCAAAACCAAACGATCACGACTCTCGCTTGGCCTAAACAGAATGAGAAGATGATCTACATCGCCAATGTACCGAATACCGATTGGTCACTGGGTATTGTTATCGATAAAGAGATGGCGTTTTCTGCGGTATCTGATGCTATCCAGTTCATCGCGCTAACTTCATTTATTTTGTACATCGTCATTTCAATCGCAAGTACCATGGTCATCAACCGCTTGCTTTACCCATTACAAACTCTATCTGAAGCACTCACTCAACTCGCACAGGGCCGAGGCGATCTGACTCAGCGTATTGATATTACTCGCATGGATGAGATTGGAAAACTTGCCGAGCTTGTTAACCAGTTCTTAAGCCAAATGCAGAGCATGCTAAAAGGAGTCATTGAGCACAGCCATGACTTAAACAATCATGCCGAGCAAGCGAATCAACTGGCCACTCAATCTTCAATTCGAGTTGAAAACCAGCAAAACGATATCAATCAAATAGCAACGGCTATCCATGAGATGTCAGCAACGGCGGCAGAAGTAGCAAGCCACGCAGAATTAACCGCATCAGCGTCTCAAGCATCAGCAACCGCATGTAATGAAGGCCAAGAGGTGATTCAACAAAACCGTGATGCGATTACTGGTCTTGCAACTCAGGTAGAAGATGCCGCTAACGTTATTCGAGAACTAGAAAGTAACGCGCAAAGCATCAACCAGATCCTATCAACCATCCAAGGTATTGCTGAGCAGACCAACTTACTTGCATTAAATGCGGCAATCGAAGCGGCTCGCGCTGGTGAGCAAGGTCGAGGCTTTGCTGTAGTTGCTGATGAGGTACGAGTACTCAGCCAAAGAACGCACGGCTCAACAGAAGAGATCCGCGTTATGATTGATACTCTGCAGAAGAATACTGAACATGCCGTTGAAAGCATGACAACCAGTACTCAACTGGCAGAGAACAGCGTTGGCTTTGCTGAGCAAGCACATGGCAGCTTAACCAAAATCACTCAAGCAATCACTGAAATCAATGATATGGCTCTACAAATCGCAAGTGCTGCCGAAGAGCAACGCGCGGTAAGTGAAGATATCAGCCGTAACACCCAAGGTATTAAAGATGCTTCTGACGATCTTGCCCATCAAGCAGAGAGTAGCCGTAATAGCTCGAACGATATGAGCAAAGCCGCTGAATCTATGCGTCAAGATGTGGAACGTTTTAAGGTATAACGCCCAAACGTACATCTTTTAATATCCGTAATACCGCTACCGAGACTGAAACAAAGCGATCCTTTTCATAAGAATCGCTTTGTTCTCAGCTCGGTTTCATGCATATTTATGAGCTAATTTATCCCAATCACAAGGATGTTGTTCACATGGGATTTGAATGGTTAGCGCTTGCAGCGGCTTTTCTATGGGCGATCTCAAGCCTATTATCTGTCTCTCCTGCTCGTCATCTTGGAACATTTGCCTATAGCCGTTGGCGTATGGGTTGCACCGCTTTAATTCTTTCATCCATGGCTTTTGCGACTGGAGGGTGGTCAAGCGTTGAACCTCACCTTATCACTCCAATGATGCTGTCAGGTTTAATTGGCATTTTTATCGGTGACACCGCTCTTTTCGCTTGTTTAAATCGAATGGGTCCAAGGCAAGCTGGGCTTCTATTCTCTTGCCATGCGGTCTTCTCTGCCATTTTAGGGTACTTCCTATTTAGCGAAACCATGCAAGGCACTGAGCTTGTTGGGGCCGTATTGGTTTTCTTAGGAGTCATCACCGCCATTTTCTTCGGAAAAAAAGCGAATACCCATGAACTGGAATCAATCAAAGGGAAGATTTGGGTGGGCGTAGGATTAGGTCTTACCGCCGCGATATGCCAAGCTTTAGGGGGAATTATTGCCAAACCCGTCATGCAAACAAGTATCGATCCCGTTGCGGCATCCGCCATTCGTATGATCACCGCTTTTCTTGCCCACAGTCTATTCCGTCTCAGTGGCGCGAAGTTGGCTCGTCCAATAAACCCAATGACAGGAAAGATGTTAGGTATCACCGCTCTCAATGGCTTTTTAGCAATGGCCGTGGGGATGACTCTGATTTTGTATGCGCTACAAGAAGGAAACGTAGGAATGGTCGCCCTGCTCTCTTCTACCACACCTATCATGCTGTTGCCTCTTCTCTGGGTATATACAAAAAAAAGACCCAATCGATATGCATGGTGCGGGGCGATTTTAGCCGTTGTCGGAACGGGAATATTAGTGAGCTAGAAATCGAATACTGAAAACAAAAAAAGCCATAACACACTAAGTGCAATGGCTTTAATCAGTCACACTATATTGACCGATGACTAGGCTTTTGGGAACGGAAATGCCGTGACATCATCAATGTGATCACAATTCAACGCGAGCATAATTAAGCGATCAATCCCCAGAGCAACGCCCGCACATGCTGGTAATCCAGCCTCCAGCGCCGCAATCAAATTATGATCTATCGGCTGCGGTTGTAATCCCATTTCAATTCGTTTTTGGTTATCCGCTTCAAACCGAGCCAATTGCTCTTTTGCATCATCAAGCTCATGAAAACCATTCGCAAGCTCAATACCTTTGAAATAGACTTCAAAACGATCGGCAACTCTCGGATCTTGCTTATTAATTCGAGCCAATGCCGCTTGTGACGCAGGGAAATCATACACAATGGCAGGAACTTGCAATCCAATTTTACTTTCAACCCCAACACTGAACAGAAGTTGCAGTAGTGTATCTCTATCCTCTTCAGGCTCCGCAATATCACTCAAGCCTAATTCATTCCCCACAACTTTAAGTTGCTGCATCGACGCTTCAAGTGGGCAAACCCCTAGAACCTGTAAAAATGCGTTCTGATACGTCATTTTCTCAGCAGCTTCACATTGAAGAACTTGCTGTAATAATGCGTCCATTTCAGCCATTAGATCATGATGATCAAATCCAACGCGATACCACTCCAACATCGTGAATTCAGGATTATGATAGCGACCATTCTCCTCATTACGGAATGCTTTTCCTATCTGGTAAATACAACCACTTCCAGCCGCCAGTAAGCGTTTCATATGAAATTCAGGACTGGTCATCAGATAAAGATGGCTACCGTCAGCATAGCCAGGGCCAATAAAATCAGTTTGAAAAGTATGTAGGTGTACATCCGTTACGGTTGCATGACTAATCGCAGGTGTCTCAACTTCAAGAACCTGACGTTCTGCAAAAAACTGTCGAATTGAAGCCAGCAATAATGCACGTTGTTGTAATTTAGCTATTGAAGCGGAGGGTTGCCAATCTGAACCAATCATATCGAGTTACACATAAACAAAAGTTATGCGAATTCTAACGCTACCATCCAATAAATCCACAATTGAATGTGATTCAAATCACACAAAAAACAAATAGTATGCTTACGATTTCACTACCGAAGAAAAAACCTAGCAGCATCAATTTTTTGTTCACATGGCTCTTTTAGAATACCCACTACCACTTAAGGCTTATTATTAAAAAACTCGATAAGCAAGCCTTTTACTATAACAAGTGAGTTAATTTAAAACTCACATACACTGGAGGATAACTGTGAAGACTATCACCACAGATATCGCAGTCATCGGCGCTGGCGGCGCTGGTTTACGTACTGCAATCGCAGCCGCAGAAGCAAACCCTGACTTAGAGGTCGCTCTGATTTCTAAAGTTTACCCAATGCGCTCTCACACGGTGGCTGCAGAAGGTGGTTCAGCAGCAGTTATCAAGGAAGAAGACAGCCTAGACAATCACTTCAACGATACCGTTGGCGGTGGTGACTGGCTATGTGAACAGGATGTTGTTGAATACTTTGTAAAAAGTGCAACTCGTGAAATGGTTCAAATGGAACAATGGGGTTGCCCATGGAGTCGTAAAGAGAACGGCGACGTCAATGTACGCCGATTTGGAGGCATGAAAGTCGAAAGAACGTGGTTCGCGGCTGATAAAACTGGCTTCCACATGCTTCACACTCTATTCCAAACATCGATGAAATACGATCAAATCAACCGATTTGATGAATACTTCGTGGTTGACCTATTGGTTGAAGGCGGCGAAGTTCAAGGCCTTATCGCTATCCATATGTCGGAAGGTGAACTGGTTACGATCAAAGCAAAATCTGTTGTATTAGCAACAGGTGGCGCAGGTCGAGTTTACCACTGTAATACAAATGGTGGCATCGTAACGGGCGACGGCATGGCGATGGCTTATCGTCACGGCGTTCCACTGCGTGATATGGAATTTGTTCAATACCACCCAACTGGCTTACCAGGTACAGGCATCTTGATGACTGAAGGTTGTCGTGGTGAAGGCGGTATTATCGTCAACAAAAATGGTTACCGTTACCTACAAGATTACGGCATGGGACCAGAAACACCCGTTGGCGAGCCAAAGAACAAGTACATGGAACTTGGCCCACGAGACAAAGTATCTCAAGCATTCTGGCATGAGCAGCAAAAAGGCAACACAATCAAGCATGCACTAGGTGATGTTGTACACCTAGATCTTCGTCACCTAGGTGAAGATTACCTGCAAGAACGTCTACCGTTCATTTGTGAATTGGCAAAAGCGTACGTTAACGTTGATCCAGCAAAAGAACCGATTCCAATTCGTCCTACCGTTCACTACACCATGGGTGGTATTGAAACTGACGGCCTATGTGAAACTCGCATTAAAGGTCTGTTTGCAGTAGGTGAATGTGCTTCAGTTGGTCTTCACGGTGCAAACCGTCTTGGCTCTAACTCTCTAGCAGAATTCGTTGTATTCGGTCGCGTTGCCGGTGAAAACGCCGTGAAACGTGCAGCAGAATTCAAAGGCTGGAACGATGAGTCTATCGCTAAGCAAGTAAAAGCGGTTGAAGATCGTATTGCAGGTTTGATGAATCAAGAAGGCGACGAAAACTGGGCAACAATCCGTACTGAAATGGGACACACCATGGAAGCGGGTTGTGGTATCTACCGTCAAGAAGATTTAATGCAAGCGACGATCGATAAGATCAGCGAGCTAAAAGAACGTTACAAACGCATCAGCATTAAAGATAAAGGCAAAGTATTCAATACTGACCTTCTTTATGCAATTGAAGTGGGATACGGCCTTGAAGTTGCAGAAGCAATGGCATGTTCAGCAATCCTTCGTAAAGAGTCTCGCGGTGCACACCAACGTCTAGATGAAGGTTGCACAGAGCGTGATGATGTTAACTTCCTCAAGCACTCTTTAGCATTCTACCAAGAAGACGCTGCACCAACGATCGATTACAGCGGTGTAACTATTACTAAATCGCAACCAAAAGCACGTCTGTATGGTGAAGCTGCCGAGAAAGCCGCAGCTGAAGAAGCGAAAGCAAACCAAGAACAGTCTGCCGAGGAGCAAAAATAATGTCAGCAAATCGTATCCAAAAAGTAGACATTCTGCGCTACGACCCTGAAAAAGATAACGAACCGTACATGCAATCTTTTGATGTACCGTTTGATGAAACCATGTCAGTGCTTGATGCAATTGGCTATATCAAAGACAACCTAGACAAAGACCTATCTTACCGTTGGTCTTGTCGTATGGCGATTTGTGGCTCTTGCGGCATCATGGTGAACAACGTTCCTAAATTAGCATGTAAGAGCTTCCTACGTGATTACCCAGATGGCGTAACCATTGAGCCTCTAGCAAACTTTGCTATTGAGAAAGATTTAATCGTTGATATGACGCCATTCATTGAGCGTTTAGAAGCAATTAAACCTTACATCATTGGTAATGACCGCACTGTAGAAGATGGTCCAAATAACCAAACGCCTGCGCAAATGGCAAAATACAAACAGTTCGCTGGCTGTATTAACTGTGGTCTGTGCTACGCAGCATGTCCGCAATTTGGTTTAAACCCTGAATTCATCGGCCCTGCGGCATTAACGATGGCTCACCGTTATAACCTTGATAGCCGTGATAACGGTAAAGCTGAACGTATGAAGCTTATCAATGGTGAAAACGGCGCTTGGGGCTGTACTTTCGTCGGTTACTGTTCTGAAGTTTGTCCGAAGAGCGTTGATCCTGCGGCAGCGGTAAACCAAGGCAAAATCGAATCTTCAATGGATTTCGTGATCGCAATGCTTAAACCTGATGGCCAACCAACATCAGTAGAAACAAGCAAAGAGGACGCATAAGATGACTAATCGTAAGCCTTATGTTCGTGAAATGAAGCGCACGTGGTGGAAATCTAGCTCTTTCTACCGCTTTTACATGATGCGTGAAGCCACTGTATTACCTTTGATCCTATTTACTCTGTTCCTGACCTTTGGTTTAGGTAGCTTAGTAAAAGGCCCTGAAGCATGGGATACGTGGTTAGGTTTTATGGCAAACCCAATTGTTGTGGCGATTAACATCGTCGCTCTATTAGGTAGCCTATTACACGCGCAAACCTTCTTCAGCATGATGCCTCAAGTAATGCCTATTCGCATAAAAGGCAAACTTGTCGATAAGAAGATTATCGTTCTAACTCAGTGGGCCGCTGTTGCGTTCATTTCACTGATTGTTCTCATTGTGGTTTAAGGAGCTGAGTGTGTCTAACAATTATCAGGTAAATAAAAACCCAAAACGTTCAGATGAACCAGTATGGTGGGGCTTGTTTGGCGCTGGCGGTTCATGGTTTGCAATGATCACACCAGTGACTATTTTGGTTCTTGGTATCCTTGCTCCTCTGGGTATTATTGATGCTGAAGCGATGAGCTACGAACGTGTATCTGAATTTGCAACGAGCATCATCGGCGCTCTATTCATTATCGGTACTCTAGCGTTGCCAATGTGGCATGCAATGCACCGCGTACATCACGGTATGCACGATCTTAAGATTCATGCAGGTGTTGCAGGCAAAATTGCTTGTTACTTCTTTGCTGGCTTAATCTCAGCATTAGCGGTTATTTTCATCTTCATGATCTAATTCATAGATAGAAAATCAAAGAGCTCAGTCATTCGTTACTGGGCTCTTTTTTTATCCATGTTCCGGATAACTATAGGTTTCAGATAAAAAATACAGATAACAAAAATGTTTCAGGTAACAAAAAAGGCCACCGAAGTGACCTTTATGCTTAGTAACCTTACTTAAAGAAGATTACTTCACACGACCAACGTATTCACCGCTACGAGTATCAACTTTAACGACTTCGCCAATCGCAATGAATAGAGGAACACGAACAACAGCACCTGTTGCAAGCGTCGCTGGTTTACCACCAGTACCTTGAGTGTCGCCCTTTAGGCCAGGATCAGTTTCTGTTACTTCGATTTCAACAAAGTTTGGTGGAGTAACCGTGATAGGGTTATCATTCCACAATGTTAGAGTACAAACATCGTTTTCAACCAACCATTTAGTCATATCACCCACAGCTTTTACATCAGCGGCGATTTGTTCAAATGTGTCATTGTCCATAAAGTGGTAGAATTCGCCATCGTTGTATAGGTAAGCTAATTCGATATCAACAACATCAGCAAGCTCGAAGCTTTCACCTGATTTGAATGTTTTCTCTAACACTTTGCCTGACAGCAGTTTACGAAGTTTTACACGGTTAAACGCTTGGCCTTTACCTGGCTTAACGTATTCATTGTCGATAATTGAGCAAGGCTCGTTATCTAACATGAACTTTAAACCGCCTTTGAATTCATTGGTGCTTACTGTCGCCATGATTATATCTTCCACATCTTTGAGTTAATTTCAATGCCGCATATAATAACCCGAAAAGCCGAATCTGTTGAGCAAAACTGGCTCAAACAGCTATCGAATGCGATCTCAGACCCCGCAAAACTCCTAGAACAGCTAGAAATTGACCCTCTGCATTGGAAAAAAGGCTTCGAAGCGAAACATTTATTTGCTCAACGTGTGCCACAAAGCTTCATTGATCGTATGGAAACAGGCAACCCTCACGATCCATTGCTACGCCAAGTGCTTCCTCTAAGCGAAGAGTTTGAAGTTCACCCTGGCTACTCCACAGATCCACTGGAAGAGCAAGGCAACGAAACACCAGGGTTGCTGCATAAATATAAGAATCGAGCATTAATGATAGTGAAAGGTGGCTGCGCCGTTAATTGTCGCTACTGCTTCCGTCGCCATTTTCCCTATCAAGATAACAAAGGCAGCAAACAAGTTTGGCAGCAGAGCCTTAGCTATATTGCTCAGCAACCTGAGATCAATGAAATCATATTGTCAGGTGGCGATCCTCTCATGGCGAAAGATCACGAACTTGAATGGTTAGTGGCCGAAATAGAAAAGATTCCTCACGTCAAACGTCTGCGTATTCATAGTCGATTACCAGTGGTGATTCCCGCTAGAATTACTGATGAGCTATGCTCCATACTCAAACAGACATCGCTACAGACGATCCTAGTTACGCATATCAACCACGCCAACGAGATCAACGCTGAGCTAAAAGGAAGGCTCGCGAAACTCAAAGCAGCCAATGTCACTCTTCTCAACCAAGGAGTCATGCTAAAAGGTGTCAACGACTCAGCATCAGCACAAGTCAATTTAAGCAATACCCTATTTGATGCAGGTATATTGCCATACTACCTGCATGTTTTAGACAAAGTTCAAGGCGCTGCTCATTTTTATATCTCAGATAATGAGGCGAAAAAAATAATGGCAGAAGTGATGGAGCAAGTGTCTGGCTACCTAGTGCCAAAGCTCACACGGGAGATAGGAGGAAGAAAAAGCAAAACACCACTCGATCTGCATTTAGAGTAAGTCGATATTTTTATCGTCACTACTAATTTTCTGATTCGATTAGCTATACTTTTCCATGCATACTCCGCAATTTAGGAGCTGACCATGCAACCCATCGTTTCAGTTTTAGATCTTGGCCCGTTTAGTTGGTCAGCTTTAATGTGTTGTGCGATAAACGGAGTACTCATTGGGGTTGAAAGACAAACTCGTGGTAAACCCGTAGGAATAAGAACATCGATACTCATTATAGCTGGCACCTACTTCTTCATGTCGATGGCGATATCTTTATCACCGAACACACTTGATCAAGCGAGAGTACTAGGCCAAATTATTACTGGCGTCGGTTTTTTAGGCGCGGGAGTAATGATGACACTCGATGGGAAAATACATGGCGTGACATCTGCCGCTATCATTTGGATGCTGGCCGCGCTTGGCATGATGATAGGTCTAGGTTACTTACAGCAATCTGTCGTGATCACTCTATTAGCGCTTTCCGTTCTTTTAGGTGTTGATAAAGCCGAGAACTCCTTTAAAAGCTTACGCCGAGGCGTACACCAAAAGTTTCGCCAAAGACCAGTACCGCCCAATAAAAAATAAACCCAACAAGCCGTAATCAAAAAAGCCCAGACACACAACGCGCGTCTGGGCTTATCTATTCGTATCAAGAAACATTTCGTATCAAGAGGCATCTGAAATTTGACTTCAAACGCCCTAATATTTCAATTACTTCGCAAAGTTAATGATTGGGAAGCACTTAAAGAAGCCATTGTCAGCACAGTTGATCAAGCCAACTTGAACGCCTTCTATTTTCGCCGTTTTATTGAAGAAGCCAAGTTGGACAGTTGATGCATCAGAGAAGTTTGCCGCACCAAAATCAACCAAAGTGTTACCTTCTGAATAGTTCACAAAACTCACGTTAGCGCCTTTCACATTATTAGTAATGTTCACAGCACCAATGTTCGCTCCCGTCATATCACCGCCCATCCAGTTAAAGAAACCCAACGACGCACCCGTCATCTCTTGGTTAACTTTAGCCGCACCAAAGAAACCTAAGTTAACACCCGTAGTTTTCTGAGTTTCCGACATACCAATTATTGCGATATCAAGGCCTTTTACTTCATCAACTTGACCATGAAGCGCTGCAACACGAACACCTTTTACACTGGTGTTTGATGGTGCATTAAAGTCATTGATTGATGAGAACATGACAGGCGCACTATCAGCAAGAGCAATAGGAGAAGCGACTGCTGCCGATACAGCAAGAACTGAAAGTAGTTTATTCATGATAAAAATCTCCACTGGCTATAGTTAGCCCTATTTATTTAAGGCTTTATTTTATATGTATTATCAATCACTAATGTTAATACCAAGTCATGATTGATCGTTGAGGTAAGTACTCAAAAACAACACTAGATGTGCAACTTACCACTTATATAACTATAGCCCTTATCATTGTAAGTGCAGACTTTTTAAACGCGCACAACAAAACCGCAAGCAATAAAAAAGCCGAAGGCATAAACCTTCGGCTTTCGAATCAAGACAGGAAGTCTTTCGGCTTACATCATGCCGCCCATTCCACCCATACCGCCCATGCCACCCATATCAGGCATTGCAGCAGCAGAATCTTGAGGCTTATCTGTTACCATCGCTTCTGTTGTGATCATAAGACCCGCAACTGATGCTGCGAACTGAAGTGCAGAGCGCGTTACTTTAGTTGGGTCAAGAATACCCATTGCGATCATATCACCGTATTCGCCCGTTGCCGCGTTGTAACCGTAGTTACCTTCGCCAGCGCGAACGTTGTTAGCAACAACAGAATCTTCTTCGCCTGCATTCTTCGTAATTTGACGGATAGGAGATTCCATCGCACGAAGTGCTACGCGGATACCCACATTTTGCTCTTCGTTATCACCAACAAGGTCAGCAACTTTAGATGCAGCGCGGATCAGTGCAACACCACCACCAGCAACCACACCTTCTTCAACCGCTGCGCGAGTTGCGTGAAGTGCGTCTTCTACGCGGTCTTTTTTCTCTTTCATTTCAACTTCAGTTGCTGCGCCAACTTTGATTACTGCAACACCGCCAGCTAGTTTCGCTACGCGCTCTTGAAGTTTCTCTTTGTCGTAGTCTGAAGTTGCATCTTCAACTTGTTGACGAATTTGAGCAACGCGACCTTGGATCATCACTTCTTCACCAGCGCCATCGATGATCGTTGATGTCTCTTTAGTGATAGAGATACGTTTTGCTTGACCAAGATCTTCTAGCGTTACTTTTTCAAGATCTAGACCGATCTCTTCAGAAATAACCGTACCACCAGTAAGAATAGCGATATCTTGAAGCATAGCTTTACGACGGTCACCGAAACCAGGCGCTTTAACAGCAGCCACTTTCACGATGCCACGCATGTTGTTAACAACAAGAGTTGCAAGCGCTTCGCCTTCTACATCTTCAGCAAGAATAAGCAGTGGACGAGACGCTTTTGCTACTGCTTCTAGTGTTGGAAGTAGTTCACGGATGTTCGATACTTTCTTATCAATAAGAAGAACGAACGGGCTTTCTAGATCAACACTGCCTGCTTCTTGGTTATTGATGAAGTAAGGAGATAGGTAACCACGGTCGAACTGCATACCTTCAACAACGTCTAGCTCATCTTGTAGAGCTTGACCTTCTTCAACAGTGATAACGCCATCACGGCCTACTTTTTCCATTGCTTCAGCAATCAGGTTGCCCACAGTAGAATCAGAGTTAGCAGAGATAGTACCTACTTGTGCGATAGCTTTAGTATCTTCACATGGCACAGATAGCTCTTTAAGTGCTTCAACAGCAGCCACAACCGCTTTGTCGATACCACGTTTAAGATCCATTGGGTTCATGCCAGCGGCAACGGCTTTAAGACCTTCAGCAATGATTGATTGTGCAAGTACTGTTGCAGTTGTTGTACCGTCACCCGCCGCGTCATTCGCTTGCGAAGCAACTTCTTTAACCATTTGTGCGCCCATGTTTTGGAACTTATCTTCAAGTTCAATTTCACGAGCAACAGAAACACCATCTTTAGTGATGGTTGGAGCACCAAATGATTTGTCTAGTACAACGTTACGGCCTTTAGGACCTAATGTTACTTTTACCGCGTCAGCCAGAACGTTTACACCTTCTAGCATTTTGATTCGTGCGTCGTTACCAAATTTAACGTCTTTAGCAGCCATCTTTATTTTCCTTTTTAAATCTGTTTTTATCTAATTAGTAGAATTCGAAAAACGAATTACTCAACGAGTGCTGGTTATTCAACAATAGCCATGATGTCGTTTTCAGACATGATCAACACTTCTTTGCCGTCGATTTTTTCAGATTTAGTGCTGTAGCCTTCTGCAAAAATAACGCTATCACCAACTTTAACATCCAGTGGTTGAACTGAGCCATTTTCTAAAATGCGGCCTTTGCCTACCGCTAGAATAATACCGCGAGTTGATTTCTCAACAGCAGCACCAGTTAGCACGATGCCACCAGCAGATTTTGATTCAACTTCTTGGCGTTCAACGATTACGCGATCGTGTAAAGGACGAATGTTCATTGGTCGTCTCTCCTGATTGAGGTTAATTTGATGAATGTCGATTTGTCGACTAGTGAATATTAAGTGGGGTGCGATCCCTGATAACCCAAGGGGTCAGCAATTAAAAAGTGTGATTAATATAACGAAATAGATCAAAGTTTTAATCGTATTGAATAAGGAATCCACGCAAGAGAGATTTTCAACTCTTCCTGCCGACTTCGAGGGGGAATAGATAAGAGCTTGATGAGTGTTTAAATAAGCGCGGTGCATTCTATAATCTCCACTTTGTATCCTGTATCCTACTCACTTCCCAGAGACACGTTTTCATAACGCTCATTTTTTCATAACGCTAGTTGCCATAAAGCTAATTGTCATAAAACTAATAGCCATAAAGCTAATTGTCTTAAAACTAATAGCTACGAGCTAACTGGCTACAGAGCGGATTTCCATAGAGTAAAGGTTATTCATGCAAGATAAGCACGGCTTACTGACCGCCCCTATCACCAATGTGCTGCGCCAAATGACCATCCCGATGATTTTCGGCTTGGTGGCGATCTTGATGTTTAACTTAGTGGATACTTTCTTTATCTCGTTACTCGGTACTCAAGCGCTCGCGGCGATCAGTTTTACTTTTCCCGTCACGTTTGGTGTGAACTGCATCACCATGGGTATCGGGATTGGGTTATCGACAAGCATTGGTCGTCTACTTGGACAGGGCGATGCACACTCTGCGGCTCGATTTACTAGCCACGGTTTATTACTTGCGGTGTTACTTGTCGCGCTAACGTCAACGCTCGGTTTTTTCACCATTGAACCTCTGTTCTTAATGCTTGGTGCAGAGCAAGAGCTGATCCCTCTGATTGAGCAATATATGCAGGTTTGGTATCTCACCATCCCATTGCTAGTGATCCCTATGGCGGGCAATAGCGCCATTCGTGCCACTGGAGATACCAAAACCCCCGCCAAAATCATGATGCTCGCTGGACTTATCAACGGAATTCTCGACCCATTGCTTATTTTTGGTTATGGCCCATTCCCTGAACTTGGGATTCAAGGTGCAGCGATTGCAAGTGCTTTCAGTTGGTTTGGAGCGTTAGGGGGATCATTCTATGTTCTGATTCTGCGTGAAAAACTACTGGCTCCCCCTCGCTTATCAACTATGTTCAATGATTGGAAGTTAATCCTAAAAGTCGGCACGCCTGCGGCTCTATCGAGTGCAATGAATCCTCTTTGTGGTGCTATCTTGATGATGCTGCTTGCGAGTCATGGTACGGCTGCTGTCGCGGCTTATGGCGCAGCACAACGAATTGAATCTATCTTAATTATCGTATTAATGGCGCTCACTTCCGCCCTCACCCCTTTTATGGCTCAAAATCTAGGGGCCAAGAAACCACAACGTAGTTTCAATGCTCTTTTCCTGAGTATGCGTTTTTCAATTGTTTTCCAACTGATCATTTTTGTCATGATGGTGCCGCTTAGCATTCCACTTTCCGCTCTGTTTTCTCAAGAGCAAAGCGTGAGAGATTTACTGTGGCACTACCTTTTAGTCGTGCCTTTTAGCTACGGTTTTCAGGGGATTTTGATGATGTTAGTGAGCGGGTTAAATGCGATGCATCAACCGATGAAAGCATTTCGTTGGAGCTTCATGCGTCTGTTTGTATTCACTCTACCAACTGCATGGGTCGGGAGTTTACTCTACGGTATTGAAGGCTTATTTATAGGTATCGCTCTGGGGAATGTACTTGGTGGCGTTTGCGGTTATCTCTATGCATTGAAGCTAAGAAGAGAGGAGCATGGTATCGAGACTCATCACGCTTAATGTCAATGTAGGGTTTCAATATAGAGTGCCGAGATAGAGTCATAAGTTGTCGCAATATCGATGTTAGCAGCGAACTCTTTAATAGAAGACGCCACCACTAACATCAAACAAGGATGAAACTCTGAACAGAATGTCTAGATACCATCCCCACCCGTAAAGCTTTGTGATTTACCGTTAAACTGCTGGTCCATATCGAGCGAAGGCTTACTGCTCTTAGGTTTACCCACAATCTTAGCCGGAACACCCGCAACCGTTGTATGTGCAGGAACCGCTTGAAGTACAACCGAGCATGAGCCAATTTTCGCCCCTTCTCCCACTTCGATGTTACCTAGAATTTTAGCCCCAGCACCAATCATGACGCCTTCGCGAATTTTAGGATGACGATCACCGCACTCTTTACCCGTACCACCTAGCGTCACGTCTTGCAGGATAGACACATCATTTTCAACCACTGCAGTTTCGCCTATCACAATACCTGTAGCATGATCGAGCATGATCCCGCGGCCAATACGCGCAGCAGGGTGAATATCAACTTGGCATGCGACTGATATTTGGTTTTGTAAGTAGGTCGCAAGAGCAATTCGCCCCTGTTTCCACAACCAATTCGCAACGCGATAGCCTTGTAGCGCGTGATAACCCTTCAAGTACAACAGTGGCATTGAATACATTGCAACAGCAGGATCTCGCGTAACAGTCGCACAAATATCACAAGCTGCGGATTCCATGATCTTCGGGTCTTGCTCAAAGGCTTGTTCAACCACTTCACGAACCGCCATTGCAGGCATAGACGCGGTTTTTAGCTTATTCGCCAAAATATAGCTCAATGCAGAGGCAAGACTATCGTGATTAATAATCGTCGCATGGTAGAAGCTTGCTAACATCGGCTCTTGTTCCGACTGTTCACGCGCTTCGCGTACGATTGATTTCCATACTTTCTGTTTTTCGCAATGTTTCATGAATCGGTTCCAGTCGTCCGTGTTTTAAGCTCTAGCTCACTCATTTCACCATAGGGAGCTTTTCGCTCCCTTTAGCTATTCTTTTCTGTTTTTATGCTTCTGATTTCTTATCTCGCGCTAACAGATCTTGAGCAGCAAGATGTGCATCTTTACCTTGATACAATACTTGATAAATTTGGTCAACAATTGGCATCTCAACACCCATGCGATTTGCCAACATCCACACCTCTTTGGTATTGCGATAGCCTTCCACCACCTGACCAATTTCTTGTTGTGCGGTATCGACATCTTTACCCGAACCTAGCGCTAGCCCAAAGCGGCGGTTACGCGATTGGTTATCGGTACAAGTGAGCACCAAGTCGCCTAATCCAGCCATACCCATAAAGGTTTCAGGTTGCGCTCCTAATGCAGCGCCTAAACGGCACATTTCAGCCAGACCACGCGTGATCAGCGCTGTACGAGCATTAGCACCAAAACCAATACCATCGGACATGCCAGCACCAATAGCGATTACGTTTTTCACGGCTCCGCCTAACTGCATTCCCGTAAAGTCGCTGTTCGCGTATACACGGAAGGTTTTACTACAGTGGATTTTCTCTTGAAGGTCAGCGACAAATTGTTCGTCTAGAGAGGCCACTGAAATCGCCGTTGGCATTCCCATCGCAAGCTCTTTCGCAAACGTTGGGCCAGATAGTACCGCTAATGAGTAGCCATCTCCGACCGCATCATGCGCCACTTCTTTAAGCAAGCGACCCGTTTCAGGTTCAAGACCTTTGGTTGCCCAACAGATACGAGTATCACTGCGCAAATGAGGCTTCAGGCTATTAAGTACAATACCGAATACGTGGCTTGGTACTACAATCAATAAATCTCGGCTGGCTTGCACCGCTTTTTCTAAATCCGATTCAACAATCAGTGTTTCGGGGAAATCGATTCCTGGTAAAAACTCATGGTTGGCACGATCGGCTTCTAATTTCGCCATGTGGCTCTCTTCATGTCCCCAAATGACAACATTAGCCCCATTACGCGCTAAAGAGATCGCCAGAGATGTCCCATAAGAGCCAGCACCAATCACGGTCATCGCAATCTCTTTACCATAAACGTCATGACCAGATGCTTTTGCGTTTTGCTGGTCTAGCGAATTTTGAGCATTCAGTTTTTGAGAATTCGGTTTTTGAGAGTTAGAGTCTTGAGAATCTGTCATTGTTTCACCTGATTATTGGTCGCTACGTTCAGCGTTATTTATTGGCTAGTATAAATAAAAAATGCACATCGCTCTAATGATCTCAATAAATCATTGTTGCTCTGTGCATTTAAAAAGCTTTCAAGAGAAGATTATTGCAACATTACATCGCGGCTCTAACCTTCTCTGATGTCTGGTCTCAATTATGCTTCAGGTTGAGCTTCAGCTTGTTGAGCTTGGTTTTGTAGGTAGTTCATGAACAATGCATCGAAGTTAACTGGAGCAAGGTTCAATTGTGGGAACGTACCTTTAACCACTAGGCTAGAGATTGTTTCACGAGCATATGGGAATAGGATGTTCGGGCAGAAAGCGCCTAGGCAATGTGCAAGTTGTCCAGCTTCCATTTCACCAGCAGTGAAGATACCACCTTGTTGAACTTCACATAAGAATGCTGTTTCTTCTTCATTCTTAACCGTTACCGTTAAACGTAGAATGACTTCGTAAACGCCTTCACCTAGCTCACGGCTTTGAGTGTCAAGATCTAGCTTAACATCTGGGTTCCACTCTTTTTGGAACATGTTTGGTGAGTTAGGCGCTTCAAATGAAACGTCTTTTAGGAAGATACGTTGGATTGCAAATTGTTGTTGTGCTTCTTGAGGTGCTGCTTCAGCCATTTTCTTAATCCTTAAAATACTTACTCAAAATAGAGAATCTGTTGGTGTGTCTGCCTTTAAGCGAATAAAAAGAGACTACCCGAGCTCCATTACAATGACTAGATTAAGCCTCCATTACGTGGAAAGCATCACAACTCTTAGGGATAAGTGCCGAGATTTTGCCCAGTCATTGCATAAATAAAACCAATTAATAGAGCGAACTATTTTTTACCACGTATTAGTGGCATGTTTGCTTCGCTCCAACCTGCTAAACCATTTTGCAGCAAGTTAACATTTTCAAAACCTGCTTTTGCCATAAGGTTTGCACTTTCGACAGCCGTTTGGCCTGTCTTACATACAACAATGATTGGGTCAGCTTTATGGTTTTCAAGGCTACCAAAGTTACCCGCTTTGATATCAGACGGTAAAATGTGAACTGCGTCCGTAATATGCCCTTTCTTGAACTCATCTTTAGTACGGATATCCACAACCACACCATTTTCACGGTTCATCAGTTGTGTGGTTTCCGCTGAGTTGATCTCTTTGTATGCTGCTGTCGTTGATTTCACAATATTCATGATCACTGCAACAACCAAACCAATCCACGCAATTGCTAGGATCATATTCTCTTGAAAAAATGCTACGTATTCTTGCATATCTGCACTCTACAATATCGGGCTAAAAAGTTAGACAGGGAGTATAGCGAGGTTATAAGCGCGAAGCGAGAGAGGAAAATATTTCTAAGCAATAATTGAGATCTGTTGTAAATGATTATTCGTATCGGCAGAACTCATCGAAAAGAACAACATCGCCTTTAAACCTTCTTGATATCTATCTTGCATCCATCCAGTTGAATTGTGGTACTAATCTCTGAGTTCAAAAGAAAAAATGATAATATATGAAAGCGAGTAACGATAAACTGCGAACATTATTTGATCTTAGCCTACAGTTTCCACTACAAACTGTAGTAAAATTACGCTAATTTTATTTTTGCCATCAAAAGCCCCAAAGCCCACACGGTATAAGGCCTGAAGAGCAACTATGTGTCACACAAACTGTACAACAAAGTGAAATACACATGCCCGATACTAAGTACTTAATCCGTCGTCACGACACCTATTACTTTAACTACCGCATTCCTGAATCTCTTAAATCCGAACTGAAAGTCAGCGGAGCATTCTTCCGCCAATCCCTTAAAACAGGATCTCTAAAAGAAGCGCAGCGTCTACGGACTGCAAAACTAGCTGAATTACATAAACTAGAAGATGAGGTGAATTCTAGAAATTCAGGCTCATCTCGATTCGAAAAACTACTGACTGAGCTAAGAATCGATAGAGATTCAGCCCCAGATGAATTCGATATTCTCAACCCAGACGACACTAAAAAATCGAATGATAGCGTCTATGTCGATGCTTATAAGGTTGCTAGTAACGAACTAATTCAAATTAAACGAGTACAAGACAGCGTTGAACTTCGAAAGAAACAGTATGGGCTTAATTTAAGTCAGGTATATTCGTTATATATGAATGACCATCCAAAACTGAAAGAGACATCAGTCAACCAATATAAGCAAGCTCTCAATTTCCTACCAAAAAGAATGCATTCCACACCTGTTGAGCAATTGAATCGTAATGACATTAAAGATCTCATCAAAAATACAACCCTTATGCAAAATACGGTTAAGGCAAGGATTCGGTATTTGAAGCTCATCGTCACCTACGCTTGTGATGAAGATAAGCTAAGTGGAAAAAATCCATTCGAGAATCTAAATGTATCATCGTTGATGAAAAACGGAGCACCGAAGGGAAAATTGCCACTTCCCACGGACATACACGGTATCATTTTGAAAGAAACAGAGTCTAGACGAGATTGGCAGTTCGCTCTGCCTCGTTTATTACCCCTTACCGGATTGCGCATTTCCGAAATGCTATCTTTAACTCCTGAAGATATAAAAGACGGAATGATTCACATCAAACAAGGAAAGACGGCTAACGCAATTCGTCAGATTCCGATATCTAAAGAAGTACAAGCAATACTTGATGAGATAACCCCCGTAGATGGAAAGCTAATCCCTCATGCAAGTCCTAGAAGTGTACAAACTACATTGATGCGTAACAAAGAGAAATGGGGATGGGCTGGTGGAGAATACGGAACACACAGTTTCCGCAAAATGTTTGCGACCGCACTTCAAGAAGTAGGCTGCCCAGAAGCAGATGCAAACTTTATGATGGGGCATCGTTCTCCAACATTGAGCTATGGACTTTACAGCGTCAATCCTGATGTAATAAAACGCATAAAGCCGTCAGTGGATAAGGTTATAAATGCTCCTATGATGAAGGCGCTAAAAACCGAGCTATCCAAATAAAAGAAAACCGCTTGTTGCTTCTAACAGCCACAAGTGATCTATCTTGAGGTACGTACCTAGTACGTACTAAATACGTGCCAATGCCCGAACCCTCGTACCAAAATATTTAGCGGATACTCTATCGAATATCAAAAGTCAGACTAAAAGTACGAGGGTACACATCTTCATTAACTTATTTCTATATATAGGACTATACCGAGAACTGACTTGCTTGCTCATCGATAGAATCACCAGCCCTAGTAAAGCGTTCTCGCTCATCTATCAAGACAGCGTATGCCGCCTCGCCTTTCAAGCCATCAAGGAAGTATCCAGTTGCCTTGCTCCTACCAACTCTTTTCTTCTGATACCCAGCATCCTCAAGCTGATATTTAAAGCTCGTATTCTGGCTCAACTTGCTCCAAATGAAGTTTTCACCAAGATTTGCACCGATAATAAGAGAGTTCCAACGCCCTTCGTCGATTGACTCCCAGCCAGCATTTCTATATTCCTTAATTATCTGTTCCACAGGGTCTTCACACATTGCCAAATATTCCTTTTTGGCTTCTGTCATAGGACAAGAGTGAGGCGACCACTTCGATATGTCGTAATTAAGTAAGTACCCATGTACCAGTTCCCAACTCACGCTGAACCAATCCAAAAACTCACCGATAAATTCTTGCGTGTCTTCCTTATCAATCTCATGGATAACGTATGCCATGACATAGATACGGCGGTCTTCCTGCTCAATATTAAAGGCTCGACCTTGAGTATTATCAGCGAACATAAAGCGGCTAAATATCTCCTGCTTGTAAGGTCTAACATGCTTTGGGTTCACCAAGACCTCGCTAGTAGTCAGCAAACTTTTCATCTCAAGGTAAACGTTCATACCCTTAGCCTTGCTTTCATCCACGAAAACTAGCAGATTATTCGCAACACTCTCACTATGCGTCCCTCGAATCTCTTTCAAATTGGTGGTCACGGTCTGTTTACAAAGCAACTTATTTAGTACACGCTCAACGAGAACGTTCTTACCTACGCCATGCTCTGTTCTAAATAATGGGTGCACGCTAGGGCGCTCCTCCGGCTTCTGTATCATATGCGCCATCCAACACATCAACCACTCGGTATCACCGGATCCTATCGTTAACCTGTTTATAAGTTCGATAAACGGCTCCACACACATCTTTTGTACCAGTGGATCTTCTGGAAGGAATGGTTGTTCTAGTATTTGAGCTAGAGTTTTAGCGTCACCTTGAGGCTTGTAATCATCCTCCTTCCATGCCTTGAATGTATTGACGAAATTACAACCATTTTCGGAAATAAACTGCGATTTGTTCGGCATAAATCGAGTGCCTGACACTAATGGTAATCGCCTCTGAAGCGCGTATATAGCATCGGAAGGCTTCAAATCGGCCTTAATCGCTCTGGTTTTCATATTAGAAACACTACTTGATGTGTCCGTCCTGTGATTCCATAAACGAGGTTGAGGTTTATCATCCTCAAACCAAAACCATCCCTCGGCTTTCAAGCGTGAAACCCATTCATTTTTGCTGGCTTCTGCTGCCAGCTCCTCCATAACATCCATGTTCTACTCCTTGCTGGGTAATTTTCTGTTCTAATAATTGATTAATATAACTTGCTAGTGGCATATCGGCCTGATTGGCCTCTCGTAACAGCTGTTCATATATTGTTTGCTTCAGTGATAAATACATAATTGCCTCACTTCAGTCCTTCTGTTCGTAAAACTCGCCCCACGGTATTGCGGTGACACCCCAAAGAGCTAGCGATAGCTTGATGAGTCCAATTCAAATCGCGAAGCTCAATGATTCGTGCACGTTTAGTGCGAGTAATGCGGTTCGTTAGCATGATTTCCTCCATGTTTGCTGTATTCCCACTCGTATTTTAATGAGATTGAACAACTACGAACCGCTATGCACCACTTCTGCTCCTCAAATTCAATATCGAGCCGTACTTTCGTTATAAGTCAGATAACGCAAACATCACGGAGAACTCTAATATGAGAAATACACTTATCACCTTAGTCGCATCAGCTGTCGTCGAACTACTTTTGAGCGAGGTCAACGACTACTTAACTAAACGATTTAATCACTCAATAAAATAGAAAGCATCATCCGTTAAGTGATATATTCGGCAGCCTTATTGGTTGCCGATTTCTTATTCCTATAAGGAGAAACAGATATGGCAATCGTTGGGTACGCTCGAGTGAGCACCACGGGACAGAGCTTAGAGACTCAGCTTAGTGCACTAGCTGATTGTGAGCTTATCTTTCAGGAGAAAGCTTCTGGTGCGCATTCAGAGCGTCAGGAGTTAGCTCGAATGCTTGAATATATTCGGGAAGGTGATACGGTAAAAGTTACTAAGTTGTGCAGGCTTGCACGGAATACAAAGCATTTACTTGAAGTTGTTGAGCTACTCGATAGCAAGAAGGTATCGCTTCAAGTATTGAATTTAGGAATTGATACAGCCTCACCAACAGGCCGCTTAATGGTCACACTTATCGGTGCTATCGCTACGTTTGAGCGACAGCTACTACTTGAACGCCAAGCAGAAGGTATTGCACTGGCAAAATCGAAAGGCAAGTACAAAGGAAGAAAGCCTACGGCTAGAGCTAAGCAAACTAAAGTTCTCGAACTGTTAGCTGGTGGTATGAGCAAATCGCAAGTAGCGAAAGAACTAGGTCTCAGCCTTTCAAGTGTTTATCGAATTGAGAAAGTGAATTAATTATGAATAGTCAAGAAAAGTCACCTTTGGTAGCCCTGCTGTTAAGCTTTTTAATTAGTGGCTTAGGGCAAATATACAATGGTTCTACCTCAAAGGGGATCATTATGGTTGTGGTTTACGTCGTCTGTTGGGCGTCAGGAGCTCTTGTCATTCCATTGATTATTTTATTTATCCTATGGATATGGGGAATGGTTGATGCGTACAGCGAAGCAAATACAATTAATGAGTCACTATTAAATAAAATTAGAATAGAAGAGGTAGAGAAAGAAGAAGCTTTGAAACAAGAAGCTTTGCGTCAGGCTCAAGAAGAAGCCAGAAGGCAAAAAGAAATTTCTCCTACCGAGTTCATCTCTATGATTGATAAGAGTTGGCGTCTATTTCAAGGGGAGTTAATTTCTGAGTCTGAATTCTCTGAGCGAAAAAAACAAGCTATAGGATTACTTATAGAAAAATCACTACCTGTTGAGCCAGAGGAAATGCTGCTTGCTTTACTGCCACTTAAAGAGGCAAAAAAACTGAGTTCAGAAGAGATTCAACAGATTAAGAGCTTAATATTGTAGGCAGTTAAGTTGATATACGAACAGGTTCGACAATTTTCTAAGGTTATAGGTGAAGTGATGTTTAACATTTTCAAAAAGAAACAAAAAAACAATGATATTGGCGCAGACATGGCGAAACAAATGTTCGACAGTTTCGTTCACGCCACTGAAAACGGGCTTATCGAATGGGAACAAACACAGCTTTTTTCTAATGTGTTCGTGCACTTCGACCAACCAGAAGGTGAGAATCGATTCACTTACTTCACCCCTTCCACAACGGAAGAAAGCTTACCCATTGCCGTAGCTCAATTCATTATGAAAGGCGTTGATAATGATGGTTACATGGTGTTTTCCGTTTCCTGGTTTGTTGCAGATTATATGAGAAACCAGAGTCAGGGTTATCAAGTGGTTTACAGATCTATCAAGGAAATGACACACCGCTTTTCTGGCGCATTTAAGGGGCGTGGCATAGCGTTCGAAGCAATCGTAAATGTTAACAATACTGCTTCGAACAAGCTGGTTAAAAAAGTTATGAACGGAAACGATATTGTAACGCTTGATAACGAACACGGCGAAACTGTATCCAACTATCTTTGGAAAGTAGAATTCTAATTTCGACTAATCCAATATTAAACAATGGTGATTGAAAAGGATGGTCTAAACCTGATTGAGCAAATTCACACATATAGTGACCAACAAATGTGATGTTATCACTAGAGCATAGCCTAGTGATAAAACCAGAACAGCCCCAATGATTATGTCATTAGGGCTGTTTTTGTATTTTGACAACAAATTATCATAGGGTCTAAGTCTATTGAGAGGGTCATCACACTCCCACCAGCATTCGTAATAAAAACTGATGTAAACTTACTTAATTCAAGTCAAGTTTAGGGGCTAGATTCTAGCCAATAAAAGAATTAGACTTGAGTCACATTTAACTAATACAGTTAGTGTCACACAATTGGCAATACCAGATGTAACACAGCGAAGAATAACTCACTGATAACGTAGAGTTTTATCTTGTATTGAATATTACGCTAATTTATTTCTTAAAATTACTTTGAATTGAACGAGGTCAGTCCTATGTCAGCTAAGAAGCCAATGGCTCTAGTGATCCTTGACGGTTACGGTTACCGTGAAGACAACCAAGACAACGCAATCGCAAATGCAAAAACACCAGTACTTGACGGTCTAATGGCAAGCCAGCCTAACACTCTCATCTCAGCTTCTGGCTTAGATGTAGGTCTACCTGATGGTCAAATGGGTAACTCTGAAGTTGGTCACACTAACATCGGCGCTGGTCGCGTTGTTTATCAAGATCTTACTCGCATCACTAAATCTATCTCAGATGGCGAGTTCCAACAAAACGAAACGCTAGTTAACGCTATCGACAAAGCCGTTAAAGCAGACAAAGCGGTTCACATCATGGGTCTTATGTCTCCTGGTGGCGTTCACTCTCATGAAGATCACATCTATGCAGCAGTAGAAGCAGCAGCAGAGCGTGGCGCAGAGAAAATCTACCTACACTGCTTCCTAGACGGACGTGATACTCCACCGCGTAGCGCAGAAAACTCACTACAACGCTTCCAAGATCTATTCGCTAAATTAGGTAAAGGCCGTGTGGCTTCTCTAATTGGCCGTTACTACGCAATGGATCGTGATAACAACTGGGATCGCGTACAAAAATCTTACGAGCTACTTACTGAAGCAAAAGCAGAATTCACTTTTAATTCAGCGGTTGCAGGCCTTGAAGCCGCATACGCTCGTGAAGAGAACGATGAGTTCGTACAAGCAACTGAAATCAAAGCAGAAGGCGAAGCATCAGCAGCAATCGTTGAAGGCGATGCGGTTATCTTCATGAACTACCGTGCTGACCGTGCGCGTGAAATCACTCGTGCATTCGTTCCTGATTTCGATGGTTTCGCTCGTAACGTATTCCCAGCAATCGACTTTGTTATGCTGACTCAATACGCTGCAAACATCCCTCTACTTTGCGCATTCCCACCAGCATCACTAGAAAACACTTACGGTGAGTGGTTGTCTAAAGAAGGCAAAACTCAGCTACGTATTTCTGAAACTGAAAAATACGCACACGTAACTTTCTTCTTCAACGGCGGTAAAGAAGACGAATTTGAAGGCGAAGAGCGTCAACTTGTGGCTTCTCCAAAAGTCGCGACTTACGACCTACAACCTGAGATGAGTGCTCCTGAGCTAACAGAAAAATTGGTTGCAGCAATTAAGGGCGGCAAATACGACGCTATCGTTTGTAACTTCCCTAACTGTGACATGGTTGGCCACACTGGCGTATACGATGCAGCAGTTCAAGCGATGGAAGCTCTGGATGAGTGCATCGGTAAAGTGGTTGCTGCAATTAATGAAGTGGATGGCCAAATGCTAATCACGGCTGACCACGGTAATGCTGAAATGATGGTTAACCCAGAAACAGGCGGCGTTCACACTGCGCACACTAACTTGCCAGTTCCGCTAATCTACGTGGGTAACAAAGATCTAGAATTTAAAGAAGGCGGTAAGCTTTCTGACCTAGCTCCAACGATGCTTGCACTATCTGGTTTAGAAATCCCCGCTGAAATGTCTGGTGAAGTTCTAACTAAATAATCGTTCAAACTAAAATAATTAAAGAGACTTACTCTTTTAAGGCTTTTTAATCGCAAAACAGAGCGTCCGTATTTCTACGGGCGCTTTTTTTTGCGCCATTTTTCCGCCAGTGCGTCGTTCGGTGTTTACATCCTCAGCAAGTACGATGAGTGATAAAACACAGGCTGAGATTCGCTCTTAGTGAGTTCTGTGGGTATACTTGCGATATACATGGATAGGGGCATTTAACGAAAATGAAGACACGCGATAAAATTGTGTTCGCAGCACTAGATCTTTTTAATGAAAATGGTGAACGTAATATCACGACCAACCACATTGCGGCGCACATCGAGATCAGCCCTGGGAACCTTTACTACCACTTTAATAACAAACAAGAGATAGTGCGTGAAATTTTTGCTCTCTACTCCGCTGAATTATTGGAGCGTTTTACCCCAATCGAAGGCCAAAAAGAGACGCTAGTGTTGCTGCGTAGCTACCTCGATTCAATTTTCACCTTAATGTGGAAATACCGCTTCTTCTACGCAAACCTGCCTGAAATTCTCTCTCGTGATGAAAAACTGCATGAAGAGTACATCGAAGTGCAGGACAAGTTACAAGCGAACCTTGTCAGTATCACAAGAGCATTTGTTGAAATCGAACTGCTTTCCGTCAGTGAAGAAGAGATAAAACCATTGGTGACAACGCTGCATTTAATTGCCTCAAGTTGGCTTGGTTATCAATCTGCGATGTCGCCAAAAATTCAAATAACAGAATCCGTTGTACATCAAGGCATGCTACAAATGATTACCGTGATGAAGCCTAAAGCAACCGCGAAAGGGTTTGAGCAATTACAGCTATTAGAAGATGGCGTAAAGGTCATGAATGCTTAATTGATCCTTTAAATGATGAGTGATTGTGAGTAACAATCACTTTTCTCACCGCTTCTGACTCCTTCTACCTTATAACACATCCGTATTTTCCTCTTACCGCCTATCTTGCATAAGATAGAGGCTGATAAATTCAATCAGAAATGGAGCTTCATGAACTACGATATCTTCAATGGTGATGCCGACGGTATTATTGCTCTGCTACAGTTACGCCTCGCTACCCCTCAAACCGCAACCTTGATCACAGGTGTAAAGCGCGACATTAATTTACTCGCTCAGTTACCCACGACGAGTGGCGAAGATAGCGTGACGGTCTTAGATATTTCGATGGTAAAAAACAGCAAAGCACTGCATCAATTAATCGATTCAGGCGCTGATGTTTTTTATGCTGATCACCACCAATCTGGGGAGATTCCTCAAGCAGACAACCTAGATGCACACATCGATCTGGCTCCGAACACATGCACAGGTTTGATTGTCGATAAGCTGTTAAATGGAAAATACCATGCATGGGCCATTACGGCGGCGTATGGGGATAACTTACTTTCTATTGCCGACGCATTAGCCGATACCGCTGGGTTTGATGCATTACAAAAATCACAATTGAAAGAGCTTGGCACTTTAATTAACTACAACGGTTATGGTGAGCAGTTAGAAGATCTACACTTTCATCCTGCCGATTTATATCAAGCTCTGCTCCAGTATTCATCACCATTTGCAGTCATAGACGATCACCACTCCCCTTTCTATGTTTTACAACAAGCGTATCAAGACGATATAAAAACGATTTGTAGTTTAGCCCCCTTCTACCAGTCTTCTATTTTATCTGTATTTTCACTGCCAAACACGGCAACCTCTAGACGCATCAGTGGCGTATTTGGAAACCAACTCGCCAATGAAAGCCCGAACTCCGCTCATGCGGTACTAACAGAAAACAGTGATGGCAGTTTTAAAGTCTCATTACGAGCACCGTTAAATAATAAGCGGAAGGCTGGCGAGATTTGTAGTCAATTCCCAACGGGGGGAGGAAGAGAAGCGGCGGCAGGCATAAACGCTTTACCCGCGAAAGATATCACACGTTTTATTGAAGCGGTCACGGCTTGTTATCAATAGATACCGCGCAATAAATAGTGAAATGAACCGCTAATATCGAAGATCAATTAGCGGTTACGATGTAAAGGGTTCTATTTCACCAACCAACGCTTAGGGTTTTGTGCTTGGCTATTACGACGAATTTCAAAGTAAAGCGAAGATCGAGATTGTCCACCAGTATCCCCTGCAAGGGCGATCGTTTCTCCAGCTGCGACTTTATCTCCCTCTTTTTTTAGTAACGCTTTATTGTAACCATAGAGCGTCATATCACCTTTGCCATGATCCAGCAGCACCACCAGTCCGTACCCACGTAAATACTCAGCAAAAACGACAGTACCAGAATAGACCGACTTAACCGCCTGACCCGATTTGGCACTGATCACCATCCCTTTCCAGTTAATTTGCCCTGTCTGCTTCGTTCCAAAGTTGTGTAGAACTCTGCCTTTCAATGGCCAAGGTAAGCGCCCTTTTTTCTTTGCCAGCCCGTCCATCGGGATTGAGTTTCGTTTGGCTGCTGCGGCGATTTCAGCTTTCAAGCGCGTCTCATTACGCTGCAACTCCGCTAAGTAGTTCTTATCTCCCGAAATACTTCTTTTGATACTTCCAACAGTACTTTTACGCTTGGACTGCGTTTTCGTGAGTTGATCGCGTTTTTTCGTTTGCTGCTTAAGCAGTGTCGCTATCTGATCTTTTTCTAAATTGAGCTGATGTTGACTTTTAATCAGTTGCTCACTGGTGTGATTTAGCGCGGTGATGGTTTCAGAACGAGCACGAGCAAGATGTTGGAAGTATTGGCTGATCCTATCCTCTTCCACTCCATTATTCAGAATGCTCGTCGATGCTTTTGCTCTTTCAGTGACATAATAAGCTTGAATTAACTGCTCCAATTTAGCGGTTTGTTGTTTCTTCTGAGTTTCTAGAGTTTGAATCTTCTTCTTCAAATTCTTGATGTTCGCATCAGACGTTGCCAGGTGCTTGCGAGTCTGCTTAATCTCTTTCTCTAAATTAACAATACTCAGCTCTTGGTTCTTTAGCGATTTTTGCAGTTTATCTAATTGATTTTGCTGAGAGGTGAGTGTTTTTTTCTGACGAGATATTTCACTTTTCACACCGCTTAATTGATTCGAGTCGGCGGCAAATGCAAGCGAACTCAACGTCGTTGCAAGTACGAGAAGTAGTGGCAATAGTGCTGCATAAATACGGTTCATCAAAGATAGAGAAGGCATGCAGCCATTTGATTGAGAAAGCATCATCCGTTTGGTATATCCAAATACAACAAAAGAGTAGCCAACGAGTATACGTTAAGTTCTGAAAGACGAGAAATCACAAGGTAATGCTTTGAGATATTTAGCAAAACAAATAGAAAAAGAGAGAACAAAAGACCAAGCAGCAGGAGCTCCAATCAACAAATACAAAAAAACCGCTGACTGTGCAGCGGCTTATATTGCATTAAATTGAACTAAACCTTAGAACAACTCTTCAGCAACTTTGAACAGGTCATTACGCACTGGACGCTTCATGTTCTCAATAGCGTCGATGATATCGTGGTGAACCAACTCTTCTTTTTGGATACCAACACAACGACCACCTTCACCTTCCATAAGAAGATGTACCGCAAAGTTACCCATGCGAGAAGCAAGAACACGGTCAAATGCCGTTGGACGACCACCACGTTGAATGTGACCAAGAACCGTTGCACGAGTTTCACGACCTGTTGCCGTTTCAATCTCTTTTGCTAGTTCGTTAGCGTCCATCATCAATTCAGTAAGGGCAATAATAGCGTGCTTCTTACCTTTTTCGATTCCCGCAAGAATGCTTTTGATCAACGCTTCTTTGTCTAAACCATTTTCTGGTGTGATGATGTATTCACAACCACCAGCGATCGCTGAAGTCAGAGTCAAATCACCACAGTGGCGACCCATGATTTCAACAATAGAGATACGTTGGTGAGATGAAGATGTATCACGTAGACGGTCAATCGCATCGATAACAGTGTTCAACGCCGTTAGGTAGCCGATAGTGTAATCCGTACCTGCGATATCATTATCGATAGTGCCAGGAAGACCGATACAAGGATAACCCATTTCAGTTAGTTTCTTCGCTCCCATGTAAGAGCCGTCACCACCAATAACCACAAGTGCTTCGATACCGTGTTTTTTAAGGTTTTCGATGCCTTTTTCACGTACTTCTACATTTTTGAATTCAGGGAAGCGAGCAGAACCTAAGAAAGTACCACCACGGTTAATTACATCAGAAACACTTGAACGGTCAAGTTTCTCAATGCGGTCTTCAACAAGACCTAAATAGCCATCATAAATACCGTAAACTTCAATGCCAACGGATAGTGCAGTACGAACTACGCCACGAACTGCAGCATTCATACCTGGTGCGTCGCCGCCACTTGTTAAAACACCGATCTTCTTAATCATGCTCACCCTCGATTATTGGGAATCTATTATTAATTTTAGTGTGAGCCGCATGTAATTTGCCACTCACTAAATCTGTTATTTTGTGCGCTATGTTACATTTACCAAACAGGAATACCACTCAAATCGCACTAAATCATGTAATTTATCTACTTATGTAAGAGTATTACAGTTTTACTCATTTACTTTGTTGATTCATATCAGAATCACTTTGTTTTCTTTATATTGCAGAAAAGATAGTCAATGGCTACAAATTTGTCTTCTTTTCTTATATAAAAATCATCACCAATCTTGAGTCTTCTGCTCTTTTTCACTGCCAAACACCACGGAATATGGGTCTTGATGAATTAATACATCAGCTTCTGGGAAAAGGTGTATTAGCTTTGCTTCAACGAGATCAGAAATGCGATGCGCTTCAATAAGCACGATCTCATCTCCAAGCTCTAAATGCAGTTGAATAAAGCGAACAGGGCCAGACATACGTGTGCGAACTTGGTGTACACCTAAAACCCCATCAATTGAAATAGAAGCCTGCTTTATCTGTTCGATCTCCTCTTCTGGTAATTGGCGATCCAGTAGAGATTGCACCGCTTCATTGGCCATTTGAAATGCACTATAGAGAATATAAAGCCCAATACCGACAGCAAATACTGAGTCCGCCTGACCAATACCAAACCAGCTTAATCCTAGCGCAATCATAATCGCCGCATTCATATAGAGGTCAGTTTGATAATGCAAAGAATCCGCAGCAATGGCTTGGCTACCGGTTTTCTGCACCACGTGTTTTTGAAAACGAACCAGTCCAAACGTCATGATAATGGCAAAGAAACTGACATAAATACCGTACTCTGGAGAATTCAGTTCGTGCGGTCTAAAGAAACGCTCTACGCCGTTGAGGATCAAGAAACAAGCCGAACCCGAAATAAACATCGCTTGAGCCAGCGCCGCTAATGATTCGGCTTTACCATGACCAAAAGTATGCTCTTTATCTGCTGGCTGAAGGGAGTATCGAACCACAATTAAGTTGACGACCGAGGCTGCAATATCAAGCAGCGAATCGATCACTGAAGCCAATAAGCTTACCGATCCTGTCATCCACCACGCCACCATTTTTACAATCAATAATAGCGAAGCAATTGTCGTTGCAGCCCAAGCGGCCATAGTAACCAAACGTGCGTATTCTTGTTTCATAATGCCAATAATGAGTGTGAAGTGAACAAAGTATAACCTGCAAATCGATGCTTGAATATATATCCAAAAAAGCGAACGCTGAAAAAACTAAGTTGTATAGCAGTAGCGTTGTATGGCAATAACAGCATCACTGACAGAAAATCAGAGCGTTAGAGTGGCCCCATTAGCGAGCTCCAAACAGCAGACACAAAAAAAGCGACGCTAAGCCGCTTTTTTATCATGAATGTATGACGCTATTAATACGAAATACCGTATTAATTATTTTTCATGCGCTTTTCCATTTTAGCTGAACACTCTTGCATTCTCTCTTGCTGAAGCTCCTGCACTTTTGCTTTTTGCTCAGCCGTTAATACGCTGAACATCTCATGCTTTTTCTTCATCATTTGTACACGACGCTCAGATTGTTGCTCAACCATCTCTTTCGCAAGATCGTTAGCCGCCGCTTCATCAAAGTTATCCGCCAGCACAAGAGCTTGAACCTTCGCATGATGCGCTTGCATTTCAGCACGTTTCTCTGCGTACTTACCTTTCATTTCTTTACGCCCAGCTTCACGCATCTCTTTTAGTTGATCGCGCTGCTCATCCGTTAAATCCAATTGGCGCATCATGCCTTTATCGAATCCACCACATTTACCGTCAGGACCTTTATGGTGACCTTTACCACCACCGAATGCGAATGCACTTGCGGTACCAAGAGTAAGTGGAAGAACAACAGCGGCTAAAATTATTTTCTTTGCATTTTTCATAATAGATACCTTCATCAATGATTCGTTGGCGTGCTGTCTTCACAGCGGTTGAGTATAGAATAGAACCTTCGATGTAAAGTGGCGTATAGAGAGCGTAAAGAATCGTAAAGACTGTTAATCGGCTAAGGTTTAACAGTAATATAAATAGGTAATCACCTGGATAAAGGCAAAGCAATGGCACATATTCTTCTCATCGACGACGATACTGAACTCACCAGTCTACTAAAAGACATTTTGAGCTTTGAAGGTTTTACGGTCTCAGAAGCAAACGATGGTGAAGCAGGGCTTGACGCTATCACAGATGACATCGATTTAATTCTTCTTGATGTGATGATGCCAAAGCTTAATGGAATGGAGACTCTTAAGCGCCTGCGCACTCAGTGGGAAACTCCTGTACTCATGCTAACCGCTAAAGGGGAAGAGATCGACCGCGTGATAGGCTTAGAGCTTGGGGCGGATGATTACCTACCAAAACCATTTAGTGACCGCGAATTACTGGCGCGTATTAAAGCTATTTTACGCCGCACACAAACAGCACCAAATACCAAAAACAGTGATGGTATTGAGTATCAAGATATCCACGTTTACCCAGGAAAACAGGAAGCTTACTGTAAAGGTGAATTGATCGATTTAACCACCACCGAATTCTCATTATTGGCTCACTTCATTCAAAACCCGGGAACGACGTTAACCAAAGAGGCCTTAAGCTTAGATGTGCTAGGCAAACGTCTGGCCGCTTTTGATCGCGCTATTGATATGCATGTCTCTAATTTGCGCAAGAAACTCCCAGAGCGAGCGGATGGAAAACCTCGAATCAAAACATTGCGTGGACGCGGCTACTTGTTGGTGGAGGAAGGGTAATGCGCGTACCTAAAATTACCAGCTTATACGGGCGCATCTTTGCCATTTTCTGGCTCACGATGTTACTCGTTCTTCTGGCCGTGTTAACCCTGCCCCATTTAGATCCTCGTGTGGCTCGCGATGTTCCCCCTGATCATTTAAGTCGCTTATTCTCCATCCAAAAGAATACCGAGGCTCGCTTTCAAAATAACGATAATCTCACCTCTATTATATACAGCTTAGAAAAGAGCGATCATCGTAGCGGTAAAGCACGCTTTTTCATCACCGATTTAGAAGGCAACATTCTCACGATCAGAAAGCATAAGGATTTTAAATTCAAAGCGGTGCAGAACTTTATCTCCAGCATTGATGACAATAGCCAACCGAAACAGAAACTGTATGGCCGATATATGCTAGCAGGCCCAATTCCTATTACTTTAGCGAATCAAGAACTGCAGATGTTTGTCGGGGTCAAGTGGGATCGGCCTCCACCGTTTCTATTGCGACTGTTTGATAAACCCTTTCAATTGTTGTTTGCCGTCATGATCGTCAGTACCCCACTCTTATTATGGTTAGCATGGGCATTAAGCCAGCCTGCTCGTAAATTAGAAAAAGCCGCCCAGCGAGTCGCCAAAGGTGAATTTGTGGCTGATCCTGAATTAGAAAAAGGGACGTCAGAATTTAGGCAAGCGGGCGCAAGCTTCAACCAGATGGTACTGGCGGTGAATCAAATGATGTCTGGGCAACAACGACTTCTGTCTGATATCTCCCACGAATTGCGTTCCCCACTTACGCGTTTGAGAATGGCTAACGCATTGGCGACACGTAAACAGGGGGAAAGCTCGGAGCTAGAACGAATCGATACGGAAGCACAGCGACTTGAGCAGATGATAGGTGAGCTATTAGCGCTATCTCGAATGCAAGTCGACAGCCACCTTGCTAGGGAGATCCAGCCACTTTCAAGCTTATGGGAAGCGATCCTTGTCGATGCTCAATTTGAAGCTGAACAGATGGATAAAACGTTAACTTACAGCGCCATTCCTGAAAGACACATCTCAGGTAGCCCTAAGCTATTAATGAGTGCGGTAGAGAACATTATCCGTAATGCCATTTGCTATGGGAAAACCACGGTTAATGTGGCGATGAATGTCGATAAAGAGTGTTTGACCATATGTGTTGAAGATGATGGAAACGGTGTGCCCGAAGGTGAACTCAAAGAGATTTTCCGACCGTTCTACCGCGTGTCAACCGCCAGAGATCGTCATTCAGGAGGAACCGGATTAGGTTTAGCAATTACTGAGAACGCGATCAGGCAACATAGTGGGACGATTCAAGCGAGCAAAAGCGCTCTCGGTGGATTAAAAGTCCAAATTGAACTTCCACTGCAAGAATAAATCGGCTGTATTTCCGACTATAGCCGTCTTATACTCCTTGCCTATCTTATTTATATCGTGGACTCATATGTTTGATATCGCTCTTTACGAACCTGAAATCGCGCCAAATACTGGCAATATAATTCGTCTTTGTGCCAACTGCGGAGCAAACTTGCATTTAATCGAGCCGCTAGGATTTGATTTAGAAGAGAAGAAAGTTCGCCGTGCAGGGTTGGATTATCATGATCTCGCACGAGTAAAGCGTCATAAAAGCTTAGAAGCCTTTCTAGAGTATTTACAGAATGAGCGTGAAGGTGATTTCCGAATCTTTGCCTGTACAACGAAGACAACGGGTCATCACGTGGATGCCTCTTTCCAAGCGGGAGATGTGTTGATGTTTGGGCCAGAGACTCGCGGCCTACCTGCTGAATATATTGAAAGCTTACCAATGGAACAGCGAATTCGTATTCCAATGATGCCAGATAGCCGCAGTTTAAACCTGTCTAACGCCGTGGCTATTATTGCGTTTGAAGCTTGGCGACAAATGGGCTTTAACGGCGCGGTTTAATCGAACCTAATTCATTCTCATGCAGATCGCGTCAAAGACGTCATCCATTTTTCGTGAATGATCAGACAAATCGCTGAAAGCAAAAAGCAAAAAGCAAAAAAGGATTGAGCATCACGCATCAATCCTTTTTTATTATCGGTAATCTTAGTAGAGATGACTATTTCAAGCGTTTGCCTTCATCGTCTTCTCTTTTTTCAAACTCACCTTCGAAGGTATTACCATCATCTCTTTGCTGTGAATTAAACGGGTCGCGATGAAAAGGGTCTTGCTCAAATGGGTTATGCCCACTTTGATTTGCATTTCCTCCCATCGGGCCTGAGCCAAATGAACCGGCGTTAAATCCACCCGACATGTTATTCACCACCATTTTGCTCATTAGCTGTTTTGCAATCATAGCTCGTGGCGCAGGCAGTAATACCAACATACCAAATGCATCCGTCATAAAGCCTGGCGTTAAGAGCAACACACCTGCTACGGCAAGCATGACACCTTCAAGAATCTGTTGAGCTGGCATTTCACCTTGCTGCAAACGGCCTTGAACCGACATCAGGGTTTGAATACCTTGGCTACGAACCAGAGAAGCGCCCGCAAATGCAGTGATCAAAACCAAGGCGATAGTTGGCCATAAACCAAGGAAGCCACCCACTTGGATAAATAAGCCAATTTCAATGATTGGCACAAATATAAATAGTAAAAGTAAAATCGGAAACACAAGTCCTCCTTTGGTTTTCTTCAGTGTATGCCGAAACCCCTTACAAGCTCAAATTTATCCTGTAAAAAAGCTTATCAAAACGAAGTCAACGAACTTTGCAAAAGAATGACAAAACAAAAGCAGAAAAGGTGATCTAGTTACTATTTTTATGCGCACAGTACAGTATTATGTGCCACATAAGTCAGGACGGATTTTACAGCCAAAAACTCTAGCGAATGGATTCTTTACGCACAGAATTGGCTAATAAACTACTATATTGTCAGAATAAATCTCTAAGGATCCTGTTATGGCTACCCTATCTGAAAAAAATTGCACTGCAAATCAAGCAACTCGTCTAGAAGAAGACCTTCTTGGTCAACGTCATGTTCCTGCTGATGCTTACTACGGCATCCATACTCTACGTGCAGTGGAAAACTTCAATATCTCTAATGTGACTATTTCAGATGTACCTGAATTTGTTCGTGGCATGGTCATGACAAAGAAAGCCGCTACATTAGCAAACAAAGAGTTAGGTGTTATCCCAAGTGACGTAGCAAAATTCATCATCCAAGCTTGTGACCTGATTCTTGAAACAGGCAAATGTATGGATCAATTCCCATCGGATGTTTTCCAAGGTGGTGCTGGTACTTCTGTAAACATGAATACCAACGAAGTTATCGCTAACGTTGCTCTAGAGCTTATGGGTAAAGAGAAAGGCGAATACGATTTCGTTAACCCTAACGATCATGTGAACAAGAGCCAATCGACTAACTGTGCTTACCCAACGGGCTTCCGTATTGCGGTATACAACAGCGTAACTAAGCTAACTGAAGCGATTGGCTACCTAAAAGGTGCTTTCGAACTTAAGAGCCAAGAATTTGATACCATTCTAAAAATGGGTCGTACACAGCTGCAAGACGCCGTTCCAATGACAGTTGGCCAAGAGTTCCATGCTTGGGCTGTCACGTTAAATGAAGAAATTAAAAACCTAGATTACACATCTAAACTGATTCTAGAAGTGAACTTAGGTGCGACAGCGATTGGTACTGGTCTTAACGCCGCTCCTGGTTACCAAGAGTTAGCAGTAAAACACTTAGCAGCAGTGACTGGTCTTGAGTGCGTACCAGCAGAAGACTTGATCGAAGCAACGTCTGACTGTGGTGCTTACGTGATGATCCACGGTGCACTAAAACGCCTAGCCGTTAAACTGTCTAAAATCTGTAACGACTTACGTCTTCTTTCTTCTGGCCCTCGCGCTGGTCTGAATGAACTGAACCTTCCTGAACTTCAAGCGGGCTCTTCTATCATGCCTGCAAAAGTTAACCCTGTAGTACCTGAAGTAGTAAACCAAGTTTGCTTTAAAGTTCTAGGTAATGACAACACGGTTTCTTTTGCTGCTGAAGGCGGTCAACTTCAATTGAACGTAATGGAGCCAGTTATCGCGCAAAGCATGTTTGAATCTTTAGACATTCTAACTAACGCTTGTGTGAACCTACGTGACAAGTGTGTAGACGGCATTACGGTAAACAAAGAAATTTGTGAAGCGCACGTGTTCAACTCTATCGGTATCGTGACTTACCTAAACCCATACATTGGCCACCATGAAGGTGACATTGTTGGTAAGATTTGTGCTGAAACCGGTAAGAGCGTTCGTGATGTTGTTCTAGAGCGTGGCTTACTGACTGAAGAAGAGTTAGATGACATCTTCTCTGTCGAGAACCTTATGCGTCCGCAGTACAAAGGCAAACGCTACGAATAATAGATTAAAGAATAAAGGCTCTGGAGACAGAGCCTTTTTTCGTTTCTGACCAAATTATCAATAACTATATATTTAGGAGTCACTCATGTTTTTACTTGAGCTAATCGTCGTATTGGGATGTATCCTGATCGGTGCTCGTATCGGGGGGATCGGCCTCGGCGTTATGGGCGGTGTCGGTCTTGCGGTATTAAGTTTTATTTTCGGCATCCAACCAACAAGCCCACCAATTAACGTAATGTTAATGATCATGGCGGTGGTTGCAGCGGCAGCAGCAATGCAAGCGTCTGGTGGTTTGGATTACATGATCAAGATTGCATCTGGCATTCTGCGTAAAAACCCTCGTCACATCACTTTCATCGCACCTTTAGTGACTTACTTTTTCACAATGATGGCAGGTACTGGCCACGTTGCTTACTCTGTTCTACCTGTTATTGCAGAAGTGAGCCGTCGTAGTGGTATTCGCCCTGCACGCCCACTGGGTATGGCTGTTATCGCATCACAATTTGCGATTGTTGCAAGCCCAATTGCAGCCGCTGTTGTCGCTTTGGTTGCCTTCCTAGAACCACAAGGCATCACGCTAGGTAACGTGCTTTCTGTGACGATCCCAAGTACTTTCCTTGGCCTTGCTTGTGCTTGTGTCATTGTTAACAAGCTTGGTAAAGAGCTAAAAGACGATCCTGAATTCCAACGCCGCATGCAAGATCCTGAGTTCCGTAAAGAGATGGAACAAGAGGAAGCGGTTGAAGATATCATCATCACACCACAAGCGAAAAAATCAGTAGGCATGTTCCTATTTGGTGCGCTAACGGTAGTTATCATGGGTGCTTTCCCATCACTTCGCCCTCAATTTGATGGCTCTCCTATGGGTATGGCGCACACCATTGAAATCGTAATGCTAACGGTTGCTGCTCTTATCATCTTGATCTGTAAACCAGACGGCAATGCGATTAGCCAAGGCTCCGTGTTCCATGCTGGTATGCGTGCGATTGTGGCTATCTTCGGTATTGCTTGGTTAGGCGATACTTTCATTGGCGGCCATGCTGCAATGGTAAAAGAAGCAGTATCTGGTTTAGTTGAAGTGGCACCATGGACATTTGCATTCGCACTATTTGCTTTATCGGTAATGGTAAACAGCCAAGGTGCAACAACTGCGGTTCTTGTCCCTGTCGCGATAGCTCTAGGTCTTCCACCAACAATCATCATTGCAACCTTCGTTGCGGTTAACGGTTACTTCTTTATTCCAAACTACGGTCCTATCATCGCATCGATTGACTTTGACCGAACTGGTACCACGAATATTGGTAAGTACATCTTCAACCACAGCTTTATGATCCCAGGCTTACTCAGCATGGTATTTAGCATCATATTTGGTCTGATCCTATCGAACATCATGATCTAATCGACTAGATTTTGTATTGAATAAAGAGGAGCGAATATCGCTCCTCTTTTTATTTCTCCTACGTAGTTCCACGCTTTTATTCAACGAATCATACGCTTAATTACCACCCACTTTTATTCAGCCATAATTTGCGTAACTTAGTGTAAATTCTTATATTTTTAGTTACTCAAAGCACAAAACAAATCTAGATCACGCTTCAGATTTGACATGCATCAAACATTGTCGAAATAACACCAAAAACATAGCCAAATTTTCTTTTGCATAAAATTCCAGACATTTATGCACACCAGCCCCTAGAGACCCGAAAATAAAAGAACACGCCTCAACCAGCAGCATAGATAACCACTTTAAGCACACTAATACCCTGATAATTCCAAGAACAGCTATTGAGTATAAAGTTAGCACAATAAAAGTGTGAACAACGCCTAGGATAGATTTCACAATGGGATTTAAAATAGCCGCCAGATAAATGAAACTTTAAATTTAATATCGGATTTAATTTAATAATCACAAATATAAATTATTGGTTTAATGCATTATTTAATTAACTAATCATTTCGCATTTTGATTAAAATTCTTTATTTACCCAATTTTGGATCAGCTATTTATTTTTGACTCGCGAATTCACACTGAACTGCCTTTAGAGCAATGACGTGAAAGGAGATTGCTATGACTACCGAAACTGTTCAAAAGGAAGAAAAAGGCGGCTTTTTTGCTAACTTTAAATTCCCTTCTGCTTACACTATTTTATTCCTACTGATTGCAACTGTTGCACTTCTAACTTGGATCGTTCCAGCAGGTCAATACGACCGAGCTATGAACGAAGACCTAGGCCGTGAAGTGCCAATTACTGGTACCTATAAAGCGACTGACGGTAACCCGCAAGGCGTTGTTGATGTACTAATGGCTCCAATCGATGGTTTCTACGATCACAACAGCTATGAAGCGGCTGCGATTGATGTATCACTTTTCATTCTAGTTATCGGTGGCTTCCTTGGCCTAGTAACTAAAACAGGTGCTATCGATGCAGGTATCGAACGTGTAACCGCTCGTCTTGAGGGGCGAGAAGAGTTAATGATTCCGATACTCATGGCGCTCTTTGCTGCTGGTGGTACGGTTTATGGTATGGCGGAAGAGTCTCTACCATTCTACACGCTACTTGTTCCAGTAATGATGGCCGCTCGCTTTGACCCATTAGTGGCAGCAGCAACGGTTCTACTAGGTGCTGGTATCGGTACTCTAGGTTCAACGATTAACCCGTTCGCTACTGTTATCGCAGCAAACGCAGCAGGCATCCCGTTCACTGACGGTATCGTGCTACGTGTTCTTATGCTTGTTATCGGTTGGGTTATCTGTGTTGGTTACGTTATGCGCTATGCAAAAATGGTGCGTGCAGACCAAACTAAATCAATCGTTTACGACAAATACGAAGAAAACAAAGCGCACTTCCTTGGAAACCAAACTGGTGAGCTTCTTGATTTCACAACCACTCGTAAAATCATTCTAACTATCTTCGCAGCTTCATTCGGTGTAATGATTTACGGTGTATCGGTTGCTGGCTGGTGGATGGCAGAAATCTCTGCAATGTTCCTAGGTTCAACTATCCTTATCGGCCTTATCGCTCGCATGAGTGAAGAAGAGTTCACCACTAGCTTCATTGATGGTGCTCGTGACCTATTAGGTGTTGCGCTAATCATCGGTATCGCACGTGGTATCGTGGTAGTAATGGACCGCGGTATGATCACTGATACTATCCTGTTCGCTGCAGAAAACGCAGTAACTGGCTTGTCATCTATCGTGTTCATCAACGTGATGTTCCTACTAGAAATTCTATTATCATTCCTAGTTCCTTCATCTTCAGGTCTAGCGGTACTAACAATGCCTATCATGGCACCTCTAGCTGACTTTGCTGGCGTAGGACGTGAACTCGTTGTAACGGCTTACCAATCTGCATCTGGTCTAGTGAACTTAATGACACCAACGTCTGCAGTGGTTATGGGTGGTCTTGCTATCGCTCGTGTACCATACGTTCGCTGGGTTAAATGGGTCGCTCCGCTACTTGCAATCCTATTGGTTGTAATCATGGTTACGCTAAGTATCGGCGCTATCATGTAATCACAGTCTTGACTGTAAAAACCGCCTACGGGCGGTTTTTTTTCGCTCTGTATTTGTCTTGCTCAACGTCCTTTCCTATCGTCCATCACATGCCCCAGCTCTTACTCATGGGCATTACCTCTTCTACCGCATGCTGACCCATGAGTCGTCATGCTGACCCTTTTCTCTTTTCTTATCGCCAGTGATGCCTGGCCATCAATCTACAGGTATCGACATGCGAGCCGCTAGATCGGCGTGGGCCATTAAACTGCCCAGCCTATTCAGCCCATAGGCCTCTCCTTCAAATCTTCAAATCTTCAAATCTTCAAATCTTCAAATCAAGCATACACACGGATACGTACCATCAAGCCATGGTCGTATCAACATCGACATCAACAGTAGAAGTAGAAGAAGTAGAAGAAGTAGAAGAAGAAGTAGACCAACAGTGTAAGTAAACCCCTATTATCTATGCGTGTTTATTAATTGATTTTGATAGATTTATATATATCACGGCCATTCATCCATAACATTTATGGCTAATTAAATGGTTGGAACATAATTAATGAGTATTTTTGAATAACTATAAAAAAAGAAATATTACAATATTATCGCCGACTCATTTTGAATAATAAAAACGACTCTAATTCGCTAAAAAAAACACAACTAACCCAAAATATAAAATGTGACCTACAAGCACTTTACGTAAAAAAGTTTTGTTAAAAAAACACACAATCCAATCTAAATGCATATAGATACACAGTTATAGTGAATAAGAAAATTGCATATCCGCATTGCCACAGAAATTATTATTGAATAAATTTCCCATAAAAATCCAGCATTCAACCAACAACGGCATAAATAGCGAATAATTACGCGAAAAAGCCACTAAAAACCCATGTCAATTTAAAGTAAATTGCTGCATAAAATTTGTTACAAGCCCCGCCACACAAGGGTTTCACGTGAATAATCTATTTGTGACTAACCTCTAAGAATCCTATTCACTCTGGAGTAATATGGGCTCCAGAAAGAAAAACTGGATATTTAAATTAATCCTTTATTCCCTACGAAATAATAATGTGCTTTTAAATATAAAAGCATTCAAATAGAGAGATAAGATTATGAGTAAGTTCTATGTAGGTTCTGAAGTTGGCCAACTACGTCGCGTTCTAGTTCACCGTCCAAGACGTTCACTTAGCCACCTAACACCATCTAACTGCCACGACTTATTATTTGATGATGTGTTAGCAGTAGAACGTGCAGGTAAAGAGCATGATGCATTTACTAAAACGTTACGTGACCAAGGCGTTGAAGTTTTACTTCTAACAGACCTTCTTGCTGACACTCTAGCAGTAGCTGAAGCGAAAGAATGGTTGCTGACTCGTCAAGTTTCTGATTACCGTTTAGGTAAAACATTTGCAAATGACGTACGTTGCTACCTAGCTGACCTACCAAACGTTGAACTTGCTAAAATCCTAACGGGTGGTTTGTCTTACGCTGAAATGCCAATGAAATCATCTTCTATGATGCAAAGCATGCACGCTCCGACAGACTTCATCATCGAGCCTCTACCAAACCACCTATTTACTCGCGATACTTCTTGCTGGGTATACGGCGGTGTTTCTATCAACCCAATGGCTAAAGAAGCTCGTCAACGTGAAACTAACCACGTTCGTGCAATTTACCGCTGGCACCCAACGTTCGCTGGTGCAGACTTTGTTAAGTACTACGGCGACGAAGAAAAAATGTACGACCACTCTACAATTGAAGGCGGCGACGTTCTTGTAATTGGTAAAGGTTCTGTACTTATCGGTATGTCTGAGCGTACAACGCCACAAGGTGTTGAGCAGTTAGCTTCTAACCTATTCAAACATGGCCAAGCGAAACAAGTTATTGCAATGGAACTTCCTAAACACCGTTCTTGCATGCACTTAGATACAGTAATGACGCACATGAACGAAGATACATTCTCTGTTTACCCAGAAGTGGTTCGTAAAGACGTTCAATGCTGGAGCTTAACTGGCGACGAAACTGGCGCTGTTAACGTTAAAGAAGAAGGTTACTTCGTTACTGCTATCGAAAAAGCACTAGGCGTAGACAAGCTAAACCTAATCACAACTGGTGGTGACAACTTCACTGCAGAACGTGAGCAATGGAACGATGCTAACAACGTACTAACTGTTAAACCAGGTGTTGTAATTGGTTACGAAGGTAACACTTACACTAACGAAAAATACGACAAAGCGGGCATCACAGTTCTACCTATCCCAGGTGACGAACTTGGTCGTGGCCGTGGCGGCGCACGCTGCATGAGCTGCCCAATCGAACGTGACGGTATCTAATCGCCACCTTCAACTAAGCAATTCGTGTTAAAGCAACAAAAACTAAGCTAAATACTAAGGTCGGAATAACGATTTCGACCTTAGTCAGAATTCAAAGAGAATCGATTATGACTAAGCAAACTGTTGTCGTAGCGTTGGGTGGTAATGCACTACTACGCCGTGGTCAGCCACTTGAAGCTGATATCCAACGTGAAAATATTGAAACCGCAGTTAAAACTATCTCTAAGATCGCCGAAGAGTACAACGTAGTTCTAGTGCACGGAAACGGCCCACAAGTTGGTCTATTAGCACTACAAGGTTTGGAATACAAAAAAGTAAGTCCATACCCATTAGACGTTCTGGGAGCAGAAACTCAAGGCATGATCGGCTACATGTTGATGCAGGAATTTAGAAACTACCTTCCTCAAACGCATATCTCTTGCATGTTGACTCAAATGACTGTTGATCCAAAAGATCCAGCGTTTGCAGACCCAACAAAACCAATCGGTCCAATTTACGAAGAAGCGGAAGCGAAAGAATTGGCTGAAAAATACCGCTGGTCAATTAAGCCAGACGGCAAACATTTCCGTCGTGTTGTGCCTAGCCCACAACCGACAGGCATCATCGAAAGCGACGCTATCACTACGCTTATCGATCAAGGCCACTTAGTAATCTGTACTGGCGGTGGCGGCATCCCAGTAAAAGAAGAGAACGGTAAATTAGTCGGTGTTGAAGCAGTTATCGACAAAGACATGTCAGCAGCTTTCCTTGCGAAACAGCTAGACGCAGATGCACTACTTATTTTAACTGACGCTGACGCGGTATACCTAGACTGGGGCAAACCAACGCAACATGCTCTAAGCGCAACCACACCAAGCGAATTATCTCAGTACGAATTCGATGCAGGATCAATGGGGCCTAAGATTGAAGCTTCATGTGAATTCATCAAACAAGGCGGCAAGTTAGTTGGTATCGGCGCACTTGAAGATGGCCTACGCATCTTGAAGGGCGAAGCGGGAACTAACATCAAACGCGACGCTTAATAGTTTAGAAAGATAAAAATACTTAAACCCCATACTTAATTTAGACATGCTCCCTACACCTATTGTCGTAGGGAGTCATAATACAAGAAGGAATACATCATGGCTTTTAACCTACGCAACCGTAACTTCCTAAAACTTCTAGACTTCACTCCACGTGAAATCCAACACATGCTAGAACTAGCAGCTGAGTTGAAAAAAGCGAAGTACAACGGTTACGAGCAGCCTCGCCTAACGGGTAAAAACATCGCGCTTATCTTTGAAAAAGCATCTACTCGTACTCGTTGTGCATTTGAAGTTGCTGCATATGACCAAGGCGCTAACGTAACTTACTTAGGCCCTTCTGGTTCTCAAATCGGTTACAAAGAGTCAATGAAAGATACAGCACGTGTTCTTGGCCGCATGTACGATGGCATTGAATACCGTGGCTTCGGTCAAGAAATCGTTGAAGATCTTGGCGCATACGCTGGTGTTCCAGTATGGAATGGTCTAACAGATGAGTTCCACCCAACTCAAATTCTTGCTGACTTCCTAACTATGCAAGAGCACGGCCGTGGTAAACAGCTACACGAAATGACTTTCGCTTACCTAGGTGATGCTCGCAACAACATGGGTAACTCTCTAATGGTTGGTGCTGCGAAAATGGGTATGGACATTCGTCTAGTTGCTCCTAAAGCATTCTGGCCTGAAGAAGAGCTAGTAGCTCAATGTCGTGAAATCGCTGAAGAAACTGGTGCGAAAATCACTGTTACTGAAAACGTTCAAGAAGGTGTTGAAGGTTGTGACTTCCTTTACACTGACGTTTGGGTATCAATGGGCGAAGCGAAAGAAGCTTGGGCTGCACGTATCGACCTAATGATGCCTTACCAAGTAAACATGGAAATGCTAAAAGCAACTGGCAACCCACATGTTAAATTCATGCACTGCCTACCTGCATTCCACGGTGAAGATACAGTAGTTGGTAAAGAACTTGCTCAAGAATACCCAATGCTTAAAGACGGCGTTGAAGTAACAGATGAAGTGGTTGAATCTAAGCACTCTATCGTATTCGATGAAGCTGAAAACCGCATGCACACAATCAAAGCAATCATGGTTGCGACACTAGGTCAGTAATTGATTATAGTTTGATGCATGAACCACAGTTAAGCGCATATTATTAGGCTCTCCTATTGTTCTTAACTGTCATATTGCGAGTAATATCTTGGATATTACTCGCATATTTTTTTGCACCGATAAAAGTTAAAGCCCAACAAAATCAATAAAATTCAAAACCTTAACGCCAACCCTCCTGACAAGTAATTCGCATACTTCCCGCATAAACTTTCACCTGAAAATTAGTTTACGAAAACGTTTGCACTGTATAGAATTCTACGTATAATCCTTCGCAATTTGCCAAAATAGAGAAAGAAATGAAGACGACCAATCTACAATATTTGATTGCACAGAGCCTGAAAATGGCGTCGTTATCTATTTCATATTTTTTCGAATTTTGGTTGTTATTGAAAAGATCCTATTAAAAGCCTCCTATTATTGGAGGCTTTTTTTTGTCTTAAATTTGGTGCGGCCCGCTATAGGGCAGCTTTGATTCATCAGTTTGTTTCGTTGTTAAAGGAAAAACGTTATGGCGCATTCGTTATTTAATAAACATATCATTTCAATTCCAGAGCTATCTCGTAGTGAGCTAGAGTTGATCGTAGAGACCGCTGGGCAACTTAAAGCAGAACCAAACCCTGAGTTATTAAAAAACAAAGTGGTAGCAAGTTGCTTCTTCGAACCTTCAACTCGTACTCGCCTCTCTTTTGAAACCGCCGTTCAACGCTTAGGTGGAACTGTCATTGGTTTTGATAACGGTGGCAATACATCACTAGCGAAGAAAGGCGAAACTCTTGCCGATTCAGTGCAAGTTATCTCATCTTATGTGGATGCCTTTGTTATGCGTCACCCACAAGAAGGGGCTGCACGTTTAGCGTCTGAATTCTCAAATGGCGTGCCAATTGTGAATGGCGGCGACGGTGCGAACCAACATCCAACTCAAACACTGTTAGATTTGTTCTCAATCTATGAGACTCAAGGAACACTGGATAACTTGAATGTAGCTTTTGTTGGTGACTTGAAATACGGACGTACGGTTCACTCACTGACCCAAGCGCTTGCAAAATTCAACAACGTTCGCTTCTTCTTTATTGCTCCTGAAGTTCTATCTATGCCTGATTACATCTGTGAAGAGTTGGATGATGCTGGCATTAAATACAGCATGCACAAAAACATCGAAGAAGTAGTACCTGAATTGGATGTTCTGTACATGACTCGCGTACAGAAAGAACGCTTTGATGAATCTGAATACGCGCACATGAAAGCGGCTTATATCTTAACGGCATCAATGCTAGAGCCTGCAAAAGATAATCTGAAGATTCTTCACCCGCTACCTCGTGTGGATGAAATCACAACAGATGTCGATAAGACCAAACACGCATACTATTTTGAGCAAGCCGAAAATGGCGTTTATGCTCGTGAAGCATTGTTAGCACTAGTCCTAAACAAAGAACTTTAAGCAGGGGGAATTTATCATGGTAAAAGAGACTCAACTACAAGTAGAAGCAATCTGTAATGGTTCAGTAATTGACCACATCCCTGCTCACGTTGGCATAAAAGTTCTGAAGCTTTTTAATATGCATAAAACCAACGAGCGCGTTACGATTGGCTTAAACCTACCGTCATCAGCACTAGGTCATAAAGATTTAATCAAAATTGAGAATGTGTTCATTACTAATGAACAAGCGAACCAATTGGCGCTTTACGCCCCAGCAGCAACAGTAAACCAAATCGAAAATTACAAAGTTGTCGATAAGCTCACACTATCGTTACCAGAGCAAATCAACGCGATTTTTGAGTGCCCAAACAGCAACTGTATTTCTCATGGCGAACCAGTGGAAAGTGGCTTCAAAGTTCTACTGAAAAAAGAGCGTGTACAGCTTAAATGTAAATACTGTGAGAAAGTATTTTCACGTGGAATCATGACAGAAAAACGCTAATTTAAGTCGATTTAAAGACAAACATGCTAACTCGGCCCATACTGATATTATAGTCAGTATGGGCCGTTTTTTATATTTAACACCTTTGCAATAACTTCAACTATTTTAGCGCACTTTAGATGTTAAAATTCAGAACAAAGAACCCATCAAAAAGCTTAATTATAGTTTTTTATTTGGTGATTAAGCTCAATAAACCAATATAAAGATACTGATAACATCGGCATACTAGTTAATAATATTTGCCTCTCTCATCGCCTTTAGCCTTTTCGTTCAACACTGAACCTAAGCTTGTGACTAAAAGCAGACTAATAAGGAGTTGTCCGTGAATACTGAAAACATACAGGCTACGGCGCTAACTGCCGACGATAAAACATTAACCGCTGCATGTAAGCGTTTACTTCAACAACAAAGTTTTGCGACGCAAAATGACCTACGTTTGCGTTTAATTGAACTTGGGTATGAAGGGATAAGTCAATCAACAGTATCACGCTTATTATCCCAATTGGGTGTCGTTAAAGTGCAAAACGCTTGCGGTAAGAAAGTGTACTGCATGACAGTGGAAAGTGCGCCAGTTCGTGTTGGCTCGTCGATCTCTTCTCAAATTGAATTTATTACACATAACCAATTAATGGTTGTGATTAAAACTCACCCTGGCAGTGCACAGCTTGTTGCGCGCTTAATTGATATCGATCCACACGGAGAGATCTTAGGGACTGTCGGTGGTAATGACACCGTGATCGTCGCACCAAAAGATGTCAGCAATATTGAAGCATGTGAGCGCGTCGTAAAAGAGCGTCTTGGCGTACTATAAGCTTTCATTCTATACAATGGCCTAATCATTAGGCCATTGCTCTTCTGCAACTCGCATCTCTGTGTTCCCCCCCCCCACCACATAAATCATATTTATTTTTTAATAATGAAACTTATCCCCATAAAATCGGGTCTCATTGAGTTAATATACTTTTAACTTAATTCTAGTAAATTTCATTATGCGCGCACTCGTCACTCTGTTTTTCATTGGGTTAATGACCGTATCTAGCCCTGCCCTTGCTCTATTTGGTAACAGCGATAAATCCGCTGCTTTTGCTCCAACAGACAATAGTTTTGTGCCTGTTGATCAAGCCTTCCCATTGAACTTTTATCAACAAGGCAACCAAATATCTTTGGATTGGCAAGTCAAAGAAGATTACTACCTCTACCAAGATCGTATTTCAATCAGTGCAGAAAACGTCACTTTAGGCGATATTCAAATGCGCGATGGGAAACCTTACCAAGATGAATTTTTTGGCAAGGTAAACATCTACACTCAGCCACTGTTTGTTGACGTTCCGCTGAGCGAATACCAAACTGGCGCACGCTTGATTGTTCAATATCAAGGCTGTGCAAAAGCGGGATTTTGTTACCCACCAGAAACCCGAGTGATAGACCTCAGCCCATTCAATACTAATGGCGATAAAACGGCGACTGATCCACGCCCACCTCAAAAGGCAACCTCAGCAATAACTCAGTCCGAGACTCCTGTTGCCGTAGTGCCATCGACTACTTTGAATCCTAATTCTGCGAATGTCACTCCGGCTTCAAACGATTCAAGCTTAGCCGATAAACTTGGCAATAATTGGTGGACACCTTTCCTATTTCTCGCGCTAGGTGTTGGCCTTGCTTTCACTCCGTGCGTTTTACCTATGTACCCTATTTTAACGGGTATCGTATTAGGGAGCGGCAAGCTCAATCATCGACGAGCATTAGGGCTATCTTTTATTTATGTGCAAGGAATGGCTCTCACTTATACCTTGCTCGGGCTAGTGGTTGCTTCCGCTGGAATGCAATTTCAAGCCGCAATGCAACATCCTTACGTATTAATAGGTTTGAGCGTGCTATTTGTTGGGTTAGCGATGTCGATGTTTGGCGTTTATAACTTGCAACTCCCAAGCAGCGTGCAGACATGGTTGAATACTCAAAGTAATAAGCAGCAAGGCGGCAATAGTTTCGGTGTATTTGTCATGGGGGCAATTTCAGGGCTAGTCTGCTCTCCGTGTACGACGGCACCCTTATCTGGCGCACTGCTTTATGTCGCGCAAAGTGGTGATCTACTTACGGGTGGTATCGCCCTTTATGCGCTCGCAATGGGGATGGGGATACCTCTCATATTAGTTGCCGTATTCGGAAATAAGTTACTTCCTAAAGCCGGTGGTTGGATGGATAAAGTGAAAACTGTTTTCGGTTTTATCTTACTCGCGGCTCCAATATTTTTGCTTGAACGTATTCTTCCTGAGTTTTGGTCAACCGTGCTTTGGTCAACACTAGGTTTTGCGGCATTTGGTTGGCTGTATCACACCAAAAACGCCTTACCATTTGGAGGATGGAAACAGAGCTTGATCGGTATTATTGCGGTTTTAGGTCTGTTTTCCTCGGCGCAGCCAGCACTCAACTATTGGTTCTCAGACAGTAGCTCACCACAAACTAGAACAGAAACGACGATCAGTTTTATCCGCGTGAACAATGTTACTGAGCTAGAACAACAACTAGTGGAAGCGAAAAAGTCAGGCAAGCCAGTCATGCTCGATTTCTATGCAGATTGGTGTGTCGCTTGTAAAGAGTTTGAGAAATACACCTTCCACCAGCAAGAGGTTGAACAGAAGCTAAAAGAGTTCGTATTACTCCAGGCCGATGTGACTAAGAACCAGCCACAAGACATTGAATTATTAAAGCAATTGAATGTTCTTGGCTTACCAACTATCGAGTTCTGGGACGGTAAGGGTAACCATGTTCCAAATGCTCGAATTACCGGTTTTATGCAAGCAAAACCTTTTCTTCACCACATTCAAGCTCATAACTTATAAAACAGAATCGACTTTTCAGAGTTGATTGATACCCGTAATTAAGCCGTTTACCTCTGCGTGAACGGCTTTTTTTTGAATCCAATGCAAGATCATGGATGCATATGAATAAAAGTCGATATGCTTCAGACTTTTAGTGCATAAATATTGTTCAAAACAGGTTTAGCGATAATAATAAATTTAACTAAATTATAAAAAGTGTATAACGTCATGGATTCGACCTACACCATTATCATTGCCGATGATCACCCCTTATTCCGTAACGCCCTATTCCAGTCTGTACATATGGCGATCAGTGGCGCAAATCTCTTAGAAGCAGATTCACTCAGTGCGCTGCTTGATCTTCTTGCTAAAGGTGAAGAACCTGATCTGCTACTGCTGGATTTAAAAATGCCAGGAGCAAACGGGATGTCAGGGTTAATTCAATTACGTGCAGAACATCCCGATCTACCCATTGTGGTTATCTCTGCAAGTGAAGATGCAAGTGTTGTCGCACAAGTGAAAAGTCATGGTGCATTTGGCTTCATCCCTAAATCGAGCGATATGCGATCACTGATTAGCGCGCTCAATCAAGTCCTCGCAGGCGACCCTTTCTTCCCTGAAGGATTAATTACCAACAATGCGGCCTGCAATGACCTTGCAGAGAAGATCGCCACTCTTACCCCTCAGCAATACAAAGTGCTCGGCATGCTGTCTGATGGCCTGCTCAACAAGCAAATCGCTTATGAGTTACATGTCTCCGAAGCCACCATCAAAGCGCATATGACCGCAATATTTAGAAAACTCGATGTTAAGAACCGAACTCAAGCGGTCATTGTTTTACAACAAATGGAAAGTGAGCTCTAGACGATCGTCTTAAGATAAATCTTCTCTGATTCCTATTGAACGTTAGACCTTAGGCTAATTTAACAACAAATTAACATCACACTTTACCCCTCCTATCTGATTAAGCGCCCATTTTTCGGGCGTTTTTTGTTTTATTCCTCCCGACTAAAGTTGCACAGATCTCTTGATTTTAGGCTGCTATCTTCTAAATCGTAACATTACGTTAACACGGTAATTATCTACAAAAACAGTTTCTACGAAATGGAATCAAGGAGAAGGTCATGTCGTTCGAATCAACAGAACATGCTCAAGCCTACTGGAAGGAAAACTTGGGGATAATGGGGTCACTACTTGCCATATGGTTTGTCGTGTCATATGGAGCAGGCATCTTATTTGTCGATGCTTTGAATGTCATTCAGTTTGGTGGCTTTAAGCTAGGGTTTTGGTTCGCACAACAAGGTTCAATATATACCTTTGTCGCCTTAATCTTTATTTACGTTGTTCGCATGAATGCGCTCGACAAAAAATACAACGTACAGGAAGACTAGAGGCTAGAACATGGATATTCAAACTTGGACGTTTATATTGGTCGGTATTACCTTTGCGGTATATATCGGTATTGCTATCTGGGCTCGTGCTGGATCAACCAGTGAGTTCTACGTTGCAGGCGGTGGCGTACACCCTGTAGCAAACGGCATGGCAACCGCCGCTGATTGGATGTCAGCAGCATCCTTTATCTCTATGGCAGGTATCATCTCATTCGTTGGTTACGACGGTGCGGTTTACCTTATGGGTTGGACAGGTGGTTACGTACTACTTGCGCTATGTTTAGCCCCTTACCTACGTAAATTCGGCCAGTTTACGGTGCCTGATTTCATTGGTGAGCGTTACTACTCGAAAACAGCTCGTATGGTAGCGGTATTCTGTGCAATCTTCGTATCGTTTACGTACGTTGCAGGTCAGATGCGTGGTGTGGGCGTTGTATTCTCCCGTTTCCTCGAAGTTGATATTAACCTCGGCATCATCATCGGTATGGGTATTGTGTTCTTCTACGCAGTGCTTGGTGGCATGAAAGGCATCACTTATACGCAGGTTGCTCAATTCTGTGTTCTCATTTTCGCTTTCCTTGTCCCTGCGATCTTTACCTCAATTATGATGACGGGCAATCCACTACCACAAGTCGGTATGGGTTCTACAATTACGGGTAGCGATGTTTACCTACTCGACAAACTGGATGGCTTAACGGAAGAGCTCGGCTTTACCGCTTATACCGAAGGTAATAAGAGCATGGTCGATGTCTTCTTCATCTGTGCTGCTCTAATGGTTGGTACTGCGGGTCTGCCACACGTAATCATTCGTTTCTTCACCGTTCCTCGTGTTCGTGATGCGCGTATCTCAGCAGGTTGGGCACTACTGTTCATCTCATTGCTTTACACAACCGCACCAGGTGTTGCTGCCTTTGCTCGTGTAAATATGATTGAAACAATTAATGGCCCGGACATGCAAGGTGTCTCTGGTGAAGAAGCACCAAGCTGGTATAAAAACTGGGAAAGCACAGGTCTTGTTGGCTGGGAAGATAAGAACGGCGATGGCAAGATGTTCTACTCGGGCGATGAGCGTAACGAGATGAAAATCAACCGTGACATTATCGTACTAGCATCTCCAGAACTTGCAAAACTACCAAACTGGGTTGTTGGCTTACTGGCGGCAGGTGGCTTAGCGGCTGCACTATCAACCGCTGCGGGTCTATTACTGGTTATCTCAACGTCTATCTCACATGATTTACTGAAGAAAGGCTTTAGACCTAACATGACCGACAAACAAGAGTTGCTCGCCGCTCGATTGGCTGCAATGGTTGCGATTGTTGGTGCGGGTTACTTAGGTATTAACCCTCCAGGCTTTGTTGCACAGGTGGTAGCGTTCGCATTCGGTCTTGCTGCGGCGTCCTTCTTCCCTGCAATTATCCTAGGTATCTTCTATAAGAAGATGAACAAAGAAGGTGCGATTGCAGGTATGTTGGCAGGTATCGCCTTCACAGCAAGCTACATTATCTACTTCAAGTTCATCAACCCAGCAGCAAGCTCACCTGAAAACTGGTGGTTTGGTATCAGCCCAGAAGGCATCGGTACGCTAGGTATGTGTCTAAACTTTATTATCTCTATTGCGGTAAACAAAGTAACGGCTGAAGTTCCTGAAGATGTACAAGAGATGGTTGAGTCTATCCGTTTCCCTAAAGGTGCGGGTGAAGCTCACGACCATTAATCCAATAAGGACTGAGCTTGTAGGTAGCTCAGCCCCTCACGGAAACCAAAGCCGATGCCATTGCATCGGCTTTTTTATTTGTTGAAATAATATGGGCTATGCCTAATGTTATGATTTACCCTTTATCGACTCGATTCAATATCGTCCTTAACTTCAATGGCTTGACTGGCTTGGCAATGAAACTAAAGCCGTTACCTTTAATTCCGTCCATCATGTCGTCGGTACGATCTGCGCTAATGATCACGCCTTCAAAACTATCACCCAAACGCAGACGACACTGTTGCAATACCTCAAGCCCGGTTCTGCCATTGTCGAGTCGATAATCAGAGAAAATGACATCGGGCACCCAGCCATTCTCTAACGTTTTAAGACTTTGCATTAAATCGGTCGCGGTTTTCACTTCACATCCCCAACGAGCCAATAAATCCTCCATCCCCAATAAAATCTCCGTTTCATTATCGACACACAACACTCGAATATGATTAAGGTCTGAATTCGTTTCCTGTTTCAAAGCTTGCTGCTCGGGTTCCACATACTGTGACTTCTCTAGCGTCAGAGAGAAGACGCTGCCTTTATCTGGCCATGAACGCATTGATATTTGATGATCCAGAACATGAGCAATCCCTTTTGAAATCGCAAGACCAAGCCCTAACCCTTGATCGGAACGAACTTGGCTACCTCGGTTAAACTCTTCGAATATCTCTTGCTGTTTATCTTGCTCGATTCCAATGCCGTTATCCCACACATCAATGCGAACTTGACCTTTCACTCGCCTTACCCCAAGAACCACTTTGCCTTTAGGATTGTATCGAAAGGCGTTGGTCAGAAAGTTTTGCACTACCCGTCTCAGTAATTTAGGGTCAGACATGACATACAACGAAGAGGGCATCATGTGGAAATCGATCCCTTGTTGCTTGGCGAGAGCACTGAAATCAGCATTTAAATTAGCTAAGACATCATTAATAGCAAAACTGTGTACATTTACGTCCATCTTTCCAGATTCTAACCGCGAAATATCAAGCAAGTCGCCAATCAAATCTTCCCCTGCTTCCAATGCACTTTCAATGTAACTGGCCAAGCGCTTCACTTCTTTATCTTGCGCGACTTCCGTTAATGAAGATGAAAACAGACGAGCCGCATTCAACGGCTGCATAAGATCATGGCTCACCGCCGCCAAAAATCGTGATTTAGACTGCGACTCCAGTTCGGATTTTTGAGTCGCTGAGACTAATTTTCGGTTCAGGGTTTCTAACTCTTGAGTCCTTTCATGCACTCGAAACTCCAACGTCTCATTGGCATCTTTAAGTGCCTTTTCGGCCTCTCTAAATACGGTGATATCGGTAAAGCTCATCACAAACCCACCGCCCGGCATGGGGTTACCTTGCACTTCAATCACTCGTCCATCCGCTCGGGTTCGAGAAGAGGTGTGCCGAGAACCTTGCTCTAAATGATAAACCCGACGCTTAACATGCTCTTCTGGATCTCCGGGTCCACATAAACCTTGCTCTGCATTATGGCGAATGACATCTGAAATCGGTCGCCCAACTTGAATGAGCCCAGCCGGAAACTCAAACAACTCTAAATAACGCTGATTCCAAGCCACCAGCCGTAGCTGTTTATCCACCACGGCGATGCCTTGGCCTATGTGTTCAATCGCCCCTTGCAGTAGCCCCCGGCTAAAGTCATACAGTTCAGACGCTTCATCGACAATGGTCGCCACTTCCTCTAGCTGCATGTTTTTACCCTGCAATGCCGAAGTAAGCACTAACTTTGCAGACGAGGCTCCAAACACACCAGCCAACACTCTTTCGGTATGCCGAATCAAACCGGAAGGGGCTTGCTGATTGGGCAATAGTACCTTGCTGTGCTGTGTCCAGTAGTGCTTGAAGGCCGTTTTCACTCGCTTTCGTCCAACAAAACGAGATGCCAACATTTCTAGTTCCGCGACCGTAACGCGGCTTTGATACAAGCTGATGTTTTCGTTTTCTGGCATCGGTGTGCCAACAAAGGAAGCCGATTGTAAGCGCTCACTTAGACTTGGACGAGTGACCATGGAGATCAACACGTAGCAGAGTGCATTTAGCGTCACACTCAGAACGATGCCCCAATCCGAGGCTTGAAGGTTAAATTGAGCCAGAAACTCAGGCGGTGTGATCACCCACAGCAACACATTACTTCCAGCGTCTCCAGCGAGCATGTCGGTCTGGCTCATTAAGGTCATCAACCAAATAATGAAACCCACAAGTAACCCGACATAAGCACCTTTTCGGTTCCCCTGTCGCCAATACAATCCACCAATGAGTGCCGGTGAAAATTGTGCAATTGCGGCAAATGATAGGAAGCCGATAGCGGATAAAGAGTGAATGCTGTCGAGAACTTGATAGAAGCCCCAAGCACCAAGAAGCAGTAACAAAATGAGCGCCCGACGGATCATCAGTAACAGGCCAGAAAAGTGTTGGTGAGTACGCTGAGTTAAACGCATTCTTCTCAGCAAAAGAGGCATCACCAAGTCATTGGAAACCATGATTGCCAAGGCGATGGTCGATACAATCACCATACCGCTGGCCGCCGAAGTTCCACCTAAAAATGCCAAAAGAGCAATGTCACTGGCTCCGACCGCCATCGGAATACTGATTACGAAAGTATCAGCAGGACTTGAGCCGAGTAAACCTTGTCCGACCCAAGCGATAGGCAGCACAAACAGCCCCATCAAAATCAGATAAATCGGAAATAACCAACGCGCGGTGTGCAGATCTTGCGCGCGTTCATTTTCAACCACCATGGTATGAAATTGGCGTGGTAAGCAGACAATCGCCAGCATGGTTAAAATAGTATGGATGATCAGTGTCGGTATATTAGGGGATTGATAGGTCAGCGACGCAATCTCAAACAGATCAATACTGTCCCGATTCCACGCTAAATAGATGATAAAGCAGCCGACCGTCAGAAAAGCAACCAGCTTGATGATGGACTCAAATGCCACCGCCATCATCATGCCTCTATGATGCTCGGTATTATCAATATGGCGGGTGCCAAACAGCATGGTAAAGATGGCAAGTGCCCCGACAACAAACCAAGAGACATGATAATTACCATATCCGAACTGTTCGGCTAACTGAGGGGCAACAATATCCAGCCCCATGGTAATTCCACGAAGTTGCAACGCGATATAAGGCAAAATGCCCACCACCGCAATTAACGTCACCGCCACCGCTAAGCCTTGAGATTTACCATAACGGGCAGCAATAAAATCCGCTATCGACGTAATATGTTCACGCTTGGCAATTAGAATCAACCGAGCGAGGAGTCGCCACCCTAAGGTGAAGACAAGAATTGGCGCGATATAGATGGGCAAGAATGACCACGGGTTATTACTGGCTTGGCCTACGGTGCCGTAAAAGGTCCATGAGGTACAATACACCGCGATCGACAGACTATAAATCCAAGGTCGCCAACGTGCCAGCCACTTGGTTTGCCGATCACCATACCAAGCGATCAAAAACAGCACACCCAAATAGGCGAGAGAAACAGGAACGACAATCCAACCTTGCATCCAGTATATCCTTGTTTTCACACCGCCCAATTAACCGCGCGTCAGCCGTTACATCAAGTGGCGTTACAGTCCATGTAACAAAAAAAGCCAAAGCAATCATCATGCTCTGGCTTTTCATTTAACTAAGGATAGTTTTTGAACTCAATCAACTGGCTCTAATTCTGTGGTTTAGGCTCAGATTTTGTGGCTAAAATTGCATCATCTTGTGTATCCGTTGCATCTACTCGCACAAATAGAGCCAATACACCCATCAATGCCATCCCCCAGAATACATTGGCGCCCCACTGTTCATACCCCCAACCACTTAATGTCGTCATCAGTGCAATTACCGCCCCTAATGGAAGTGCATTATACAGTGCCTGTAGTGCCACCATTTTATGCTGTGGTGCCGATTGGATATATTGAATGGCCGCGATATGAGCAAGCGCAAAAGTCACACCGTGCAGCAACTGGATAACAACCAGAGCCACCAGCATCGTCGTTGAAGCCGTTAACCCCCAACGAGCAATCACACCAAAAGAAGCAACCAAAAATAGCGTTCGTAATGACCAACCAGAGAAAAAACGTTTACTGAATGCGAAAACTGCAACTTCGGCTACCACCCCAAGACTCCATAGATAGCCGATGATGACTTCGGAATGCCCTGCTTCTTTCCAATAAATAGCACTAAAACTGTAGTAGGCGGCGTGGCTTCCTTGAATCAAAGCAATTAAAGTCAGAAAGCGGATAATCGGCCACTCTTTGAGTAACTCTGTCAGTTTCGGTCTTTCTGCATGCTCTTCATGTTCGGTCACAGGCATCACATTAGGGTTACGCATTGCGACCAGCATCGAGAACAACACCCCTGCCATTGCGGTATACAAAATCATATCCGAACCATACTGCGCGACTAAAAAACCAACTGCAGTTGAACCAGCAATAAACGCAATTGAGCCCCACAAGCGAGTGCGCCCATAATCAAGCATCTTTAAGCGACTGTAATAGTTTGCCATGGCATCGGACAACGGAATAATGGGACCACAACATAGGTTGAATAAGATCGTCGCAGCCACCATGAGCAAGAAACTGCCACCAGTGAAAAAGTGAAAACCAACAAAAATTAACGCTGCGAAGCTTAACCACCGAAGGGCGGGCATCAAATGTTCCACTTTATGAATCCGTGGCGTTAACACTAAATTCGCCACACAACGGGTTGCAAAACCAATCCCCATTAAAATACCGATATCGGTCGGCGATACACCTTGCCCCTCAAACCATAGCGCCCAAAAAGGCAGATACACCCCATACGCAAAGAAGAAACCAAGAAAATACTGAGAAATCCAGCCATAAGGAGAAGGGTTAAACATTGGCGTGTCCTACAAAAAGTCACATGGGAAGAAAGATCCGCGCAATTATGCACTGTCAGACAACATGAAAAAAGGGAATAAAATCGTAAGCGTATTTCCGCATTCTATAAATCAAACAATAAGGGCGATATTTTTCTCTCAGAAGAGAAACAAATTTCGTTATTAGACCAAAGTCGTCTGGAGGTTAAACGGTATTTTGCCACACTAGAGTCAGCCTCTTAATGTAAGTGAACTCTGCTATGCCTGAAAAATTCAATATGCAAGCGCCTCCTTTTGACCGACTCACAGAAAAGCAGCAGCGAACGCTACGCGCTTCATTAGATGTCGCTTACTACCGAGATAAAGAGACCATCATCGCCGCCGAGCAGCCGTCCCATTACCTTTATATTTTAATTAAAGGGGCCGTAGAAGAGCGATCTGCAGATGGCAAAGAGGTTTTCGCTCACTACGCTAACGACGATATGTTTGATGTTCGTGCGCTATTTGATTCTCACACCAAACACCAATACATCACCCTAGAAGATACGCTGTGCTATTTACTGTCCAAAGAGGTATTCATTGATCTCTATAATCAAAACGGCCAGTTTGCCGCCTATTTTGATAACAACTTAGCCAAGCGACAAGCATTAATTGAATCGGCTCAGCAACAGCAAAATCTTGCTGAATTCATTCTAACCAAAGTGGATGCCAGCATTTATCACCCCCCAATGATTTTGCAACCAGATCAGCCGATCAATGACGTCACCAAGCAGCTAAAAGAGCACGCTTTAGATTCAGCACTTGTTCAACTGTCTGAAGACGACCCTCGACGCATAGAGAACCCAACCCTTCACCCTTATGCGATCGTGACTCGGACCAATATGTTGCATGCGGTCATGCTAGATCAACGTCCACTCGATACGCCCGTCAGTCAAATCGCCACCTTCCCTGTCTTTCATGTCGATGATGGTGATTTCCTATTTAACGCCATGATCACCATGACTCGTAACCGCATGAAACGCGTGATGGTATGCGATGGAAATGAAGCGGTCGGCATGCTCGATATGACTCAAATATTGAGTTCATTCTCTACCCATTCGCACGTGCTAAGCCTGACGATTGCACGAGCATCCAGCGTTGAAGAGCTTGCACTGGCTTCCAATAAACAACGACAATTGGTTGAAAGTTTATTGGGCAATGGCATACGTACTCGCTTCATCATGCAACTCATCTCGGCGGTCAATGAGCAGATCATAGAGAAAGCATTCGAACTCGTGGTTCCACCAGCTCTGCATGATCAGTGCTGCCTTATCGTGCTTGGTTCCGAAGGTCGCGGCGAGCAGATCATCAAAACCGACCAAGACAATGCGCTCATCCTTAAAGATGGATTACAGTGGCAACAGTGTGAATCGGTCATGAATACTTTAACCCACACGCTGCAACAGCTTGGTTACCCACTCTGCCCCGGTAATGTCATGGTGAATAACGAAAAGTGGGTGAAGAGCCAAACAGAATGGAAGTCGACACTGTCAAAATGGGTAAAAAAGGCGCGTTCAGAGCAAGTGATGGATATTGCAATTGTCGCCGACGCTCATGCCGTGGCGGGAAATAGAGAGCTCTTAGCACCGATTAAAACGCATTTAAGTGAACTCATGGCGGATCAAGAGCTAATCCTCATGGAGTTTATTCGCCCTGCCTTAAATTTCTCCGTGCCACTCACCCTCTTTGGCAATGTGAAAAAATCAAAATCAGGCGTCGATATCAAGCAAGGGGGTATTTTTCCGATTGTTCATGGTGTTCGGGCTTTGAGTTTAGAGCACAAAATCAGGGTGAATAACACATTTGAACGTATCGACGCTTTAGTCCAACAAAAAGTATTGGAGCAAGAGACCGCGGACAATCTCAGTGAAGCTCTCAAACAGTTCTTTAAGCTACGTCTGGCTCAGCAACTTTCAGAACAACATAGCGGCAATAAAATCGACATTAAGCTATTAGAGCGAACCGAACGTGATTTGCTTCGCCACAGCTTGCATGTGGTCAAAAAGTTTAAGCAATGGCTTGGCTATCACTACCAAGTGAGAGATTAAACCAATGAACTGGCTCTCTCGAAAATGGTGGCACTATAAACTGCAAGGCTCCGCTTATCAGTCGCTATTCGCTGCGCCACAACAAGGCGAGTTTGTCTCTTTAGATTGTGAAACGACCAGCTTAGATCCCAAGCGAGCCGAACTCGTCACCATTGCCGCCACTAAAATTATCGATAACCGGATCATCACCAGTCAACCTTTTGAAGTTCGTTTAAGAGCCCCACAATCGCTAGATTCTGGCTCAGTAAAGATTCACAAAATACGCCATCAAGATCTTCTCGATGGCGTCAGTGAAAAACAAGCCTTAGAAAAACTACTCGCCTTTATCGGCAATCGACCGCTTGTCGGTTATCACATCCGCTACGATAAAACGATTCTCGATATCGCGTGTAAAAAACAACTCGGCTTCCCCCTCCCCAATCAGTTGATTGAAGTCAGTCAAATCTATCATGATCAGCTCGAAAAGCGGCTGCCAAATGCCTATATCGACTTAAGCTTAGATGCGATCTGTAATCACCTTCAGTTACCCATTCAAGACAAACATGACGCACTACAAGATGCGATATCTGCCGCACTGGTTTTTGTTCGCCTGACCAAAGGTGACTTACCCGAATTCACATCAGCTTACTTTAAACATTAACCCTATCTGCCAACTAAAACCCGCAGGAGCCGATCAACCTCTCATTTATAACCTAGTTAACCTCCCGATAATTAAGCATAAATCTCACACTCATCCTAAAGTCTAATTGTAGAAACTCGCCTACTGGCAGAGAGTTATAGGCATAGCGGTATTCAATATCAAACAATCACAACAACGCCTAAACGGAATTTGCCCAGAAGATAAAAGATCAAGGCACAAGGAGAGATGCAATGAGTGAAGCCCATATTTATCCAGTAAAAGAGAACATCAAAGCGCAAACCCACGCCGATGAAGATACCTACCTAGCGATGTACCAGCAATCCGTTTCAGATCCAGAAGGATTCTGGGGCGAACACGGGAAAATAGTAGACTGGATTAAACCCTTTACTCACGTAAAAAGTACGTCTTTCGATACGGGTCATGTTGATATTCGCTGGTTTGATGACGGTACACTCAATGTGTCAGCCAACTGTATTGATCGCCACCTAGCGGAACGCGGTGATGAAGTGGCGATTATTTGGGAAGGCGATGACCCAGCCGATGATAAAACCCTAACCTTTAATCAACTTCACAAAGAAGTGTGCCTGTTCTCAAACGCTCTCAAAGAGCAAGGAGTTCGTAAAGGTGACGTCGTTTGTCTTTACATGCCAATGGTGCCCGAAGCGGCTGTCGCAATGTTAGCTTGTACTCGTATTGGCGCAGTCCATACCGTCGTATTTGGCGGGTTCTCACCTGAAGCACTTTCTGGTCGTATCATTGACTCGAATTCAAAAATTGTCGTCACTGCGGATGAAGGTGTTCGTGGTGGACGAGCAGTACCTCTGAAGAAAAACGTCGATGAAGCGCTGACCAACCCTGATGTAAAAACCATTGATAAGGTCATCGTATTCAAACGTACTGGCGGTGATGTGGAATGGCACGATCATCGTGATGTATGGTGGCATGAAGCAACATCAACGGTTTCTGAAATTTGCCCCCCAGAAGAGATGAAAGCGGAAGATCCACTATTCATCCTCTACACATCCGGCTCAACAGGCAAACCTAAAGGCGTGCTGCATACCACAGGTGGATACCTCGTCTATGCCACAATGACATTCAAATATGTCTTTGACTACCAGCCAGGCGAAGTGTTCTGGTGTACCGCCGATGTGGGTTGGATTACAGGGCATACTTATCTCATTTATGGCCCACTTGCCAACGGGGCGAAAACCATTCTGTTTGAAGGTGTTCCTAATTACCCGAACACCAATCGCATGAGTAAAGTGGTCGATAAACACCAAGTAAATATTCTTTATACTGCGCCGACTGCTATCCGAGCATTAATGGCGAAAGGTAACGAAGCGGTTGAAGATACCTCACGTAGTAGCTTACGCATCATGGGATCGGTTGGTGAACCGATTAACCCTGAAGCATGGGAGTGGTACTACAAAACCATAGGTAATGAAAATTCACCGATTGTTGATACTTGGTGGCAAACAGAAACAGGCGGGATCCTCATTGCCCCACTACCAGGAGCAACCGACCTAAAACCGGGGTCAGCCACTCGCCCATTCTTCGGTGTACAACCGGCGTTAGTCGATAATATGGGGAATATCATTGATGGCGCCGCTGAAGGTAACCTGGTTATTCTCGATTCATGGCCAGGCCAAATGCGTACCGTTTATGGCGATCACGAGCGCTTCGAACAGACCTACTTCTCAACCTTCAAGGGCATGTACTTCACCAGTGACGGTGCAAAACGAGATGAAGACGGTTACTACTGGATCACCGGTCGTGTGGATGATGTTCTCAACGTATCAGGTCACCGAATGGGAACCGCAGAAGTCGAATCCGCGCTCGTTGCATTCGATAAAATTGCTGAAGCTGCGATTGTTGGTGTGCCACATGACATAAAAGGCCAAGCCATCTACGCTTACATCACTCTTAATGATGGTGAATTCCCAAGTGCAGAGCTGCATAAAGAAGTCAAAGATTGGGTTCGTAAGGAGATTGGCCCGATAGCTACGCCAGACGTACTGCATTGGACTGACTCCTTACCAAAAACACGTTCAGGTAAAATCATGCGTCGTATTCTGCGTAAAATCGCTACCGGAGACACCAGTAACCTCGGAGATACATCCACCCTTGCCGACCCGAGTGTTGTTGATAAGCTGATTGCTGAAAAAGCAGAACTTGCCTAAGACATTTAATTAATCACAAGCCGCCAGCGTATTGGCGGCTTTTTTGATCCATTCCAGCTCACAAATATCCGTATTAAATGGCAGGATAACGACCATTTTTGTTAACTTGGTTACAAAAACCATCCCCCTAACAGAGAGATAAGACCAGTAAATTGCTGCCATTTGCGCTGAATTAGCTATAATCTGGTTCTAAATTTAAAAATCAGTGTTTTTTTCACTAGAAATTAACGCTGATTTGTAAATAATATGGGAATATTGGTATTCGTTTCACGATAAAGGAAGATAAGCCCAAGATGCCTGCAAAGTTAAGCATTCTACTTCTGAATGGCCCAAATCTTAATCTACTCGGTTTAAGAGAGCCCGCACATTACGGTTCTCAAACGTTAGATCAAATAGTGACGGCCCTGTCAGAACAAGCCAAGGAAGCCGAGGTGGAGTTAACCCACCTGCAATCAAATCGTGAATATGAACTGATCGAAGCAATCCATGCCGCATACCAAAAGGTTGATTTTATCATCATCAACCCTGCCGCTTTTACTCATACGAGCGTAGCACTACGTGATGCATTGCTCGGGGTTGCGATCCCATTTATTGAAGTGCACTTATCCAATGTTCATGCACGTGAACCATTCCGCCATCACTCATATCTATCCGATAAAGCAGAAGGCGTTATTTGTGGATTAGGCGCGCAAGGTTATCAATTCGCTTTGGCTGCGGCGCTGAACAAGCTCCAGTCAAAGTAATCTATTCATTACATATGAATAGATAGAACTAATACTTACCTACTCGGTCATAGAGTTTAGGTCACTTAACAAGACAAAGAGAAAGAAAAGATGGATATTCGTAAAATCAAAAAACTTATCGAACTAGTAGAAGAGTCTGGTATTGCTGAACTTGAAATCTCTGAAGGTGAAGAGTCGGTACGAATCAGTCGTAACCACACTGGTGCACCAGCTCCAATCCAATACGCAGCAGCACCGATGGCCGCTCCTGTAGCAGCACCAGTAGCCGCGGCACCAGTTGCAGCAACAGCAGAAGAATCAGCTCCAGCTGCACCAGCAGGACACCAAGTTCTTTCGCCAATGGTTGGTACTTTCTACGGTGCTTCAAGCCCTGATGCAAAACCATTCGTAAAAGTAGGCCAACAAGTTACTGCTGGCGAAACTCTTTGCATCGTTGAAGCGATGAAAATGATGAACCAAATCGAAGCCGATAAATCTGGTGTTGTGGTTGCAATTCTTGTTGAAGATGGCCAACCCGTTGAATTTGATCAACCACTTGTTGTGATCGAATAATAGAGGTCACTCGATATGTTAGATAAATTAGTTATCGCAAACCGTGGCGAAATTGCGCTACGTATTTTGCGTGCATGTAAAGAGCTTGGTATTAAAACCGTTGCGGTACACTCAACTGCTGACCGTGATTTAAAACACGTACTTCTTGCTGACGAAACCATCTGTATTGGTCCTGCTCGCGGTATCGACAGCTACCTGAACATTCCTCGCATTATTAGTGCAGCGGAAGTAACTGGTGCGGTTGCGGTTCACCCAGGCTACGGCTTCCTATCTGAAAACGCAGATTTTGCAGAGCAAGTAGAACGCTCTGGCTTTATCTTTGTTGGCCCTAAAGCGGAAACCATCCGCATGATGGGCGACAAAGTATCGGCTATCACATCAATGAAGAAAGCGGGCGTTCCTTGTGTACCAGGTTCAGACGGCCCTCTTAACGATGATGAAGCGAAAAACAAAGCTCACGCAAAACGCATCGGCTTCCCAGTTATCATTAAAGCATCTGGCGGCGGCGGCGGTCGTGGTATGCGTGTTGTTCGTTCTGAAGCAGAACTGACAGAAGCTATCGCGATGACGCGTGCTGAAGCAAAAGCATGTTTCAACAACGACATGGTTTACATGGAGAAATTCCTAGAAAACCCTCGTCACATTGAAGTTCAAATTCTTGCAGATGGCCAAGGTAATGCAATCCACCTAGGTGAACGTGACTGTTCTATGCAACGTCGCCACCAAAAAGTAGTGGAAGAAGCTCCGGCACCAGGCATCACTGAAGAGATGCGTAAATACATTGGTGAGCGTTGTACCCGTGCTTGTATCGAAATTGGTTACCGTGGTGCTGGCACATTTGAATTCCTATACGAAAATGGCGAATTCTACTTCATCGAAATGAATACTCGTATCCAAGTTGAGCACACTATCACTGAAATGGTGACTGGTATCGATTTGGTAAAAGAGCAACTACGCATTGCTGCTGGTCAACCGTTATCATTCACACAAGATGATATCAAACTGCGTGGTCACTCAATTGAGTGCCGTATTAACGCTGAAGATCCTGTACGATTCCTACCTTCTCCAGGCAAAATTCAACGCTTCCACGCTCCAGGTGGTATGGGCGTTCGTTGGGAATCTCATATCTACACGGGCTACACAGTACCGCCACATTACGATTCAATGATCGGTAAGCTTATCACTTACGGTGAGAACCGCGACGTTGCTATCGCTCGCATGAAGAACGCCCTTTCAGAAATGATTGTGGAAGGTATTCACGTGAACGTACCGCTACAGCAAGCCATTATGAATGACGAGAATTTCCAACACGGTGGTGCAAACATCCACTACCTTGAGAAAAAACTTGGTCTTCAATAATCACTTTTAGCTTGTACGCAAAAGCTTAAGTGTTCGATACTGACGTATTAAATATTGAAACATGAAACGCATAAAATGCTCACTTCGGTGGGCATTTTTTATTCTATTTTCTGAATTGTGTAGAACTCTGGTAGACTCTGCAGCAAATTTTCAATCATCGTGAAACGAAAGAGCAAATATCATGCCTTGGATTCAAATCAAACTTAATGCGACTAACGCCAACGCAGAGCAAATTGGCGACATGCTAATGGAAGAGACAGGCGCGTTATCTGTCACCTTTTTAGATGCACACGATACGCCTGTATTTGAACCTCTGCCGGGTGAGACTCGACTTTGGGGTGATACTGATATCGTCGCGTTATATGACGCAGAAGCCAATACAGACTTCATCATCACGCAAATCAAGAGTAGCGGCATGCTTGAAGCAGGTTTCGCTTATAAAGTTGAACAGCTCGAAGACAAAGATTGGGAACGTGAATGGATGGAAAACTTCCACCCAATGAAGTTTGGTGAGCGTTTATGGATCTGCCCTAGCTGGCGTGAAGTTCCAGAACCTGATGCGATTAACGTGATGCTTGATCCTGGCTTAGCGTTCGGTACAGGTACTCACCCAACAACATCACTTTGCTTAGAGTGGCTAGAGGGCCTAGACCTAAAAGGAAAAACGGTTCTTGATTTTGGTTGTGGTTCAGGGATCCTTGCGATCGCGGCGATCAAGCTTGGTGCGGCAAAAGTGGTTGGGATCGATATCGATCCTCAAGCATTAACGGCCTCTAAAGATAATGCACAACGCAATGGTGTTGCCGATCAACTTGAGCTATTCCTACCTCAAGACCAACCTGAAAATTTCACTGCTGATGTGGTCGTTGCCAACATTCTTGCTGGTCCACTGCGTGAACTTTCAGGCATCATCAAAGGCTTAATTAAGCCAAATGGTCAACTTGCCATGTCGGGTGTTTTAGATACACAAGCTGAAGATGTTGCCAATTATTATCGTGATGAGCTTCACATAGATCCGATAGTAGAGCAGCAAGAGTGGTGTCGTATATCTGGTTACAAGCAAGGCTAGATAAGACTTTACGCCCTAATTGACTGAAATTTATACAAATTACATAAACAAATTGTAAATGCTCAAATATTAGTCTTTTCACGGAGCGAAAAAATGCGTAAAATGCGCGCCCTTGCTGGTACAGAACTGTGATGATGTTTTGAAAATCGGAAATTATAAACTTAAGAACAATCTAATCGTGGCCCCTATGGCTGGAGTGACGGATAGACCGTTCCGTGAGTTATGTCTTCGCTATGGTGCGGGGATGGCTGTCAGTGAAATGATGTCCTCTAACCCCAAAGTATGGAAAACATCGAAGTCGCAACAACGCATGGTACATGAGGGCGAATCGGGCATTCGCTCTGTACAGATTGCAGGTGCTGACCCACAGCTTATGGCCGAGGCGGCTCAATTTAGTGTTGAAAACGGTGCGCAAATCATCGATATCAACATGGGTTGTCCAGCAAAAAAAGTAAATAAAAAGCTAGCCGGTTCTGCTTTGCTACAGTATCCAGAGATTATCGAAGATATTCTTAAGGCGGTAGTCAATGCAGTCGATGTTCCTGTGACGTTGAAAACCCGTACTGGCTGGGATACAGAAAACAGAAACTGTGTCCATATTGCGAAATTAGCCGAAGACTGCGGCATCCAAGCTTTAGCGCTACATGGGCGCACAAAAGCTTGTATGTACAAAGGAGAGGCCGAATACGACAACATTAAAGCGGTTAAACAAGCTATCTCGATTCCGGTTATCGCCAATGGTGATATCGACAGTCCTGAGAAAGCGAAGTATGTGCTGGAGTACACAGGTGCAGACGCTTTAATGATAGGACGTCCCGCCCAGGGCCGACCTTGGATTTTTCAGGAAATCCAACACTACTTGGTAAACGGTACCACGATGCCTGCACTTCCTCTTGAGGAAGTAAAAAGCATTTTACTTGGTCATGTTGACGCACTTCACCAATTTTATGGGGAGTACTTAGGCCCTCGCATTGCTCGCAAGCATGTGGGTTGGTATCTAAAAGAGCATGAGCAAGCCAGTGAGTTTCGCCGTACCTTCAATGCGATAGAAGCAGCACCGCTGCAACTTGAAGCGTTAGAAGGTTATTTTGATAACGTTGCATCATAATTACGAGAAGAGCTAGACCAAATATGTTCGAACAAAATCTGACTTCAGAAGCATTAACAGTGACTACAGTTACATCACAAGATCAAATCACTCAGAAGCCACTACGTGACTCTGTTAAAGCATCGTTGAAAAACTATCTTGCTCAATTAAATGGTCAGGAAGTCAGCGAATTATATGAGTTAGTTTTGGCAGAAGTTGAACAGCCACTACTAGACACTATCATGCAATACACTCGCGGCAACCAAACTCGCGCAGCAACTATGATGGGTATCAACCGTGGTACTCTTCGTAAGAAACTTAAAAAATACGGCATGAACTAATACAGTTCTTCTGTTTATTTTACTTTGAAGCCAAGCTATTTATAGTTTGGCTTTTTTTGTAAATGAAACAATGAAAGTGAACTAGACTAACTGCGACAAATAACCATCAACGGTATAACATTAGCCGCAGTTTTTATTTGCTATTCGGATCCGGTCATCGAGTTCTAAACCCAGTGTGTAATCCACGATATATTCAACATAGCAAGAGCCTGCTAATGGTGAAAAATCACTATAAGTACCTTCGGTGCTCGTCGTATCAGCATCTTTTTTAAGATATATTTTAAATACTTTTTGATCCCCACCACTCTGGTTAATATTCCAATCATCACCAAGTTCAGTTACCGATTTAATCGTGCCACGGCTTGAAGGGTAGCCATAAGCAAATGAACATTGAACCTCTGGTGCTATTGGCTTACACCAAGCATCTTCCGGATCTCGTGGGTCCAATAGTATTACGCGATTTGTCACATCATGCTCATCAACAATCAACTTTCCATAGGCGATCCCAAACGATGATGATAATGCACCTTTAAGACCTTTAACCACGGATACGTCGGCATCTTCATTAATAGATAAAAACCTTGGCGCAGCGACAACGGCTAATATAGCCAAAACAACAATCACAACAACCAACTCGATTAATGTAAAACCTTTCGTTAATTTCATTTTCACGTCTACTAACTGAACAACAAATGGGCACGTATTCTATCTGAAGTATCAAAGACTAAATAGAATTCATTAAGGCCAAGCTCTTTTCTTACCACCAATACCACCCGCTTGTAGCATATCGATAATTTTCTTTGATTTATCTTCCAACACCTTTAAGCGTCGAGTAACTTCAACTTTACCCTCACCATCTAACTGTTGCATTGATTTATCAAGGTGTGTTTTTTCTTGAATCATCTTAACCAGCTGTATATTTTGCTTTTCAAGCTTATCGACTTTTCCAGCCAATTCAGACAAGGTGCGATTCTGAGCCGTCAGCTGAGCTTCAATTTTGCTAAACGCCGTTAAAATTTGCGCTACATTTTGATCTGCCATTTTTTGCTCCAAATAAAACACACTATAGCAGTGTAGTTGATCTCGCCGTCAAATATCGAAAGAGCCTAGACAAAACCCTCATTATTCTAATGCAGCCAAGATAGAACAGTGGCTCGCATCATCGTCAACATGCCCACAACAGGCGTCATTAATCTTTTTCAATGCACTTCTGATCTTCGTCAATTCTGCAATCTTCTCATCAATCATATCGAGCTTAGAAGACGTGATCGATTTTACTTCCGCACAACTATGCTGTGTTGCTTCCAACTTAATCTCTAATAGCTCTTTTATCTCGTCCAAACTTAACCCTAGAGATTTTGCTTTTAAGATGAAGGTAACTTGTTGCTGATTTTTTTCATTATATAGACGATACCCAGATTCACTTCGCCCAGCAGGATGAAGCAACAGGTTTTTCTCATAGAAACGTAGCGTATCAGTACTTACACCACAACGTTTTGCCAATTCTCCTATCTGAAACATAATGTCCTCTATTAACCATTTCGTTACTTTTAAGCGCCTAAATGCACTTTTTTATAATTATTTTTGAGATGCCAATCGATTGCGCGAGCTTTTATGTCATTAATTGGTTAGAATGTGCGCCATCAAATTTGAGTTACAGATACACTCCATTAACGCAAAAGGTCTTTACCAAAATAAACCCAGTTTTTAATGTATGACTTTAAAATGCAATAAGAACAGGTTCATTTTTTGGCAAATATCTTTAGTTTAACTTTAACTCCGTGAATTTGAGGAAGATGGAAGCATGAATAACGCTCGCCCTATTCGCCGCGCTCTTATCAGCGTATCAGACAAAACTGGTATCGTTGAGTTTGCACAAGCTCTAACTAACCGTGGTGTAGATATATTATCGACAGGCGGTACCGCTCGCCTGCTTGCTGAAAAAGGCATCTCTGTGACAGAAGTATCTGACTACACTGGTTTCCCTGAAATGATGGATGGCCGTGTTAAGACTCTGCACCCGAAAGTTCACGGTGGCGTACTTGGCCGTCGTGGCCAAGATGATGACGTGATGGCCACTCACGGTATCAACCCTATCGATATGGTTGTGGTAAACCTATACCCATTCGCAGAAACCGTTGCTAAAGAAGGTTGTACCCTCGCTGACGCTGTTGAAAACATCGACATCGGTGGCCCTACAATGGTTCGCTCTGCAGCGAAAAACCACAAAGATGTAACTATCGTGGTTAACGCACACGACTACGAGCGCGTTGTTGCTGAAATGGACGCGAACGAGAAATCTCTAACGCTAGAGACTCGCTTCGACCTCGCTATCGCAGCATTCGAGCACACAGCTTCTTACGACGGCATGATAGCTAACTACTTCGGTACTATGGTTCCTAGCTACGGCGAGAACAAGGAAGGCGATACTGAATCGAAATTCCCTCGCACGTTCAACCAACAGTTCGAGAAGAAACAAGATATGCGCTACGGTGAGAACAGCCACCAAGCAGCCGCATTCTACGTTGAAGCAAACCCTGAAGAGGCATCAGTTTCAACGGCTCGCCAAATCCAAGGCAAAGCCCTTTCTTACAACAACATCGCTGATACTGACGCAGCACTTGAATGTGTGAAAGAATTCGACCAGCCAGCATGTGTGATCGTTAAGCACGCTAACCCATGTGGTGTAGCACTAGGTGAAGACATCCTAGAAGCTTACGACCGTGCATTCAAAACAGACCCAACGTCTGCATTTGGCGGCATCATCGCATTCAACCGTGAACTAGACGCAGCTACGGCAACGGCTATCACTGAGCGTCAATTCGTTGAAGTTATCATTGCACCGTCTGTTTCTGCACAAGCAGTAGCAATCGTTGCGGCTAAGAAAAACCTTCGCCTACTTGAGTGTGGTGAGTGGACAACGAAGACGACTGGCTTTGACGTGAAGCGCGTTAACGGCGGCCTGCTAGTTCAAGACCGCGACCAAGGCATGGTTTCTGAAGACGACCTAAAAGTCGTTTCTAAGCGCCAACCTACAGCTGAAGAGCTAAAAGACGCTCTATTCTGCTGGAAAGTAGCGAAGTACGTTAAGTCTAACGCTATCGTTTACTCGAAAGGTGACATGACGATTGGTGTCGGCGCTGGCCAAATGAGCCGCGTTTACTCTGCGAAAATAGCAGGCATCAAAGCGGCTGACGAAGGTCTAGTTGTTGAAGGCTGTGCAATGGCATCGGATGCATTCTTCCCATTCCGTGACGGTATCGACGCGGCAGCAGACGCGGGCATCAAGTGTGTTATCCAGCCAGGCGGCTCTATGCGTGATGATGAAGTTATCGCAGCAGCAGACGAACATGGCATGGCGATGATCTTTACTGGTATGCGTCACTTCCGCCACTAATTCTCTTGTCATCATTGGGGCGGTAACTGCGTTGACTACGCTCGCTTACCCTAATCACATAGCGGGCTATGCTCATAGGGATAAGCTCGCTTGTCGCCCTGTTAGCGCTCCCACTGATTTAAAGCGGCCTCGAATAGTTGAATGACGCAAGCGCCAACTACTTTGAGCAAAACTTATTTAATTTAGCTAATTTGAAATACTCTTAATTTAGAAATTTTCATTTTAGAGCAAAGCCATATTGATAAGGTCAAGGAGAGCTCGCGGAGTTTATAAGTATAAATGAGCAAGCTCGACACAGAGATTAGCAATATGGCGCAGCTATCAAGGGATAAATAAATGAATGTATTGATTATTGGTGCCGGCGGTCGTGAGCACGCACTAGGTTGGAAAGCAGCACAAAACCCAAACGTTGAAACGGTATTCATCGCTCCAGGTAACGCAGGTACTGCACTTGAGCCGAAACTTGAGAACGTAAACATCGGTGTTGAAGACATCGCAGGTTTAGTCGCGTTTGCTCAAGAGAAAAAAATCGAACTGACTATTGTTGGCCCTGAAGCGCCACTGGTTATTGGTGTGGTTGATGCATTCCGCGAAGTTGGCCTACCAATCTTTGGCCCAACTCAAGCGGCGGCACAGCTTGAAGGCTCTAAAGCATTCACCAAAGACTTCCTAGCTCGTCATGACATCCCAACGGGTTATTACGCAAACTTCACTGAGATTGACCCAGCTATCGCTTACGTACGTGAGCAAGGTGCACCAATCGTCGTAAAAGCTGACGGTCTTGCGGCGGGTAAAGGCGTTATCGTTGCGATGACGCTTAAAGAAGCTGAAGACGCAATCAAAGATATGCTAGCGGGCAACGCATTTGGCGAAGCAGGCAGCCGCGTGGTTATCGAAGAGTTCCTTGAAGGCGAAGAAGCAAGCTTCATCGTAATGGTTGACGGTTCTAGCGTTCTGCCTATGGCCACCAGCCAAGACCACAAACGTGTTGGCGACAAAGACACTGGCCCTAACACAGGTGGCATGGGTGCTTATTCTCCAGCTCCAGTAGTAACTCCTGAAATCCATAACCGTATTCTTGAGGAAGTTATCTACCCAACGGTACGTGGCATGGATGCAGAAGGTGCACCTTACACCGGTTTCCTTTACGCAGGCCTAATGATCGATGCTGACGGCACACCTAAGGTTATCGAATACAACTGCCGCTTCGGCGATCCAGAAACGCAACCTATCATGATGCGTATGGAATCGGATCTTGTTGAGCTTTGCCTAATGGCTATCGACGAGAAACTCGATGAAGCAGAGTCTAAATGGGATCCACGAGCGTCTATCGGTGTGGTTCTTGCGGCTGGCGGTTACCCTGCTGACTACGCAAAAGGTGATGTAATTTCACTACCAACAAGCGAAGTTGAAGGCCAAAAGGTTTTCCACGCTGGTACTGCGAATAACACTGCTGGTGACGTGATCACCGACGGGGGACGAGTACTATGTGCTACCGCTCTGGGAAATAGCGTATCTGAAGCTCAGGAACGTGCTTACGCGTTAACAAAGCAAGTAAGCTGGAACGGCATGTTCCACCGCAATGACATTGGTTACCGTGCGATTGAGCGCGAAAACGAGCTAAAATAATCCGGCCCGTTAATGTGACACAAAAAAGGCGCTCAATGAGCGCCTTTTTTTAATTCTTAATCATCTTCTTGCTAGTCAAGCAACGATGTTCTTTCAATACAGTCGTGATCGTCATCGGCAAGCATCAACAACTCTGTCACTTCAAGCTTACGATTTGATTGCCTACCTAAAAACGCCACATAGCTATCAATGGAGGCTAAACGGTTTATCACAAAGCTCGGTAACGTTTGATTAAATTCAAATTTATTAAACTCGCGTCCAGAGCACGTTTCAAATTCGCTGCCGTCCCAATAACCTTGAATGAGCTCTACACCATCTCTATTCTGCTGTTTTGTTGTATCAATAATAGCGAGCGACTCTTGTTGATAACGCTGCAATTGTTCACGTTGCAAAGGCAATACTTTTCCATTCAAACGGTATTGCTGATAAATCGCGTCACCTTCTTTATTAAAACGAACATGAATGCGATATGGCACCAAGCCGTTGTCAGAAAAGCTGAGCTGTTGACCTTCTCGGATGAATTCACGCAGTTGATTTTCATCCCATCGGTAATCAGATTTATACCAACCGTAATCCCCGGCACTCACATAATCAGCGGCGGTGTTTGGTTTGGTTAACTTTTCGGTGTACCAATAGAAGCTTGTTGCATCACCCATAGACAGGCCGCCAGAATACTCTGAAAACTGATCTAAATTAGGGCGTGGTGATGTCGTGGAACATCCAAGTAGGAAAGAAGTGAGTACAGAAGCTAAAAGAAGTTTTTTCATTAAGGAATCACGCCGAGATAAAAGTACCTCGGCGTAGTCTAAATTATTTCACTGAATCTTTCAGTGCTTTACCAGCAACAAACGCAGGAACATTTGCAGCAGCAATTTGGATCTCATCACCAGTCTTAGGATTACGGCCAGTACGTGCATTGCGATGGTTCACTTTGAATGTACCAAAACCAATTAGTTGGACTTGGTCACCTTCTTTAAGAGCGTCAGTTACGCCACCAAGAGTTGCTTCAAGTGCCGCTTTTGCTTGTGCTTTAGAAAGGTCTGCTTTTTCAGCAATAAAGTCGATTAATTGGGTCTTGTTCATTAGGTTTCCCTTCTCATAGGTTATCGAATTCAACTCACTCTAAAACATAAATGCCCCATCTGGCAAAGGTTTGTCATCGATCTTTAGTCCCAATGCCGTACTTTTAACCATAATATGAGTAATAACTCACAATTTGTTACCTATTAACCTTCTCCATGCCTTGTTTTTACTGCTTTGAGAACCAATTTATAGAGTCTCAGTTGCAGTAAAACCGTTGAAAACGTGTGCAATTGAGACCTTAATTATTTTTATATAGAGGCATTATGCTGCTGTTAATTATCTACATCTCCATCGCAATTGGAGTGTCATTCATCTGTTCAGTTCTCGAAGCGGTATTACTGAGTATCAGCCCTAGTTACATCGCACAACTGCGCCAACAAGAACACCCTGCGGCTGAAGCGTTATCTAAACTGAAATCAGACATTGACCGACCATTAGCGTCGATCTTAACTTTAAATACCATCGCACACACTATTGGTGCCGCGACGGCAGGTGCTCAAGCTTCTGTTGTTTTCGGCAGTCAATGGCTTGGTGTTTTTTCAGCTGTGTTAACTCTGGGGATTTTAGTTTTTTCTGAAATTGTTCCGAAAACAATCGGTGCCACTTATTGGCGTCAACTCTCTCCAATGACGGCAACCACACTGCGCTGGATGGTATGGGCATTGACTCCTTTTGTATGGTTCTCAGAACAAATCACCAAACGTTTGGCGCGAGGGCATGTAGCGCCCAAAATGCGTGATGAATTATCCGCAATGGCAATTCTCGCCAAAGAAAGCGGAGAATTTGCAGAAGGTGAATCTAAAATTCTAAGTAATTTACTGGGTATCCAAGAAGTACCGGTCACCCAAGTCATGACGCCAAGAACGGTCGTTTTTCGGGTCGATGCAGAGATAAGCATCAATGATTTTCTTAATCATCATAAAGACACACCATTCTCTCGCCCTTTGATATACAGCGAGCAGAAAGACAATATCATCGGGTTTGTACACAGACTTGAGTTATTCAGGCTCCAGCAGTTAGGCCAAGGTGAGAAGCGACTCGGTGCGGTCATGCGCCCGATTCACGTCATGCTCAATAACTTAGCGCTTCCTAAAGCATTCGACCAAATGATGGCTAATCGACTGCAACTCTCTCTCGTCGTGGATGAGTACGGAACAATTCAAGGCTTGATCACCTTAGAAGATATTTTTGAATACCTACTAGGGGAAGAGATTATCGATGAAGCGGATAAAAATACGGATATGCAGGAACTCGCGTTTCAGCGCTGGGAAGTATGGAAAACCAAGCATGGTGTGATTGAAAGTCGAGATGACGACGACAGCATCTCAAATGAGAACGAACAGACTAAAAACAATCACGAATAGCATCAATATAAAAAAAGCTCCTACGAGGAGCTTTTTTTTGTTTTAGACATGGTTTCCGTGATTAGTAATCGATCGTGATACCGATATTACTTAACGGTTCATCGCGCAATTCTTGACGCAAATCTTTGATCAACTCAATGTCACGAGCTTCCGCTTCACGTAATGGTCTGAAAATAGCCCATTGAACGTCCCACTCCTCACAAACCGCTTCATTATCTTTTTGATTGTCGTTTGTGATTTCATCTTCGCCTTGAGCTTGCTCTAAATGAGCAACCGTCAGTACTGATTGTTGGCTCAGCTTAATCATGCAGTCAAATAGCTGTTCACGATCCAGTAATCCATGCAATAACGTAGATAGCCCTTGGCACGCATCCATTGCAGGATAGACAGCGTAGATATCAAAATCATCAGCGCTTGGAAATAACTCTTCTAATTTTTCTAATTGACGTTCAAAATTAACTTTAGCCGTTTTGACCGTCAAAATTTCCCAGATACTATCAAGCACGTCACGATATACGCGAGCTTCTGCAAATTTCGTATTATCACAAAACATGGCATAGTTAGGGTACATACGCTCGCACAGGCAAGCCATAAAAGTAATTTGTTGCCAAGGTTCAAATTTTTCAAGACGAACCTGAAGTGGATTCTGTAGCATAGTGACTCAATAGTTGCAGAAAAGGACAGCAGAAGTGTACTTGATAAACCTTAGGGAAAAAAGACAAGCCTATGAACAATTTCTCGAATAAGCTGTATATTCTCACAGAACACGATGACACCTATAAACAACTCATTCAAAATCAGTCTCTACCCGATTTAGAGATCTGTGAGGATCCTGCTCAAGCTGAAATTGTACTCGCTTCTCCCCCACTTGCAGCGGCTAAACTCAATGAGTTCACGCAACTCGATTGGCTCCAATCCACTTATGCAGGAATTAATGCTTTAGTGTCGGGTGATTTGCGCCAAGACTATACGCTAACGAACATCAAAGGCATTTTTGGACCCGCGATAGCAGAATATGTATTGGGCTACTCAATGAGCCACCACCGCCATTTTGCTCTCTACCACCAGCAACAAGCCAAACAGCAATGGCAACCCCACTTCTATCAGTCACTGACCGGAAAAGTGATGGTTATTCTGGGCACGGGATCCATTGGTAGCCACCTTGCTCAAACTGCGTCAGCTCTCGGGTTGCATACTATTGGAATAAATCGAACAGGGATCCCAACCAAAAACCTAAGTGTGAATGAAAAGTTTGGCTTTAAAGACACTTTCCATATCAATGAAATAAAAGCCGCCTTTCAGCAAGCGGATATTATTGTAAATACGTTACCTGCAACTGAAAATACCCGTTCACTCTTAAATGAAGAGACATTGAGTTACTGCAAACGAGCGTTGCTATTTAATGTTGGGCGAGGTGAGACTTTAGATAATAAATCTCTTTTATTGGCACTAAAAAACGGTTGGATTGAACATGCTTTTCTGGATGTGTTTGAAAATGAGCCGCTGTCTCCTACGCACCCTTTCTGGAAGCTTAATCAGATAACAGTGACTCCACATATCGCGGCCTTGAGTGAACCTCGTCAGGTGGTCAATATATTCGCACACAACTACCAGCTTTGGCGAGATGGCTTCCAACTCAATAATATAATTGATTTCGATAAGGGCTATTAATATTTGGCTCAAGAAAAATAACTGGTTCGAGCAGAGCGTTCTTCCTTATGTTCGCACTCATTTAGCCACCCTTGGAACTGATAAATAAAAACGCCGACTTGTGATAAGTCGGCGTTTTAAATCAATTAAATAACCAATTCGTTATTTATGGTATGGCTTAGATAAGTCATGCACCGCTTCAACAAACACACCTGCATTCTCAGGTGGAACATCTAAGTGGATACCGTGACCTAAGTTGAAAACATGTCCTGTTCCTGCATCACCAAACCCTTCAAGAATAGAGCTAACTTCTTGGCGAATACGTTCAGGCTGAGCGTAAAGAATCGATGGATCCATATTGCCTTGTAGAGCGACTTTGTCACCAATGCGAGCTTTTGCATCAGCAATGTTAATCGTCCAATCTAGGCCAACCGCATCACAACCTGTTGCCGCAATTGATTCTAACCACATGCCACCATTTTTGGTAAACAAAGTAACTGGAACACGGCGACCTTCGTTTTCACGAATCAGTCCATCAACAATTTTATGCATGTAACGAAGTGAGAACTCATTGTAATCACGAGGCGTTAATACTCCACCCCACGTATCAAATACCATCACCGACTGAGCGCCTGCTTTAATCTGTGCATTTAAGTATTCAATAACCGTGTCAGCCAGTTTATCTAGCAGCAGGTGCAAGGTTGCTGGCTCTGCATACATCATTTTTTTGATCTTTGTGAAGGCTTTAGAGCTGCTACCTTCAACCATGTATGTCGCTAGTGTCCAAGGGCTACCAGAAAAACCAATCAAAGGCACTTCGCCTTTTAGATCTTTACGAATTTGGCGTACTGCATTCATTACGTACTGAAGTTCACCTTCAGGATCTGGCACACCGATTTTTTCTACATCTGCTTTGCAAGTAATTGGTCGCTCGAATTTCGGACCTTCGCCAGTTTCAAAGTATAGGCCAAGTCCCATAGCGTCAGGGATGGTTAAAATGTCTGAGAATAAGATCGCAGCATCAAGAGGGAAACGACGCAAAGGCTGAAGCGTCACTTCTGATGCTAGCTCTGCGTTTTTACACAAAGACATGAAATCGCCTGCTTGTGCACGCGTAGCTTTATATTCTGGTAGGTAACGGCCTGCTTGGCGCATCATCCAAACCGGAGTGCAATCTACAGGTTGCTTAAGTAAGGCGCGTAGATAGCGATCATTTTTTAATTCTGTCATTCCGTTCTTCCAATTAAAGCTATATCTATTTATTTGCCATTATTCTAACACTGATTTAACTGTAAAAGCTGTGTGCTTTGCAACCTAGATCAAGTTATTAACTTTTAAATCAATGCTTAATTTGCACCTGTTTATAGAGCGTGATAAAAATTTGCTCGCTAGCGAAAATTAAAATAATAAATACTGAGTATGAGAGTACTCAGCATCTCATAACGACATCTTACTTACCCCCTCCTTGACCGGAGGGGTTTTTTTATCATTTGAAAGCTATTTTGTTGAATTACCATCGTTTTCACGTGGTCGGTTCATGTAGCAGATCGAGCGTATGTTCAATCAACGCACGAGCAATCGTCCCTTCAGGCGCAACAGCTGGCATCTCACTCGGCAAGAACCACTGCGCATCGGTCAGCTCGCTATAATCTGGTTTTAACTCCCCTGACTCATATTCTGCGATATAAGCCATCATCATACTGGATGGAAATGCCCATGGTTGGCTACCGAAATATTGAATATTTTTCACATCAATTCCAGTTTCTTCTTTTACTTCTCTCGCTACACATTGCTCTAACGTCTCGCCCACTTCTAAGAAGCCTGCAATAACTGTGTACATACCATTACGGTGCCTTGGATGTTGCGCTAAAAGTATCTGCTTACTATTTCTTACCCCAACAATAATGCATGGAAAAATACGCGGATAATGCAATGTCCGGCAATCTCCACACTGCATAGCTAACTGATTATGGTTTAGGTGATTGCGTCCTCCGCACTGAGCGCAGAAACGCATAGTTTGTGTCATGTATCCATACTGCACAGCTTTGCTTGCGAGAAGAAAAAGTGCTTCAGGTAATAACAGTAACTCGCGCAAAGAGGTCAATGGATAGCGACAATCCACATCAGCATCGTTTAACCACATCACTGGAATCCCCTGATAGGTTCCAATGTTTACGGCTTTTTCATAAGGTAAGCCGAGTTCACTTGCACTCCCTAAAGGAAGCGTGCCATCTACAACCCATAAGTCACTGCCAAGAACGATGCACCAATAAACGTCGCTGGTTCCTTTGTCACTTTTTTTTAACATCTCTGTTCCTCTCCACTTGCAGTTATTCCATTTTACTGGCAATCTAAATTCATACCAGAATTTAGATTGAAATATCAACGAAAACTCAGGTAGATAAGAATTTAAATTGTGTTATGGATACTTTGCTTTTCACGGATGACGATCACCACTCTTGTGGTCCGATCATGAGGACATGGTCATGCTAAATAAATTCAAACAAGTACAAGAACAGTGGGGTGGCTCAAGTGAGGTCATCGACCATTGGCTCGAGACCAGACAATCACTGATTGTTGAATACTGTAAACTCGCAACTTTACAGCCCTGTACAACAAACAGCGCTGTCTCAGAGCTCCCTTCACCAAAAGAGCTTCAGGTATTTTGCCAACATCTCGTTGATTATATTTCTGAAGGACATTTCAAAATTTACGATATGGTCATGGATAAGTGGCGTTCTACAGGTTTCGAAGTGACAGAAGAGATCAATCAAGCTTATGGCAAGATTGTGTTAACCACAGAGCCCCTACTGAATTTTACGGACAAATACGCAGCGATACAGAGCGAAGATTTACTTGAGAATCTAGACAGCGATCTCTCATTTATTGGCGAAGTAACGGAAGCTCGCTTTGAAGTTGAAGATCAGCTCATTCGACTCATCGCTGACAGCTTAGCCGTTCCACCAGGCGCTTGATAACACGATATCTAAGATAATATTAGATACAGAAACCTTCTTACGATGGTAAGAGGGTTTTGTGCACCGCAATGCTAGCCTAAGAGCTCTAATCAGCTTAGGAGGTCGATTTATCGCTTCTCATCAGCGATTTAGCTCCTTTCCTTAACCTTCTTCTTTCTTCTTTCTTCTTTCTTCTTTCTTCTTTAGTTGTTCCCTACAGATAGAAAGCCACCAGCATTAAATGGCTCATTTTCTAAAGATAAAAAAAATCCCCGAGCATGGCCCGAGGATTTATCTATCAAGGCAACATTACGCTGCCTTTATCTCTACACTAGCTTACTCGTTAGAAGAGAAACCTGCATTTAGAAGTGCCGCTAGGTTATCTGTTGCTTGTTCAGCAGATGGACCTTCTTGCTCTTCTTCACGCTGTTTTTGACGCTCTTGGTGGTAAGCGAAACCAGTACCAGCTGGAATCAATCGACCAACAATAACGTTCTCTTTCAGGCCGCGTAACTCATCACGTTTACCAGAAACCGCAGCTTCTGTTAGTACGCGAGTCGTTTCTTGGAACGACGCTGCTGAGATGAATGACTCAGTTGCAAGAGATGCTTTAGTGATACCTAGTAGTTCACGCTCGAAGCTCACTAGCTCCTTGCCTTCTGCTTCTAGTACACGGTTAGCGATCTTAACTTGTGAGTATTCAACTTGCTCACCAGGTAGGAACTCAGAGTCACCCGCTTTAGTGATAGTACACTTACGAAGCATTTGACGAACGATAGTTTCAATGTGCTTATCGTTAATCTTAACGCCTTGTAGACGGTATACTTCTTGTACTTCGTTTGCGATGTACTGAGTTACTGCGCGGATACCACGTAAACGTAGAATATCATGTGGAGTTTCAGGACCGTCGGCGATTACATCACCACGTTCAATCTTCTCACCTTCAAATACGTTTAGCTGACGGTGCTTAGGAATCATCTCTTCGTAAGCGTCACCGCCATCACGAGTAATAACTAAACGACGCTTACCTTTCGTTTCTTTACCGAACGACACAGTACCTGTGTGTTCAGCAAGGATCGCAGGCTCTTTCGGCTTACGAGCTTCGAATAGGTCGGCTACGCGTGGTAGACCACCGGTGATATCTTTGTTTCCGCCAGATTTCTGAGGGATACGAGATAATGTGTCACCGATGCCAACTTCTGCGCCATCTTCGATGTTAACAATCGCTTTACCAGGTAGGAAGTAGTGAGCTGGCATATCAGTACCAGGAATCATTACATCGTTGCCTGCTGCATCAACAAGTTTGATAGCTGGACGCATATCTTTACCTGCTGCTGGACGAGCGGCTGCGTCAGTCACTTCACTTGAAGATAGACCTGTTAGGTCATCTGTTTGGCGAGTAACGGTAACACCATCGATCATGTCAACAAATTGGATGCGACCTGCCACTTCAGTGATGATTGGCATGGTGTGCGCTTCCCAGTTAGCAACAACTTCACCAGATTCTACTGAATCGTTGTCTGCTTTGCTCAGAATCGAACCGTAAGGAAGTTTGTGCTTCTCTTTAGTACGACCGAACTCATCAACAATCGTCATCTCAGATGCACGAGAGGTGATAACCAGTTTCTTGTCTTTGTTGATTACAAACTTAGCGTTGTGAAGCTTCACAGTACCAGTTGTTTTCGCTTGGATGCTGTTCTCTGCTGCTGCAGTAGATGCCGCACCACCGATGTGGAACGTACGCATCGTTAGCTGTGTACCCGGTTCACCGATAGATTGAGCAGCAATAACACCAACTGCCTCACCTTGGTTCACTAGGTGACCACGTGCTAGGTCACGACCGTAACACTGTGCACAACAACCGAAGTCTGCATCACAGGTAACTACTGAGCGCACTTTCATGCTATCTACAGAGTTATCTTCCATGATCTGACACCACTTCTCATTAATTAGAGTATTACGTGGGATCAGTACATCTTCAGTACCAGGCTTAAGAACATCTTCAGCAACAACACGACCAAGAGCAAGCTCAGAAAGTGCAACTTTAACGTCACCACCTTCAATGTGAGGCATCATGTCGATACCTTCGTGAGTGCCACAATCGTGCTCATGTACTACAACATCTTGTGCAACGTCTACTAGACGACGAGTTAGGTAACCCGAGTTCGCCGTTTTCAGTGCTGTATCGGCAAGACCTTTACGCGCACCGTGCGTTGAGATGAAGTATTGAAGTACGTTTAGACCTTCTTTAAAGTTCGCTGTGATTGGCGTTTCGATGATTGAACCATCTGGACGCGCCATCAGGCCACGCATACCCGCCAACTGACGAATCTGTGCAGCAGAACCACGAGCGCCCGAGTCAGCCATCATGTAGATGCTGTTAAACGACTCTTGCTGTTCTTCATCACCATCACGGTTAACTACTGTTTCGAACGATAGGTTATCCATCATCGCTTTCGCAACACGGTCGTTGGTAGACGCCCAGATATCGATAACTTTGTTGTAACGTTCACCAGCAGTAACTAGACCAGATTGGAACTGATCTTGGATTTCACGAACTTCTTCTTCAGCTGCGTCGATTTCGTCGTACTTCGCTTGAGGTACAACCATATCGTCGATACCAACAGAAACACCAGATAGTGCTGCGTATGCGAAACCTGCGTACATGATTTGGTCAGCAAAAACAACGGTATCTTTCAGACCAAGCTTACGATATGCCTCGTTAAGCAGGTTAGAGATCTGTTTTTTACCAAGCTTTTGGTTAACGATGCTGTATGGAAGACCTTTCGGTACGATTTGCCATAGCATTGCACGACCAACAGTTGTATCAACTAAGCCAGTGTTTGTTGTGCTGTTACCGTCTTCGTCTACTACTGTTTCAGTGATACGTACTTTAACGCGAGCATGTAGCTCAGCAGTCTTAGTACGGTATGCCTTCTCAGCCTCTTCAGGGCCAGCAAGGTACATACCTTCACCTTTCACGTTGATCTTGTCACGTGTCATGTAGTAAAGACCCAATACAACGTCCTGAGAAGGTACGATGATCGGATCACCTGATGCTGGCGACAGAATGTTATTCGTCGACATCATTAGGGTACGAGCTTCTAGTTGAGCTTCCAAAGTCAGTGGTACGTGTACCGCCATTTGGTCACCATCGAAGTCGGCGTTATATGCCGCACACACTAGTGGGTGAAGCTGAATCGCTTTACCTTCGATTAGTACTGGTTCGAACGCTTGAATACCAAGACGGTGAAGTGTTGGTGCACGGTTCAATAGTACTGGGTGTTCACGAATTACTTCGTCTAGGATATCCCAAACGATCGCTTCTTCGCGCTCTACCATTTTCTTAGCTGCTTTGATTGTCGTCGCCATGCCACGAGTTTCTAGCTTGCTGTAGATGAATGGTTTGAATAGCTCAAGTGCCATCTTCTTAGGAAGACCACACTGGTGCAAACGTAGAGTTGGACCTACTGTGATTACAGAACGACCAGAGTAATCTACACGTTTACCAAGCAAGTTCTGACGGAAACGACCCTGTTTACCCTTGATCATATCAGCAAGAGATTTCAGAGGACGCTTGTTAGAACCTGTAATCGCACGACCACGACGACCGTTATCAAGAAGTGCATCAACAGACTCTTGCAGCATACGCTTTTCGTTACGTACGATGATGTCCGGAGCAGCTAGCTCTAGAAGACGCTTCAAACGGTTGTTACGGTTGATCACACGACGGTATAGATCGTTCAGATCAGAAGTCGCAAAACGACCGCCATCTAGTGGTACTAGAGGACGTAGATCTGGCGGAAGTACTGGAAGAACCGTAAGGATCATCCATTGTGGATCATTGCCAGACTGAATAAATGCTTCAACTAACTTAAGACGCTTAGTCAGTTTCTTACGCTTAGTTTCAGAGTTAGTTGTTTCTAACTCTTCGCGCATTTGTTCAGCTTCTTGGTGCATATCCATAGTAGACAGCAGATCTTTGATCGCTTCTGCACCCATCTTAGCAGTGAACTCGTCACCCCACTCTTCTAGGCGATCTAGATACTCTTCTTCAGTAAGCATCTGAGATTTTTCTAGATCCGTCATACCCGGTTCTGTTACTACGTACATTTCGAAGTAAAGAACACGTTCGATATCACGTAATGGAATATCCATTAGTAGACCGATACGAGACGGTAGTGATTTTAAGAACCAGATGTGAGCAACTGGTGAAGCGAGTTCAATGTGGCCCATACGGTCACGACGAACTTTAGTTTGTGTAACTTCTACGCCACACTTCTCACAGATAACACCGCGGTGCTTCAGACGCTTATATTTGCCACAAAGACATTCGTAGTCTTTTACTGGACCAAAAATACGCGCACAGAACAGACCATCACGCTCAGGCTTGAACGTACGATAGTTAATTGTTTCTGGTTTTTTAACTTCACCAAAAGACCATGAACGAATCATGTCCGGTGAAGAAAGACCGATTTTGATTGCATCAAATTCTTCGGTCTTATGCTGTGCTTTTAGAAAGTTTAATAAGTCTTTCACGATCAGCCCCTGTAAGGAGTGAAAAGGCGCTCGGCGAGCGCCTTTCTAACAAATAATCCCTAAGGATTACTCTTTATCTTCTAACTCGATGTTGATACCTAGCGAGCGAATCTCTTTCAACAATACGTTGAACGATTCTGGCATGCCTGGTTCCATGCTGTGATCGCCATCTACGATGTTCTTATACATCTTAGTACGGCCATTCACATCATCCGACTTCACAGTCAACATTTCTTGTAGAGTATATGCAGCACCGTATGCTTCTAGTGCCCATACTTCCATCTCACCGAAACGCTGGCCACCGAACTGAGCTTTACCACCAAGTGGTTGCTGAGTTACTAGGCTGTAAGAGCCAGTCGAACGCGCGTGCATCTTGTCATCAACCAAGTGGTTCAGTTTTAGCATGTACATGTAACCAACAGTTACAGGACGCTCGAACTGATCACCTGTACGGCCATCAAATAATTTTAGTTGACCAGATTCAGGAAGGTCACCTAATTTCAATAGCTCTTTGATCAACGTTTCAGAAGCACCGTCGAACACAGGCGTAGCGATTGGTAGACCACCACGTAGGTTCTGAACCAAGGTACGCACTTGATCATCAGACAGTTCAGCAATATCAACTTTCTGACGAGTGTTACCGAGATCATAAACCGTCTGTAGGAAGTTACGGAACTTATGCAGTTCTTGTTGTTCCTTCAGCATTTGGTTGATCTTGTCACCGATACCTTTCGCAGCCAAACCTAAGTGTACTTCTAGGATCTGACCGATGTTCATACGTGATGGTACACCCAGTGGGTTCAACACGATGTCTACAGGTTGACCTTTCTCATCGTATGGCATGTCTTCAACAGGGTTAATCTTAGAGATTACACCTTTGTTACCATGACGACCCGCCATCTTATCACCAGGCTGGATACGACGTTTCACCGCTAGGTAAACTTTAACAATCTTAAGAACGCCAGGCGCTAGATCATCACCTTGAGTGATTTTACGACGTTTAGTCTCAAACTTCTTATCGAAGTCTGCTTTAAGCTCATCCCACTGCTCAGCAAGTTGCTCAAGCTGTGATTGTTGTGCTTCGTCATCTAACGTTAGTTCTAGCCACTTCTTACGATCAATCGCATCAAGCTTAGCTTCAGAGTAACCACCATTGAGTAGTGCAGTACGAACACGAGCTAGTAGACCACCTTCAAGAATCTGGAATTCTTCAGTTAAGTCTTTCTTAGCATCTTTCAGCTGCATTTGTTCAATTTCAAGCGCACGCTTGTCTTTCTCTACGCCATCGCGAGTGAAAACTTGAACATCAATGATCGTACCTGAGATAGAGTTAGGTACACGTAGTGATGTATCTTTAACATCTGATGCTTTCTCACCGAAGATAGCACGTAGTAGCTTCTCTTCAGGAGTCAGTTGTGTTTCACCTTTAGGGGTTACTTTACCAACTAGGATGTCGCCACCCTTAACTTCAGCACCAATGTAAACGATACCTGACTCGTCTAGTTTAGACAGAGCAGATTCACCTACGTTTGGAATATCAGCAGTGATCTCTTCAGAACCCAGCTTAGTATCACGAGCCACACAAGATAGTTCTTGAATGTGAATTGTCGTGAAACGGTCTTCTTGAACTACGCGCTCAGATACTAAGATCGAGTCTTCGAAGTTGTAACCATTCCAAGGCATAAATGCGATACGCATGTTTTGACCAAGCGCTAGCTCACCAAGGTCTGTTGAAGGACCATCAGCAATTACATCACCGCGAGATACTGGTTCACCAGGTAGCACGGTTGGGCGTTGGTTAATACATGTATTTTGGTTCGAACGTGTGTACTTAGTTAGATTGTAGATGTCGATACCCGCTTCGCCAGGTACTAACTCGTCTTCATTAACCTTAACTACGATACGAGACGCGTCAACAGACTGAATCATACCGCCACGTTTAGCGACTGCAGTTACACCTGAGTCAACCGCTACGTTACGTTCGATACCTGTACCTACTAACGGCTTATCAGCTTTTAGTGTTGGTACAGCTTGACGTTGCATGTTCGCACCCATCAATGCACGGTTCGCATCATCGTGTTCTAGGAACGGGATAAGCGAAGCAGCGATAGATACTACTTGGTTTGTTGCAACGTCCATGTAGTTTACATGGTCGCGAGGGTGAAGACCTGATTCACCTTTTTGACGAGCAGTAATCAACTCATCAGCAAAAGATCCAGATTCAGTAAGAGCAGCGTTCGCCTGAGCGATAACAAACTGGCCTTCTTGAATAGCAGACAGGTAATCAACTTCGTCAGTAACTACACCATCAACAACACGACGATAAGGCGTTTCTAAGAAACCGAAATCGTTACAACGTGCAAATGCTGAAAGTGAGTTAATCAAACCGATGTTTGGACCTTCAGGCGTTTCGATCGGACATAGACGACCGTAGTGAGTTACGTGTACATCACGTACTTCAAAGCCTGCGCGTTCACGAGTAAGACCACCAGGACCTAAAGCAGAAATACGACGCTTATGCGTTACTTCTGACAATGGGTTGTTTTGGTCCATAAACTGTGAAAGCTGTGAAGAGCCAAAGAATTCTTTAACAGCGGCAGAAATAGGCTTAGCATTGATCAGGTCTTGAGGCATGATTGCATCAAGGTCACCAAGGCTCAAACGCTCTTTAACTGCACGTTCTACACGAACTAAACCAACACGGAATTGGTTTTCTGCCATCTCACCAACAGAACGGATACGACGGTTGCCAAGGTGGTCGATATCGTCCACTTCGCCTTTACCGTTACGAATGCCGATCAGTTTACGCATTACTGCGATGATGTCAGTTTCGTCTAGCGTACCTTGCTCACCAGCATCTTCACGCTCAATTGAACTGTTAAACTTCATACGACCAACAGTCGATAAGTCATAACGTTCTTCTGAGAAGAATAAGCTTTCAAACAAAGATTCAGCTGCTTCTTTCGTTGGTGGCTCGCCAGGACGCATCATGCGGTAGATTTCAACTAGAGCTGAAATACGATCTACTGTGCTGTCAACACGCAATGTGTCAGACATGAACGAACCATTGTCTAGGTCGTTAGTAAATAATACTTCTAGTTGCTTATGACTTGCCTGTGACAAGTTAGCAAGAGCTTCTAAGCTGATTTCTTGGTTTGCACCAACAATAACTTCGCCAGTCGCTTCATCAATGTAGTCTTTAGCCGCAACTTTGCCAACGATGTACTCAACAGGTACTTCGATGAAATCAACGCCATCTTTTTCAAGTTGACGGATATGACGCGCAGTTACGCGACGGCCAGTTTCTACATAAACTTTACCATTTGCTTCAATGTCAAATGATGCAGTTTCACCACGTAAACGCTCTGGAACAAGTTCCATAAGTAGCGTTTGATCTTTAACTTCGAAGTTCACTTTGTCGAAGAACAGATCTAGGATCTCTTCTGTCGTTTTACCAAGTGCACGAAGAATGATCGACGCAGGTAATTTACGGCGACGGTCAATACGTACGTATAAGTTATCCTTAGGATCGAACTCAAAGTCTAACCATGAGCCACGGTAAGGGATTACACGTGCGTTATATAGAACTTTACCAGAAGAGTGGGTCTTACCCTTATCGCTGTCGAAGAACACGCCTGGGCTTCGGTGCAGCTGGGATACGATAACCCTCTCGGTACCATTAATTACGAAGGTACCATTGTCTGTCATAAGCGGAATTTCGCCCATGTAGACTTCTTGTTCTTTAATGTCTTTTACGGTACCTGCCGGTGCATCTCGATCAAAAATAACTAAACGTAATTTTACGCGTAGTGGTTTTGAATAAGTTACACCACGGATTTGACATTCTTTAACATCAAAAACTGGCTCACCAAGACGATAGCTAACGTATTGCAGCTCGGAATTGCCGTTATAGCTCTGAATTGGAAATACAGAACGAAAAGCAGCCTCAAGACCGTATTGTCCTTCTGGATCCTGTTCAATAAATTTATCGAAAGAATCAAGCTGGATCGATAGCAGGTATGGAATGTCCAAAACTTGTGGACGAGTACCAAAATCCTTACGGATGCGCTTTTTCTCGGTATAAGAGTAAACCATGGGGTTCCTCAGCTCGCTGATAAGTGACCCAAACTACCCAATCTCTGCTCCTTAATCTTTTGCTAAGGAGGGGGGTAGTGACTAACAACTGTTTTCCAGTAGTGGTATTTCGACAAAGTTTATGCGAAATACTTTTGCTCAGATAAAGGTGCAAAAACAGCGGAAAATTCACCTATACCCTACAGCGCAAAAAGGCCGGTGGTTAATAAACCACCAGCCATTAGCCGTTAGGCTAAGAAATCAAGTAATAATTACTTGATTTCAACAGTTGCACCAGCTTCTTCTAAAGTCGCTTTAAGCGCTTCAGCTTCAGCTTTTTCAACGCCTTCTTTTAGAGATGCAGGAGCTGAGTCAACTAGACCTTTAGCTTCTTTCAGGCCAAGACCTGTTGCGCCGCGTACAGCTTTGATTACAGAAACTTTGTTTCCGCCAACTGCAGTTAGAACTACGTCGAATTCAGTTTGCTCTTCTGCAGATTCTGCAGCAGCGCCACCAGCAACAACTGCAGCAGCAGCAGTTACACCGAATTTCTCTTCCATAGCTTCGATAAGCTCAACAACTTGCATTACAGACATTTCTGCAACTGCGTCTAGGATTTGCTCGTTAGTAATAGACATAACAATTCTCTTTTAAGTCAACAATAAGTTTAAATAGTAACCAATTTAAAGCAGGGCTTATGCCGCAACTTCTTCTTTTTGGTCACGAACAGCAGCGATAGTACGTACCAGTTTACCAGCAGAAGCTTCTTTCATGCACATCATTAGGCGTGCGATTGCTTCGTCGTAAGTTGGTAGTGTCGCTAGTACATCAGCATCAGTAACTGCGCCTTCAAATGCAGCAGCTTTGATCTCGAAGTCTTTATTCTCTTTAGCAAAGTCTTTAAAAAGACGTGCTGCAGCACCTGGGTGCTCGTTAGAGAATGCAAGTAGAGATGGACCAGTAAATGTGTCTTGTAGACACTCATACTCAGTACCTTCTACTGCACGACGTGCTAGTGTGTTACGAACAACTCTCATGTAAACACCCGCTTCACGCGCTTGTTTACGTAGAGAAGTCATCGCGCCAACAGTAACGCCACGAGAGTCAGCTACAACTGCAGAAAGTGCACCACTGGCTGCTTCGTTGACTTCAGCAACAATTGCTTTTTTGTCTTGAAGATTTAAAGCCATTTGGATTAACCTCTGGTTGTGATTACAGCACTCACTACGTTATGTAGAGAGCGTTTACGATATATTCATGAACGCCAAAAAATGACCTACAATCCTAAATCGCCTACGTAGGTTGCATTAAGCCATCAAATATCATTCGATAAATAACAGCGCCTACGGTCTTGGAGATAGATGAGAATTGAATTGCTTCAAAATTCACCCAACCACAATTTATTAGGCGACGAATTATACACTAACTCATCGCCTATGCAAATTAGTTTACTGTAGTGTTCAAGCTTGCTTGATCAACAGTAACACCAGCACCCATAGTAGTAGAGATGCTTACTTTCTTCAGGAAAGTACCTTTCGCTGAAGAAGGCTTAGCTTTCTTAAGAGCAACTAGAAGAGCTTCTAGGTTTTCTTGAAGCTGTGAAGCTTCGAAAGATGCTTTGCCGATAGTAGTATGGATGATACCGTTTTTGTCGTTACGGTAACGAACCTGACCAGCTTTAGCATTTTTAACTGCTTCAGCAACGTTAGGAGTTACAGTACCAACTTTAGGGTTTGGCATAAGACCGCGAGGACCTAGGATTGTACCTAGTTGACCAACAACACGCATTGCATCTGGAGATGCAACAACTACGTCGAAGTTCATTTCGCCTTTCTTAACTTGCTCAGCAAGGTCTTCCATGCCTACGATGTCTGCGCCAGCTGCTTTAGCTGCTTCTGCGTTTGCACCTTGAGTGAACACAGCAACGCGGATATCACGACCAGTACCGTGTGGTAGCACAGTTGCGCCACGAACGTTTTGGTCAGATTTACGAGCGTCAATACCAAGATTAACTGCTACATCAACGCTTTCTACGAATTTAGCTGTTGCTAGTTCTTTAAGAAGAGCTACTGCTTCGTTGATTTCGTATTCTTTAGTCACTTCAACTTTGTCGCGGATAACGCGCATACGCTTAGTAAGTTTTGTCATTTTATTAACCCTCTACCACTAGGCCCATTGAACGAGCAGTACCTGCGATAGAACGCTTCATCGCTTCGATGTCTGCGCCAGTCATGTCTGCAGCTTTAGTTTCTGCGATCTCTTGAACTTGAGCGTCAGTAACAGTACCAACTTTCTCAGTGTTCGGACGACCAGAACCAGACTTAATGCCAGCAGCTTTCAGAAGAAGAACTGCAGCAGGTGGAGTCTTAGTTACGAACGTGAAAGAACGATCGCTGTATACTGTGATAACAACTGGAGTCGGTAGACCTTTCTCTACTGATTCTGTTTTTGCGTTGAACGCTTTACAGAATTCCATGATGTTAACGCCGTGTTGACCTAGAGCAGGACCAACCGGTGGACTTGGGTTTGCCATACCAGCTGCTACTTGCAGTTTGATATAAGCTTCAACTTTCTTAGCCATGATATTTCCTAAATTTTGGGTACTAACGCCAACCTATTGGTGAGCTCCCCGTTTGTAAAATTCTTTTCCGCAATAGCGTAAAAAGGCGCGAAATTATAATCACATTTCACGCCTATAACAAGTCTAAAAGACCAGTTTTTAATCAAGTTTTTCCACTTGACCGAATTCAAGTTCAACAGGCGTAGCACGACCAAAGATCGATACTGACACTTTAATGCGGCTTTTCTCGTAATCTACTGATTCAACTGTACCGTTGAAATCTGCAAATGGACCATCATTAACTCGAACCACTTCACCAGCTTCAAACATCGTTTTAGGACGTGGAGCTTCGCTCGCTTTCTCTAAACGATTCAAGATAGCATCAGCTTCTTTGTCGGTGATTGGTGCCGGACGATCAGAGGTACCACCAATGAAGCCCATAACACGTGGAATGCTACGAACTAAGTGCCATGATTCATCATTCATGATCATTTGCACAAGTACGTAACCAGGGAAGAACTTACGTTCGCTTTTACGACGTTGTCCTGCACGCATTTCTACCACTTCTTCAGTCGGTACAAGTACGTCACCAAAGAATTCTTCCATGTCATGCATTTTAATATGTTCGCGTAACGATTGAGATACACGACCTTCATAACCAGAAAAGGCTTGAACTACATACCAACGTTTTTTTGGAGCTTCACTCATGAATTAGAATCCTCACACACCAGTTGCGAATGCAACAAGACGAACCATAATGCCGTCAATGCCCCATAGCACTAATGCCATTACAATACATACAGCTAATACGATCAACGTAGTTTGCATAGTTTCTTGGCGAGTAGGCCAAACAACTTTGCGAACTTCTACTCGAGATTCTTGAGCAAAAGAGATCGCAGCTTTACCTTTAGTTGTTGTTGCCGCAGTGCCTAATGCACCTGCGATAAGAACAACGACACCTGCAACGCGAATTACTACCGATAATTCACCATACAGGTAATTACCCACAACAGCGGCGGCTAACAGAGCAAAAGCGATAAACCACTTAAAAGTATCTGCTGCACTTGAGCTATCAGGAGTTTCAGCATTTGCTTTCATAAAACCAACCTGTGATAAGTCATAAATATAGACGACAATACCCCGCTGTTGCAGGGCTATTTCCTTGTAACTACTCCAAAACATTCACAGAGCCGCTACTTTATTTATCGATTAAGATAAACTTAACCTTTTTTCTATGCTTTTAAAGTAAAAACTGATGAAAAAACCATCAAATCTACTCTTTTATATAACCTTAAAGGTTAACACAGAAAAAAGGGCATCAAATGATGCCCTTTTTACTAGTAGTTAGTCAAATCTTAAGCAAAGATTTTAGCAACAACACCAGCACCAACTGTACGGCCACCTTCACGGATTGCGAAGCGTAGACCGTCGTCCATTGCGATTGGAGCGATTAGCTCAACCGTCATTTGAACGTTGTCACCAGGCATTACCATTTCAACACCTTCTGGAAGTGTGATATCGCCTGTTACGTCAGTTGTACGGAAGTAGAACTGTGGACGGTAACCTTTGAAGAAAGGAGTGTGACGGCCGCCTTCGTCTTTAGAAAGTACGTATACTTCAGACTCAAACTTAGTATGTGGGTTGATAGAACCTTTAGCAGCAAGTACTTGGCCACGTTCAACGTCATCACGCTTAGTACCACGTAGAAGTGCACCAACGTTCTCACCTGCACGACCTTCGTCAAGCAGTTTACGGAACATTTCAACACCAGTACATGTAGTTACTGTAGTTTCTTTGATACCAACGATTTCTACTTCGTCACCTACGCGTAGGATACCGCGCTCGATACGACCAGTTACAACAGTACCACGACCTTGAATTGAGAATACATCTTCAATAGGAAGTAGGAACGGAAGGTCTACAGCACGCTCTGGAAGAGGAATGTAAGAATCTAGAGCTTCTGCAAGCTCAACGATTTTATCTTCCCACTGTTTTTCGCCGTTTAGAGCGCCAAGAGCAGAACCTTGAATTACTGGAAGATCATCACCAGGGTATTCGTATTCAGAAAGAAGTTCACGAACTTCCATTTCTACTAGCTCAAGAAGCTCTTCATCATCAACCATGTCACATTTGTTCATGAATACGATGATGTAAGGAATACCAACTTGACGACCAAGTAGGATGTGCTCACGAGTTTGTGGCATAGGGCCATCTGTCGCAGCAACAACTAGGATACCACCGTCCATTTGCGCAGCACCAGTGATCATGTTTTTAACATAATCCGCGTGTCCTGGGCAATCTACGTGTGCGTAGTGACGTTCTGGAGTATCGTACTCAACGTGAGAAGTTGCGATTGTGATACCGCGCTCACGCTCTTCTGGAGCGTTATCGATAGATGCGAAGTCTTTAGCTTCACCACCGTACACTTTTGAAAGTGTAGTACAGATAGCAGCAGTTAGAGTTGTTTTACCGTGGTCAACGTGGCCGATAGTACCAACGTTTACGTGCGGTTTCGTACGTTCAAATTTTTCTTTAGACATGAATAGTCCCTCTAGGTACGGATATAAGTGGCTTTGACGACCACGTAACCAAAAAATATGGCAATTAAGTATATATCAAAAGGAAAAGTTTGCTAAAAGCGCGCTGATATTAATGACTCAGTATTGAGGTTTATTTGCCATTATTGAAAAGGACAAATAAACAACTAAGCAAACCAGCGCGTTAGAATTGGAGCGTGCAGCGGGAATCGAACCCGCATCATCAGCTTGGAAGGCTGAGGTAATAGCCATTATACGATGCACGCGATACGCAACTCTTTGGAGCTATTTTACCTTTAGAATATGGTGGAGGGGGACGGATTCGAACCATCGAAGGCAGTGCCGTCAGATTTACAGTCTGATCCCTTTGGCCACTCGGGAACCCCTCCAAATTTTTTAGCTTTTTCTCAATAAAGGAAAAAGTGGTGCCGACTACCGGAGTCGAACTGGTGACCTACTGATTACAAGTCAGTTGCTCTACCTACTGAGCTAAGTCGGCACAAGTGGGGCGCATTCTATTGAATGATTTTCCACCTTGCAATAGCTAAAGCGAAAAAAAATAATATTTTTTCCGAGTTTCTTCTGATACGGCTTATTTTTTACCAATTCAAGCGTTTCATAGAAATTCTAGGCGCATTATTATTTTCATTCTGCTCTTCTTGATGTATTTTCCATTCTCTACGTTTTCATTTATCTAAAGAGTTGATATGAGCCCATTTATGTCTTTTGACCGTTGCCAATGGACGGAGTTAAGAAACTCAGTACCAATGACACTTTCAGAGGATGACTTAGCCGAGCTACAAGGTATCAATGAAAACTTAACCATGAAAGAAGCCGTTGATATCTATCTTCCACTATCAAGGCTACTCAATCTATACGTTGCCGCTCGTCAGAATCGTAATTCAGTACTAGACCAGTTTCTCGGCAATACAGGGCACGCACCACCATTTGTCATTGGCATTGCTGGCAGTGTTGCGGTAGGCAAAAGTACAACCGCTCGACTATTGTGCGCTCTTTTGTCTCGCTGGGAAAACCACCCAAAAGTTGAACTCATCACAACGGATGGATTTCTGTATTCAAACAAGGTGCTTGAGCAACGCAATTTGATGAGCAAAAAAGGATTTCCAGAATCTTATAATACTAAGCGCCTTATCCAATTTGTCTCTGATGTGAAGGCTTGTAAACGCAATGTGCAAGCGCCGATCTACTCACATTTAACTTATGACATCACACCAGAAGTGAAAAATGTTGATTTACCCGATGTGTTAATTATTGAAGGGTTAAATGTGTTGCAAGGGGGGCCGGAACAGAACCAATCTGCCAATCACGTGTTTATATCAGATTTTTTGGATTTCTCTCTTTATGTCGATGCTGATAGCACTCTGATTGAACAGTGGTACATCGAGCGATTTATGAAATTCAGAGACGGTGCATTTGCGAAACCAGGATCTTATTTTAGTCATTACACTCAACTCACTAAACAAGATGCGGAATTGAAAGCCCGAAACATTTGGCAATCCATTAACGGTAAAAACCTTTCAGAAAATATTCAACCCACAAGAGAGAGAGCCCACCTTATTTTGCGTAAAGGAAAAAACCATACGGTAGAGCAAGTTTTATTACGTAAATAGAGCTTGCAGACAATAATCAGTTAAACCTTATATCTCGTGCTTTCTTAACGATATTTCACCACCGATATAGGGTTCTATTCCATTATCTGTCTCAAGTAACACTGCGCCACGGTCATCGATTCCTTTTACAACACCTGTCACTTCCCTTGGTCCAATAAGCAAGCGAACGCTTCTTCCAACAAAGTTATCTAGTCGATTCCATCGTTCTACAAATCCCTTCATCCCAAACTGTTCGTATTCGTTTAGTGCGCTTGTCCAAGAATCAATCAGAGTGGATGCAAGTATATTTCGATCAACTAACTGAGACTCTGCGAGTTCATCTAGAGATGTCCAAGGTTGATCAATACCATCGATATCAGGTCGCATTGAGATATTAAGCCCCATCCCTAGCACTATATGCGCCGCTCCGCCTGCCTGCCCTGACATTTCTACTAATATTCCACCAAGTTTTTTATCTTGGTAATACAGGTCATTTGGCCATTTTAATTTAATCCCTTCGAAACCTAACTGTTCAAGAGCTTCAACCGCTGCGATACCAATAACAAGGCTCAGCCCCATTGCAGCTGCCATACCTGCATCAAGACGCCAGTACATTGATAAATAAAGGTTACTACCGAAAGGTGATATCCATTGCCGTCCTCTTCGGCCACGCCCTTGCGATTGATACTCTGCAAGACAAACTGTCCCTGAATCAATGCTTCCAACTTGATTTAATAAGTACTGATTTGTTGAGTCGATGATAGGTACCAACTCAAAAGGCTGAATTAACCCTTCCGATAATAGCTCTCGATTTAGTAGGTTTAGCGGCTTAGATAGACAGTAACCTTTTCCTTGAACACGATATATATCAAGCCCCCACTCCTGGATCCCATTGATATGTTTACTAATCGCTGCGCGCGAAATACCCAAAAGCTCACCAAGTGTTTCACCTGAATAAAATTTTCCATCAGCAAGTGAGTTCAATATTGATAATTTAACTTGGTGCTCTTTCATGCATTAATACTCGCGATTTCAGTTAGTGTCACTTCTCTCTGCCGACCAATGAAACGAACTTCATGTTCCAACTCTATACCAAACGTATCCTTGACTGTTTGATAAATGTTCGCTGCAAGCTTTATAATATCATCAGCACTTGCATTATCAGAGTTAACTAAAACCAGGGCTTGTTTAGGATGGACTTGAGCACCACCGCATACAACACCTTTGAACGCACATTGATCAATAAGCCACCCTGCCGCAACTTTAAATTGATTATCGAACGGATAAGCCACTAACGAAGGAAATTGACTTAACAAGCCTTCGTATTTTTCACGGCTAATGACCGGGTTCTTAAAAAAGCTTCCAGCATTACCTTGCAGCGCAGGGTCCGGTAACTTTTCCATACGCACTCGACATACTTCATCGAAAATAGCTTTAGGTGATAATTCGTCTACCGATATCTTTTGAAGTGGGCCATATTGATTATTTGGCACCCATCGTTTCGATAGACAAATACCTAGCGCGACGACAACAGCCTTTTGGTATAATTCATGTTTGAAAATAGACTCACGATAGCCAAACTTACATTCTTCGTTTGTTAGGCGTTTGATCTTAAATGTATCAAGGCAAAGAACATCAACATACGTACAGACATCTTTTAGCTCAATACCATAAGCGCCTATATTTTGAACAGGCGCAGATCCCGCACACCCTGGTATTAATGCTAAGTTCTCCAGACCACCAATAGATTGCTCGATTGTCCATTTTACCAGTGTTGGCCAGTCTTCCCCTGCACCAACGTGTAAGTAAAGATCATCTTCATCACGACTAATATCTCGCCCCAAAATTCGATTTACGATCACTACACCATCAAAATAATCGGTAAAAAGAACATTACTCCCTTTACCTAAAACAAGCTTAGGTAAAGCCTCCCATTCAGGATCTTGAAAAACGTCAATTAATTGTTCTATTGACGTCACTTCTACAAGAAAACGAGCTTTCTGCTTAATGCCGAATGTATGATATTTATCTAAATTTACGTCAGGATATGATTGCATGGTCTTTATGAGTTAACTTACACTCATTCAATTCTACATGACTCCAACCAATAGCGCAGTGACTGAATGTCAGAAGTAAAGATAGAACAGCTCGACCCAATCAAAATTCCACTGATCAAAAAATTGTATAAGGATCACTACCCTTCAGCTAAAGCAAAGAAAAGTGAACTTATCGTCACCATTTCAGAATCAAACCAACTTAGTGGTGTCGTGAGATTTAGAGAGATCGAAGATTTCCGGCTGCTAACTGGCATGCTCACGATTCCAGAAAAAAGAGGAATGGGTCTAGCGAATAAGTTGATGGCGCATTGCAAGTCAAATATTCTCACACGAACTGATTATTGTTTCGCATACAGCCACCTTGAACTCTTTTACCAAAAGCATTGTTTTATTCGGGTAGAAGTTGATGACATGCCAAACTCGGTAAAATGCCTCTTTCTCCGATATGTAAACAGTGGGAAAGATCTCATTCCAATGCAATTTGTAGGATAAAAATAAAGATACAACCCGCTTTACTAGTCATATGCTAGTAGTTTTTGGTAAAATTGAAGGTTCGCAATTTTGCATATCTCTAAGGTAAAAAATTCAAGATGATCGCTAATAGAAATCCATTCGAACACTTGCCAACTATCGCGCAAGACCCTAACAAGTTTGAAGTAATTCTATCCGCTAGAGACTTTAGAATTCGTTTATTAGATGCAATTAAGACGGCAAAAAGTCGTATCTACCTTATTGCATTGTATTTAGAGGATGATGAAGCTGGTAGAGAAATTCTGACTGCACTGTACGAAGCCAAACAGCAAAACCCTGGTTTGGATATCAATGTTTGTGTTGACTGGCACCGAGCGCAACGTGGTCTTATTGGCGCGGATTCTTCTGATGGCAATGCGGCAATGTACAAATCTTTCAGCGAAAAATACGAACACAAAGTACCGGTTTACGGTGTCCCTGTTCGAGGTAGAGAAGTCTTTGGTGTTTTACATTTAAAAGGCTTTATTATCGATAACACTGTTATATACAGCGGTGCTAGCCTTAATAATATTTATTTAAATTACCAAGAACGCTATCGATTCGATCGTTACCATACCTTTGAGAATAAAGATCTAGCAAACAGTATGGTAGAGTTCGTGCAATCTGAAATGATCGCAAACTCTGCAGTTAATGATTTAACCGATCGAGATAAACCAAGTACCAAAGAGATTAAGGCTGATATCCGCCAACTTAGAGCGTCACTAGCAAACTCTGAGTATCAATTTGCGCATCAACCTACTGGTGAAAATGAAATTGCAGTAACACCTCTTGTTGGCGTTGGAAAAAGACGCAATAAGTTAAACCAGACAATAAATCATTTAATAGCGGAAGCTAAAGAAGAAGTATTCATCTGTACTCCATACTTCAATTTCCCTAAAAGCATCGGAAAAGAAGTGAAAAAGGCCCTAAAACGTGGTGTAAAAGTCACCATAGTTGTAGGAGATAAAACAGCTAATGATTTCTTTATTTCTCCTGAGGAAGATTTTAAGACAATTGGCGGATTGCCTTATCTGTATGAAGTAAATCTTCGTAGTTTTGCCAAAGCCAATGAAGCTCACATTGCCAGTCGTAATCTATCCATACATTTATGGAAACATGAAGAGAACAGTTTCCACCTTAAAGGTTTGTGGATAGATAAACGCTACATGCTACTCACAGGGAATAATTTAAACCCACGAGCTTGGAAGCTAGATTTAGAAAATGGCATTTTAATTCAAGATCACCATCAGCACCTAGTTGCCAAGTTTTCCTCTGAAGTTGACAATATTTTGCAGCATACCCAGTTAATTTGTACTTATCGTCAGCTAGACAAAGTTGAGCGTTATCCAGATACAGTGCAGAAACTAATTAAAAAAGTCACTCGGGTAAAAGCAGATCGAGTTTTAAAACAAATCCTCTAGACGAAATATCCATGGTAAACAGAAGCACTAAACTTACAAGTTTGGTGCTTTTTTATGCCAAGACTATTAATTAACTTATTACCAATATGATCTAGTTAGAGTTAACTAAGGGTTGAATAGTAATGGATAGGCATAATAATACTAATTCCGTTAATTTTATGATCTAATAAAGACTCTTAAAAGGAGTCCTTATGAAGCATGACTTTCCGAGTTTGATTAATTCCACTTAGAATGCGTTATTTAGCCGTTTCTCACTTTGTTGACGATAAAAATCGCACTAAATAGCTAAGTATCTTAAAGTTAGCAGAGTAAGCGTCAATAAATGGGTCAAAGCATATGTTATCGAGCACGCAGCTAATGAAAGTGGCGACCGCTTTCAAGTGAGAGACATTGGGCTTTATATAGAAAGCCATTTCGATACATCATATAAAAAGTCGGCGCTCTATCAGTTATTACATGACATAGGTCTGAGTTGGATCATTACTCGTTCTAAACATTCTAAGCAGTCAGTTGAAGCCCAAGCAGCTTTAAAAAAAAACCAATCGAAACGACCTGGTCATGTCCCCTTAAAAGATGTTCAAATATGGTTTCAAGACGAGGCTAGATTTGGTCAACGTAATACAACAACGCGAATATGGGCAGCCCCAGAGTAGTACAACAGCAGCAATTTGAGTATGCATACCTTTTCGGAGCTGTATGTGCTGAAGCTATAGTGGTTCCCCTGAGCAATATGGAAGCAATGAAAGAGCAACTCAGATTGATTGCTCAAGCCACACGGGTTGCCAAGCCTGCCGTTGTTATCATGGATCAAGCGAGTTGGCATCAGAGCTATCTTGCAGATGAATTTGAGAGCCTCACCGTCATCCATATCCCACCTTATTCTCCCGAGCTTAACCCTATAGAACAGGTATGGAGTTGGCTCCGTCAAAATGAAGTAGCAAATAGGTGCTTCGAAAACTATGACGATATCGTAGAGACATTATGTGGAGCGTGGCATCGTTTTTGTGAAGATAAAAGCAGAGTCATCTCACTCTGCTTTAGAGATTGGTTAAATCTGACCACTTAATTAACCGAATTGGTATTATTTTCCCAAATGACAAACGTAAAAAGCCCTAATCTTTCGATTAGGGCTTTTAAAATAAGTGGCGGAGTGGACGGGACTCGAACCCGCGACCCCCGGCGTGACAGGCCGGTATTCTAACCAACTGAACTACCACTCCGCAGTGTCTATTCAGCATAAAGCTATTTTTGATTTTACTTTTATTAAAAAGTAAAAATAAATAGGAGCCTGGCGATGTCCTACTCTCACATGGGGAAGCCCCACACTACCATCGGCGCTACTGCGTTTCACTTCTGAGTTCGGCATGGAGTCAGGTGGGTCCGCAACGCTATGGTCGCCAAGCAAATTCTTTCTTCTCTGATTTTCTTTCAGAAAAGTAATCTGGAAAGCTGTTTTCGTTCTCTAAACTCATTCAAGTTTGTCTGTATATATCGAGTCCATCAAAACCCCTTGGGTGTTGTATGGTTAAGCCTCACGGGCAATTAGTACAGGTTAGCTCAATGCCTCGCAGCACTTACACACCCTGCCTATCAACGTTCTAGTCTTGAACAACCCTTTAGGGCACTTAAAGTGCCAGGGAAGACTCATCTCAGGGCTCGCTTCGCGCTTAGATGCTTTCAGCGCTTATCGATTCCGAACTTAGCTACCGGGCAATGCCACTGGCGTGACAACCCGAACACCAGAGGTTCGTCCACTCCGGTCCTCTCGTACTAGGAGCAGCCCCCTTCAATCTTCCAACGCCCACGGCAGATAGGGACCGAACTGTCTCACGACGTTCTAAACCCAGCTCGCGTACCACTTTAAATGGCGAACAGCCATACCCTTGGGACCGACTTCAGCCCCAGGATGTGATGAGCCGACATCGAGGTGCCAAACACCGCCGTCGATATGAACTCTTGGGCGGTATCAGCCTGTTATCCCCGGAGTACCTTTTATCCGTTGAGCGATGGCCCTTCCATTCAGAACCACCGGATCACTATGACCTACTTTCGTACCTGCTCGAATTGTCATTCTCGCAGTCAAGCGGGCTTATGCCATTGCACTAACCACACGATGTCCAACCGTGTTTAGCCCACCTTCGTGCTCCTCCGTTACTCTTTGGGAGGAGACCGCCCCAGTCAAACTACCCACCAGGCACTGTCCGCAATCCCGATAAGGGACCTACGTTAGAACATCAAGCATACAAGGGTGGTATTTCAAGGTTGACTCCACCGCATCTGGCGACGCGGTTTCAAAGTCTCCCACCTATCCTACACATGTAGGGTCAATGTTCAGTGCCAAGCTGTAGTAAAGGTTCACGGGGTCTTTCCGTCTAGCCGCGGGTACACTGCATCTTCACAGCGATTTCAATTTCACTGAGTCTCGGGTGGAGACAGCGTGGCCATCATTACGCCATTCGTGCAGGTCGGAACTTACCCGACAAGGAATTTCGCTACCTTAGGACCGTTATAGTTACGGCCGCCGTTTACCGGGGCTTCGATCAAGAGCTTCGACCGAAGTCTAACCCCATCAATTAACCTTCCGGCACCGGGCAGGCGTCACACCGTATACGTCATCTTACGATTTTGCACAGTGCTGTGTTTTTAATAAACAGTTGCAGCCACCTGGTATCTGCGACTCCTAGTAGCTCCATCCGCAAGGGACTTCACCGCCAAGAGCGTACCTTCTCCCGAAGTTACGGTACCATTTTGCCTAGTTCCTTCACCCGAGTTCTCTCAAGCGCCTTGGTATTCTCTACCCGACCACCTGTGTCGGTTTGGGGTACGATTTCTTATAATCTGAAGCTTAGAGGCTTTTCCTGGAAGTATGGCATCAATGACTTCACACCCGTAGGTGCTCGACATCGTGTCTCAGCCTAACAAGAGTCCGGATTTACCTAAACTCTTAGCCTACGCACTTGAACCTGGACAACCGTCGCCAGGCCCACCTAGCCTTCTCCGTCCCCCCATCGCAATTATAAGAAGTACGGGAATATTAACCCGTTTCCCATCGACTACGCTTTTCAGCCTCGCCTTAGGGGTCGACTTACCCTGCCCCGATTAACGTTGGACAGGAACCCTTGGTCTTCCGGCGTGGGAGTTTTTCACTCCCATTATCGTTACTCATGTCAGCATTCGCACTTCTGATACGTCCAGCAGCCCTTACGAACCACCTTCAACCGCTTACAGAACGCTCCCCTACCCCACACACCTAAGTGTGCAGCCGCAGCTTCGGTTTATTACTTAGCCCCGTTACATCTTCCGCGCAGGCCGACTCGACCAGTGAGCTATTACGCTTTCTTTAAATGATGGCTGCTTCTAAGCCAACATCCTGGCTGTCTGAGCCTTCCCACATCGTTTCCCACTTAGTAATAATTTGGGACCTTAGCTGGCGGTCTGGGTTGTTTCCCTCTTCACGACGGACGTTAGCACCCGCCGTGTGTCTCCCGGATAGTACTTACTGGTATTCGGAGTTTGCAAAGGGTTGGTAAGTCGGGATGACCCCCTAGCCTTAACAGTGCTCTACCCCCAGTAGTATTCGTCCGAGGCTCTACCTAAATAGATTTCGGGGAGAACCAGCTATCTCCGAGTTTGATTGGCCTTTCACCCCTAGCCACAAGTCATCCGCTAATTTTTCAACATTAGTCGGTTCGGTCCTCCAGTTGATGTTACTCAACCTTCAACCTGCCCATGGCTAGATCACTCGGTTTCGGGTCTATATCCAGAGACTGTGTCGCCCAGTTAAGACTCGGTTTCCCTACGGCTCCCCTAAACGGTTAACCTTGCCACTGAATATAAGTCGCTGACCCATTATACAAAAGGTACGCAGTCACACCACGAAGGTGCTCCTACTGCTTGTACGTACACGGTTTCAGGTTCTATTTCACTCCCCTCACAGGGGTTCTTTTCGCCTTTCCCTCACGGTACTGGTTCACTATCGGTCAGTCAGTAGTATTTAGCCTTGGAGGATGGTCCCCCCATATTCAGACAGGATATCACGTGTCCCGCCCTACTCGATTTCACTGATTATGATGCGTCGGTTACGGGGCTATCACCCTTTGCTGCGACACTTTCCAGAGTCTTCACCTGCATCATTAAAAGCTTAAGGGCTAATCCAATTTCGCTCGCCGCTACTTTCGGAATCTCGGTTGATTTCTCTTCCTTCGGGTACTTAGATGTTTCAGTTCCCCGAGTTCGCCTCGTTACGCTATGTATTCACGTAACGATACTAGCTTATGCTAGTGGGTTTCCCCATTCGGAAATCCCAGACTCAAAAGACTTTTACTGTCTAATCTGGGCTTATCGCAAGTTAATACGTCCTTCATCGCCTCTGACTGCCAAGGCATCCACCGTGTACGCTTAGTCACTTAACCATACAACCCGAAAGGGTCTTGTGTATGGCAACTAACCAAGGTTTTTGGTTGTCATTAAGAAGGGTTAATTCTCAATGACTGTTTGCCGGACTCAATAATGGAACAATGTAAACATTGTTCCGAATACAAGACACTTGAATGTGTTTGTGTGTTTATCAATGAAGATAAACATTGAGAACTTTTAAATTTGATTTGAGTTACTCGTAAGTAATCAAATCAGTCAGCTTTCCAAATTGTTAAAGAGCTTGATTTCTTTCGAAACCATTTTTAAAGATTCTTAAGGAAAAACCCTTAAAGATGGTGGAGCTATGCGGGATCGAACCGCAGACCTCCTGCGTGCAAGGCAGGCGCTCTCCCAGCTGAGCTATAGCCCCATCTGTATTTGTCGATATTGTTCCAAACCTAAAAAGGATTGGTGGGTCTGAGTGGACTTGAACCACCGACCTCCCGCTTATCAGGCGAGCGCTCTAACCAGCTGAGCTACAGACCCAATATCGTCTCTTTTACTTTTTAAACCTAATCAATCTGTGTGGGTACTCATCGTGAAAATCTTCGTATATAAGGAGGTGATCCAGCCCCAGGTTCCCCTAGGGCTACCTTGTTACGACTTCACCCCAGTCATGAACCACAAAGTGGTGAGCGTCCTCCCCGAAAGGTTAAACTACCCACTTCTTTTGCAGCCCACTCCCATGGTGTGACGGGCGGTGTGTACAAGGCCCGGGAACGTATTCACCGTAGCATTCTGATCTACGATTACTAGCGATTCCGACTTCATGGAGTCGAGTTGCAGACTCCAATCCGGACTACGACGCACTTTTTGGGATTCGCTCACTATCGCTAGCTTGCTGCCCTCTGTATGCGCCATTGTAGCACGTGTGTAGCCCTACTCGTAAGGGCCATGATGACTTGACGTCGTCCCCACCTTCCTCCGGTTTATCACCGGCAGTCTCCCTGGAGTTCCCGACATTACTCGCTGGCAAACAAGGATAAGGGTTGCGCTCGTTGCGGGACTTAACCCAACATTTCACAACACGAGCTGACGACAGCCATGCAGCACCTGTCTCAGAGTTCCCGAAGGCACACCTGCGTCTCCGCTGGCTTCTCTGGATGTCAAGAGTAGGTAAGGTTCTTCGCGTTGCATCGAATTAAACCACATGCTCCACCGCTTGTGCGGGCCCCCGTCAATTCATTTGAGTTTTAATCTTGCGACCGTACTCCCCAGGCGGTCTACTTAACGCGTTAGCTCCGAAAGCCACGGCTCAAGGCCACAACCTCCAAGTAGACATCGTTTACGGCGTGGACTACCAGGGTATCTAATCCTGTTTGCTCCCCACGCTTTCGCATCTGAGTGTCAGTATCTGTCCAGGGGGCCGCCTTCGCCACTGGTATTCCTTCAGATCTCTACGCATTTCACCGCTACACCTGAAATTCTACCCCCCTCTACAGTACTCTAGTCCGCCAGTTTCAAATGCAGTTCCGAGGTTGAGCCCCGGGCTTTCACATCTGACTTAACGAACCACCTGCATGCGCTTTACGCCCAGTAATTCCGATTAACGCTCGCACCCTCCGTATTACCGCGGCTGCTGGCACGGAGTTAGCCGGTGCTTCTTCTGTCGCTAACGTCAAATGATGCTGCTATTAACAACACCACCTTCCTCACGACTGAAAGTACTTTACAACCCGAAGGCCTTCTTCATACACGCGGCATGGCTGCATCAGGCTTGCGCCCATTGTGCAATATTCCCCACTGCTGCCTCCCGTAGGAGTCTGGACCGTGTCTCAGTTCCAGTGTGGCTGATCATCCTCTCAGACCAGCTAGGGATCGTCGCCTTGGTGAGCCATTACCTCACCAACTAGCTAATCCCACCTAGGCATATCCTGACGCGAGAGGCCCGAAGGTCCCCCTCTTTGGCCCGAAGGCATTATGCGGTATTAGCCATCGTTTCCAATGGTTATCCCCCACATCAGGGCAATTTCCTAGGCATTACTCACCCGTCCGCCGCTCGACGCCGAAGTAGCAAGCTACTTCTCGTTTCCGCTCGACTTGCATGTGTTAGGCCTGCCGCCAGCGTTCAATCTGAGCCATGATCAAACTCTTCAATTAAAGTTTTTTGCATCCTAAGATGCGGCTCAATGAATACTGACTTCAAAACTAATATTCATTCGAAAATGAACATGTAATTCTAAAGCTATTACCATTCCAACAGAATGGTAATGAATTGACTGTGCCGAATAACTACAAGTAGTTAAACGTATTGGTCACTCAGTTCATTGAAATCAATTTTGTTACCGAAGTAACTGTTATTACGCTCTTTCGAAAAAGAACCAATAACGTTTTGATATTCATCAACGAGTGCCCACACAGATTGATAGGTTTAAATTGTTAAAGAGCTTTGCTTTCAGTGCCTTAGCACGTAAGCAGGACGCGTATAATACGCCTTCCACTTTGAAAGTCAACATAAAACTCTAAGAAACTTAGAACTCTATGGTGACTTGTCTATTAAATAGACAAAGTCGAAATTAAAGCCTGGCGATGTCCTACTCTCACATGGGGAAGCCCCACACTACCATCGGCGCTACTGCGTTTCACTTCTGAGTTCGGCATGGAATCAGGTGGGTCCGCAACGCTATGGTCGCCAAGCAAATTCTTTTTCTACTTTCAGCTTTTAAAAAAGCTAAAGGTAAAATAATTCGGAAAGCTGTTTTCGTTCTCTAAACTCATTCAAGTTTGTCTGTATATATCGAGTCCATCAAAACCCCTTGGGTGTTGTATGGTTAAGCCTCACGGGCAATTAGTACAGGTTAGCTCAATGCCTCGCAGCACTTACACACCCTGCCTATCAACGTTCTAGTCTTGAACAACCCTTTAGGGCACTTAAAGTGCCAGGGAAGACTCATCTCAGGGCTCGCTTCGCGCTTAGATGCTTTCAGCGCTTATCGATTCCGAACTTAGCTACCGGGCAATGCCACTGGCGTGACAACCCGAACACCAGAGGTTCGTCCACTCCGGTCCTCTCGTACTAGGAGCAGCCCCCTTCAATCTTCCAACGCCCACGGCAGATAGGGACCGAACTGTCTCACGACGTTCTAAACCCAGCTCGCGTACCACTTTAAATGGCGAACAGCCATACCCTTGGGACCGACTTCAGCCCCAGGATGTGATGAGCCGACATCGAGGTGCCAAACACCGCCGTCGATATGAACTCTTGGGCGGTATCAGCCTGTTATCCCCGGAGTACCTTTTATCCGTTGAGCGATGGCCCTTCCATTCAGAACCACCGGATCACTATGACCTACTTTCGTACCTGCTCGAATTGTCATTCTCGCAGTCAAGCGGGCTTATGCCATTGCACTAACCACACGATGTCCAACCGTGTTTAGCCCACCTTCGTGCTCCTCCGTTACTCTTTGGGAGGAGACCGCCCCAGTCAAACTACCCACCAGGCACTGTCCGCAATCCCGATAAGGGACCTACGTTAGAACATCAAGCATACAAGGGTGGTATTTCAAGGTTGACTCCACCGCATCTGGCGACGCGGTTTCAAAGTCTCCCACCTATCCTACACATGTAGGGTCAATGTTCAGTGCCAAGCTGTAGTAAAGGTTCACGGGGTCTTTCCGTCTAGCCGCGGGTACACTGCATCTTCACAGCGATTTCAATTTCACTGAGTCTCGGGTGGAGACAGCGTGGCCATCATTACGCCATTCGTGCAGGTCGGAACTTACCCGACAAGGAATTTCGCTACCTTAGGACCGTTATAGTTACGGCCGCCGTTTACCGGGGCTTCGATCAAGAGCTTCGACCGAAGTCTAACCCCATCAATTAACCTTCCGGCACCGGGCAGGCGTCACACCGTATACGTCATCTTACGATTTTGCACAGTGCTGTGTTTTTAATAAACAGTTGCAGCCACCTGGTATCTGCGACTCCTAGTAGCTCCATCCGCAAGGGACTTCACCGCCAAGAGCGTACCTTCTCCCGAAGTTACGGTACCATTTTGCCTAGTTCCTTCACCCGAGTTCTCTCAAGCGCCTTGGTATTCTCTACCCGACCACCTGTGTCGGTTTGGGGTACGATTTCTTATAATCTGAAGCTTAGAGGCTTTTCCTGGAAGTATGGCATCAATGACTTCACACCCGTAGGTGCTCGACATCGTGTCTCAGCCTAACAAGAGTCCGGATTTACCTAAACTCTTAGCCTACGCACTTGAACCTGGACAACCGTCGCCAGGCCCACCTAGCCTTCTCCGTCCCCCCATCGCAATTATAAGAAGTACGGGAATATTAACCCGTTTCCCATCGACTACGCTTTTCAGCCTCGCCTTAGGGGTCGACTTACCCTGCCCCGATTAACGTTGGACAGGAACCCTTGGTCTTCCGGCGTGGGAGTTTTTCACTCCCATTATCGTTACTCATGTCAGCATTCGCACTTCTGATACGTCCAGCAGCCCTTACGAACCACCTTCAACCGCTTACAGAACGCTCCCCTACCCCACACACCTAAGTGTGCAGCCGCAGCTTCGGTTTATTACTTAGCCCCGTTACATCTTCCGCGCAGGCCGACTCGACCAGTGAGCTATTACGCTTTCTTTAAATGATGGCTGCTTCTAAGCCAACATCCTGGCTGTCTGAGCCTTCCCACATCGTTTCCCACTTAGTAATAATTTGGGACCTTAGCTGGCGGTCTGGGTTGTTTCCCTCTTCACGACGGACGTTAGCACCCGCCGTGTGTCTCCCGGATAGTACTTACTGGTATTCGGAGTTTGCAAAGGGTTGGTAAGTCGGGATGACCCCCTAGCCTTAACAGTGCTCTACCCCCAGTAGTATTCGTCCGAGGCTCTACCTAAATAGATTTCGGGGAGAACCAGCTATCTCCGAGTTTGATTGGCCTTTCACCCCTAGCCACAAGTCATCCGCTAATTTTTCAACATTAGTCGGTTCGGTCCTCCAGTTGATGTTACTCAACCTTCAACCTGCCCATGGCTAGATCACTCGGTTTCGGGTCTATATCCAGAGACTGTGTCGCCCAGTTAAGACTCGGTTTCCCTACGGCTCCCCTAAACGGTTAACCTTGCCACTGAATATAAGTCGCTGACCCATTATACAAAAGGTACGCAGTCACACCACGAAGGTGCTCCTACTGCTTGTACGTACACGGTTTCAGGTTCTATTTCACTCCCCTCACAGGGGTTCTTTTCGCCTTTCCCTCACGGTACTGGTTCACTATCGGTCAGTCAGTAGTATTTAGCCTTGGAGGATGGTCCCCCCATATTCAGACAGGATATCACGTGTCCCGCCCTACTCGATTTCACTGATTATGATGCGTCGGTTACGGGGCTATCACCCTTTGCTGCGACACTTTCCAGAGTCTTCACCTGCATCATTAAAAGCTTAAGGGCTAATCCAATTTCGCTCGCCGCTACTTTCGGAATCTCGGTTGATTTCTCTTCCTTCGGGTACTTAGATGTTTCAGTTCCCCGAGTTCGCCTCGTTACGCTATGTATTCACGTAACGATACTAGCTTATGCTAGTGGGTTTCCCCATTCGGAAATCCCAGACTCAAAAGACTTTTACTGTCTAATCTGGGCTTATCGCAAGTTAATACGTCCTTCATCGCCTCTGACTGCCAAGGCATCCACCGTGTACGCTTAGTCACTTAACCATACAACCCGAAAGGGTCTTGTGTATGGCAACTAACCAAGGTTTTTGGTTGTCATTAAGAAGGGTTAATTCTCAATGACTGTTTGCCGGACTCAATAATGGAACAATGTAAACATTGTTCCGAATACAAGACACTTGAATGTGTTTGTGTGTTTATCAATGAAGATAAACATTGAGAACTTTTAAATTTGATTTGAGTTACTCGTAAGTAATCAAATCAGTCAGCTTTCCAAATTGTTAAAGAGCATAAAGCACAAAAGCTTTAATCAATAACCGAAGTCATTCATTAAAGCTCTGCTTTAACTTATCTAAACCTAATCAATCTGTGTGGGTACTCATCGTGAAAATCTTCGTATATAAGGAGGTGATCCAGCCCCAGGTTCCCCTAGGGCTACCTTGTTACGACTTCACCCCAGTCATGAACCACAAAGTGGTGAGCGTCCTCCCCGAAAGGTTAAACTACCCACTTCTTTTGCAGCCCACTCCCATGGTGTGACGGGCGGTGTGTACAAGGCCCGGGAACGTATTCACCGTAGCATTCTGATCTACGATTACTAGCGATTCCGACTTCATGGAGTCGAGTTGCAGACTCCAATCCGGACTACGACGCACTTTTTGGGATTCGCTCACTATCGCTAGCTTGCTGCCCTCTGTATGCGCCATTGTAGCACGTGTGTAGCCCTACTCGTAAGGGCCATGATGACTTGACGTCGTCCCCACCTTCCTCCGGTTTATCACCGGCAGTCTCCCTGGAGTTCCCGACATTACTCGCTGGCAAACAAGGATAAGGGTTGCGCTCGTTGCGGGACTTAACCCAACATTTCACAACACGAGCTGACGACAGCCATGCAGCACCTGTCTCAGAGTTCCCGAAGGCACACCTGCGTCTCCGCTGGCTTCTCTGGATGTCAAGAGTAGGTAAGGTTCTTCGCGTTGCATCGAATTAAACCACATGCTCCACCGCTTGTGCGGGCCCCCGTCAATTCATTTGAGTTTTAATCTTGCGACCGTACTCCCCAGGCGGTCTACTTAACGCGTTAGCTCCGAAAGCCACGGCTCAAGGCCACAACCTCCAAGTAGACATCGTTTACGGCGTGGACTACCAGGGTATCTAATCCTGTTTGCTCCCCACGCTTTCGCATCTGAGTGTCAGTATCTGTCCAGGGGGCCGCCTTCGCCACTGGTATTCCTTCAGATCTCTACGCATTTCACCGCTACACCTGAAATTCTACCCCCCTCTACAGTACTCTAGTCCGCCAGTTTCAAATGCAGTTCCGAGGTTGAGCCCCGGGCTTTCACATCTGACTTAACGAACCACCTGCATGCGCTTTACGCCCAGTAATTCCGATTAACGCTCGCACCCTCCGTATTACCGCGGCTGCTGGCACGGAGTTAGCCGGTGCTTCTTCTGTCGCTAACGTCAAATGATGCTGCTATTAACAACACCACCTTCCTCACGACTGAAAGTACTTTACAACCCGAAGGCCTTCTTCATACACGCGGCATGGCTGCATCAGGCTTGCGCCCATTGTGCAATATTCCCCACTGCTGCCTCCCGTAGGAGTCTGGACCGTGTCTCAGTTCCAGTGTGGCTGATCATCCTCTCAGACCAGCTAGGGATCGTCGCCTTGGTGAGCCATTACCTCACCAACTAGCTAATCCCACCTAGGCATATCCTGACGCGAGAGGCCCGAAGGTCCCCCTCTTTGGCCCGAAGGCATTATGCGGTATTAGCCATCGTTTCCAATGGTTATCCCCCACATCAGGGCAATTTCCTAGGCATTACTCACCCGTCCGCCGCTCGTCAGCGAAGTAGCAAGCTACTTCCTGTTACCGCTCGACTTGCATGTGTTAGGCCTGCCGCCAGCGTTCAATCTGAGCCATGATCAAACTCTTCAATTAAAGTTTTTTGCATCCTAAGATGCGGCTCAATGAATACTGACTTCAAAACTAATATTTACCGAAGTAAACATGTAATTCTAAAGCTATTATCATTCCAACAGAATGATAATGAATTGACTGTGCCAAGTTCTAAGAACTTGTATTGGTCACTCAGTTCATTGATATCTTTTGTTTCGACAAAGCGAAACTAATGATTATCATCAACGAGTGCCCACACAGATTGATAGGTCTAAATTGTTAAAGAGCTTTGCTTTCAGTGCCTTAGCACCTAAGCAGGAGGCGTATAATACGCTTTCTACTTTGAAAGTCAACATAATATTCTAAGTAATCACTTAAAAAACTATGTTGACTCATCTCTTACAAGATAAGTCGAAATTAAAGCCTGGCGATGTCCTACTCTCACATGGGGAAGCCCCACACTACCATCGGCGCTACTGCGTTTCACTTCTGAGTTCGGCATGGAATCAGGTGGGTCCGCAACGCTATGGTCGCCAAGCAAATTCTTTTTCTACTTTCAGCTTTTAAAAAAGCTAAAGGTAAAATAATTCGGAAAGCTGTTTTCGTTCTCTAAACTCATTCAAGTTTGTCTGTATATATCGAGTCCATCAAAACCCCTTGGGTGTTGTATGGTTAAGCCTCACGGGCAATTAGTACAGGTTAGCTCAATGCCTCGCAGCACTTACACACCCTGCCTATCAACGTTCTAGTCTTGAACAACCCTTTAGGGCACTTAAAGTGCCAGGGAAGACTCATCTCAGGGCTCGCTTCGCGCTTAGATGCTTTCAGCGCTTATCGATTCCGAACTTAGCTACCGGGCAATGCCACTGGCGTGACAACCCGAACACCAGAGGTTCGTCCACTCCGGTCCTCTCGTACTAGGAGCAGCCCCCTTCAATCTTCCAACGCCCACGGCAGATAGGGACCGAACTGTCTCACGACGTTCTAAACCCAGCTCGCGTACCACTTTAAATGGCGAACAGCCATACCCTTGGGACCGACTTCAGCCCCAGGATGTGATGAGCCGACATCGAGGTGCCAAACACCGCCGTCGATATGAACTCTTGGGCGGTATCAGCCTGTTATCCCCGGAGTACCTTTTATCCGTTGAGCGATGGCCCTTCCATTCAGAACCACCGGATCACTATGACCTACTTTCGTACCTGCTCGAATTGTCATTCTCGCAGTCAAGCGGGCTTATGCCATTGCACTAACCACACGATGTCCAACCGTGTTTAGCCCACCTTCGTGCTCCTCCGTTACTCTTTGGGAGGAGACCGCCCCAGTCAAACTACCCACCAGGCACTGTCCGCAATCCCGATAAGGGACCTACGTTAGAACATCAAGCATACAAGGGTGGTATTTCAAGGTTGACTCCACCGCATCTGGCGACGCGGTTTCAAAGTCTCCCACCTATCCTACACATGTAGGGTCAATGTTCAGTGCCAAGCTGTAGTAAAGGTTCACGGGGTCTTTCCGTCTAGCCGCGGGTACACTGCATCTTCACAGCGATTTCAATTTCACTGAGTCTCGGGTGGAGACAGCGTGGCCATCATTACGCCATTCGTGCAGGTCGGAACTTACCCGACAAGGAATTTCGCTACCTTAGGACCGTTATAGTTACGGCCGCCGTTTACCGGGGCTTCGATCAAGAGCTTCGACCGAAGTCTAACCCCATCAATTAACCTTCCGGCACCGGGCAGGCGTCACACCGTATACGTCATCTTACGATTTTGCACAGTGCTGTGTTTTTAATAAACAGTTGCAGCCACCTGGTATCTGCGACTCCTAGTAGCTCCATCCGCAAGGGACTTCACCGCCAAGAGCGTACCTTCTCCCGAAGTTACGGTACCATTTTGCCTAGTTCCTTCACCCGAGTTCTCTCAAGCGCCTTGGTATTCTCTACCCGACCACCTGTGTCGGTTTGGGGTACGATTTCTTATAATCTGAAGCTTAGAGGCTTTTCCTGGAAGTATGGCATCAATGACTTCACACCCGTAGGTGCTCGACATCGTGTCTCAGCCTAACAAGAGTCCGGATTTACCTAAACTCTTAGCCTACGCACTTGAACCTGGACAACCGTCGCCAGGCCCACCTAGCCTTCTCCGTCCCCCCATCGCAATTATAAGAAGTACGGGAATATTAACCCGTTTCCCATCGACTACGCTTTTCAGCCTCGCCTTAGGGGTCGACTTACCCTGCCCCGATTAACGTTGGACAGGAACCCTTGGTCTTCCGGCGTGGGAGTTTTTCACTCCCATTATCGTTACTCATGTCAGCATTCGCACTTCTGATACGTCCAGCAGCCCTTACGAACCACCTTCAACCGCTTACAGAACGCTCCCCTACCCCACACACCTAAGTGTGCAGCCGCAGCTTCGGTTTATTACTTAGCCCCGTTACATCTTCCGCGCAGGCCGACTCGACCAGTGAGCTATTACGCTTTCTTTAAATGATGGCTGCTTCTAAGCCAACATCCTGGCTGTCTGAGCCTTCCCACATCGTTTCCCACTTAGTAATAATTTGGGACCTTAGCTGGCGGTCTGGGTTGTTTCCCTCTTCACGACGGACGTTAGCACCCGCCGTGTGTCTCCCGGATAGTACTTACTGGTATTCGGAGTTTGCAAAGGGTTGGTAAGTCGGGATGACCCCCTAGCCTTAACAGTGCTCTACCCCCAGTAGTATTCGTCCGAGGCTCTACCTAAATAGATTTCGGGGAGAACCAGCTATCTCCGAGTTTGATTGGCCTTTCACCCCTAGCCACAAGTCATCCGCTAATTTTTCAACATTAGTCGGTTCGGTCCTCCAGTTGATGTTACTCAACCTTCAACCTGCCCATGGCTAGATCACTCGGTTTCGGGTCTATATCCAGAGACTGTGTCGCCCAGTTAAGACTCGGTTTCCCTACGGCTCCCCTAAACGGTTAACCTTGCCACTGAATATAAGTCGCTGACCCATTATACAAAAGGTACGCAGTCACACCACGAAGGTGCTCCTACTGCTTGTACGTACACGGTTTCAGGTTCTATTTCACTCCCCTCACAGGGGTTCTTTTCGCCTTTCCCTCACGGTACTGGTTCACTATCGGTCAGTCAGTAGTATTTAGCCTTGGAGGATGGTCCCCCCATATTCAGACAGGATATCACGTGTCCCGCCCTACTCGATTTCACTGATTATGATGCGTCGGTTACGGGGCTATCACCCTTTGCTGCGACACTTTCCAGAGTCTTCACCTGCATCATTAAAAGCTTAAGGGCTAATCCAATTTCGCTCGCCGCTACTTTCGGAATCTCGGTTGATTTCTCTTCCTTCGGGTACTTAGATGTTTCAGTTCCCCGAGTTCGCCTCGTTACGCTATGTATTCACGTAACGATACTAGCTTATGCTAGTGGGTTTCCCCATTCGGAAATCCCAGACTCAAAAGACTTTTACTGTCTAATCTGGGCTTATCGCAAGTTAATACGTCCTTCATCGCCTCTGACTGCCAAGGCATCCACCGTGTACGCTTAGTCACTTAACCATACAACCCGAAAGGGTCTTGTGTATGGCAACTAACCAAGGTTTTTGGTTGTCATTAAGAAGGGTTAATTCTCAATGACTGTTTGCCGGACTCAATAATGGAACAATGTAAACATTGTTCCGAATACAAGACACTTGAATGTGTTTGTGTGTTTATCAATGAAGATAAACATTGAGAACTTTTAAATTTGATTTGAGTTACTCGTAAGTAATCAAATCAGTCAGCTTTCCAAATTGTTAAAGAGCAACATCTAACTTAATAGACATTTTCTAAAGACTTTATCGTCAGAAAATCCAACCAACTTCTCGCGAACTGGTTTGGATAACATAAACAAAATACTTAGAGAATGGTGGGCGATACCGGGCTCGAACCAGTGACCCCCTGCTTGTAAGGCAGGTGCTCTCCCAACTGAGCTAATCGCCCACATTAAGTTTTAATTCTTCAGTGGAGAAGAATGGTGGGTCGTGCAGGATTCGAACCTGCGACCAATTGATTAAAAGTCAACTGCTCTACCAACTGAGCTAACGACCCAATGGTATCCCGTAGGGGAGTCGAACCCCTGTTACCGCCGTGAAAGGGCGGTGTCCTAGGCCTCTAGACGAACGGGACACTGGATATTGAAGAACTTGGGAGTTCTTCGTCTCTTTTACTTTTTAAACCTAATCAATCTGTGTGGGTACTCATCGTGAAAATCTTCGTATATAAGGAGGTGATCCAGCCCCAGGTTCCCCTAGGGCTACCTTGTTACGACTTCACCCCAGTCATGAACCACAAAGTGGTGAGCGTCCTCCCCGAAAGGTTAAACTACCCACTTCTTTTGCAGCCCACTCCCATGGTGTGACGGGCGGTGTGTACAAGGCCCGGGAACGTATTCACCGTAGCATTCTGATCTACGATTACTAGCGATTCCGACTTCATGGAGTCGAGTTGCAGACTCCAATCCGGACTACGACGCACTTTTTGGGATTCGCTCACTATCGCTAGCTTGCTGCCCTCTGTATGCGCCATTGTAGCACGTGTGTAGCCCTACTCGTAAGGGCCATGATGACTTGACGTCGTCCCCACCTTCCTCCGGTTTATCACCGGCAGTCTCCCTGGAGTTCCCGACATTACTCGCTGGCAAACAAGGATAAGGGTTGCGCTCGTTGCGGGACTTAACCCAACATTTCACAACACGAGCTGACGACAGCCATGCAGCACCTGTCTCAGAGTTCCCGAAGGCACACCTGCGTCTCCGCTGGCTTCTCTGGATGTCAAGAGTAGGTAAGGTTCTTCGCGTTGCATCGAATTAAACCACATGCTCCACCGCTTGTGCGGGCCCCCGTCAATTCATTTGAGTTTTAATCTTGCGACCGTACTCCCCAGGCGGTCTACTTAACGCGTTAGCTCCGAAAGCCACGGCTCAAGGCCACAACCTCCAAGTAGACATCGTTTACGGCGTGGACTACCAGGGTATCTAATCCTGTTTGCTCCCCACGCTTTCGCATCTGAGTGTCAGTATCTGTCCAGGGGGCCGCCTTCGCCACTGGTATTCCTTCAGATCTCTACGCATTTCACCGCTACACCTGAAATTCTACCCCCCTCTACAGTACTCTAGTCCGCCAGTTTCAAATGCAGTTCCGAGGTTGAGCCCCGGGCTTTCACATCTGACTTAACGAACCACCTGCATGCGCTTTACGCCCAGTAATTCCGATTAACGCTCGCACCCTCCGTATTACCGCGGCTGCTGGCACGGAGTTAGCCGGTGCTTCTTCTGTCGCTAACGTCAAATGATGCTGCTATTAACAACACCACCTTCCTCACGACTGAAAGTACTTTACAACCCGAAGGCCTTCTTCATACACGCGGCATGGCTGCATCAGGCTTGCGCCCATTGTGCAATATTCCCCACTGCTGCCTCCCGTAGGAGTCTGGACCGTGTCTCAGTTCCAGTGTGGCTGATCATCCTCTCAGACCAGCTAGGGATCGTCGCCTTGGTGAGCCATTACCTCACCAACTAGCTAATCCCACCTAGGCATATCCTGACGCGAGAGGCCCGAAGGTCCCCCTCTTTGGCCCGAAGGCATTATGCGGTATTAGCCATCGTTTCCAATGGTTATCCCCCACATCAGGGCAATTTCCTAGGCATTACTCACCCGTCCGCCGCTCGACGCCGAAGTAGCAAGCTACTTCTCGTTTCCGCTCGACTTGCATGTGTTAGGCCTGCCGCCAGCGTTCAATCTGAGCCATGATCAAACTCTTCAATTAAAGTTTTTTGCATCCTAAGATGCGGCTCAATGAATACTGACTTCAAAACTACTATGTAATTTTAAAGCTATTACCATTCCAACAGAATGATAATGAATTGACTGTGCCAAGTTCTAAGAACTTGTATTGGTCACTCAGTTCATTGATATCTTTTGTTTCGACAAAGCGAAACTAGTGATTATCATCAACGAGTGCCCACACAGATTGATAGGTCTAAATTGTTAAAGAGCTTTTCTAGCTTGCCTTTCGGCATGTCGCTAGGGGTGCGAATAATACGCTTCCCAATTTAAGAGTCAATATGTTTTTAAAAAAACTTATTTTCTCTACTGATTTCGAATCGTGACTTGCGTCTCGTTCCGTGTCAGTGAGGCGGCATTATAGAGATGAATGAATTTATGACAAGTACTTTTTTGCAATAAATTTCTGTTCGTTTAAAATACAAACAATCCATTGTTTATCGAATAAAATTTCAACATTTGAAACGCATCACAGCAATGGGTTGGAAAAACGTCAAGCATGTACGTAAGATTCATGTATCTATTATGTTAATAGTAGATGCGTCTATTTCGTTACTTAAAATGTAGTATTCATATATGAACTCAAAAAAATCTATCTTGTTAACCGTCGCTCTAGCTGTTCTAGGTGGCATTGTATTCTCGCAGGTTGCTATTTCCCCTGCGCTAACTTTTGTTATCGGTGTTTTGGCTTCCGCTTTTATTCTTAATCTTTCAAGCACCAAGTCGGCAAGTGAGCCTGAACAAAACCCATCAACTAAGACACTTTATGTAGGTAACTTACCTTATAAAGCCAACGAATCTCATGTTCGCGAATTGTTCTCTGAGCAGGGTGAAGTGTTTGCTGTACGCCTAATGAAAGATAAGCGTACTGGTAAACGTAGAGGTTTTGGTTTTGTTGTTATGGCAAGCAATGATGTGCAAACGGCTATTTCAGCATTAAATGATAAGGATTATATGCAGCGAACTCTGAAAGTACGTATTGCAAATGACCCTAAACATCCTGAAATTGATGAAGCTGAACAGGAATAAAGCCTAGCTGATTCAATATAATATTTAGTGCGTCCTCTTTTATAGGAGGCGCACTACAAAAAATTTGATTCATTCCTACCTGACTTTTCTCTTTTATCTCGGTGAGTTCGAGCAACTCTTCAACTCTCCGCGCAATTGCTTTTCCTGAATCGATTAATACAACATTCGACCCTAACACTTGTTGAATCTCATCTCTAATTAGAGGGAAATGAGTACATCCCAAAACCGCAACATCAATATGATTAACTAAAGGCGATAAAATCGTCGCAAGTTCATCGATATTGACACTTTCGCCTCTTAGCTTTTCTTCTCCCATATCAACTAATCTTGTAGAGCCAAGGAGTTTTACGTTTTTGTCTAGAGAGAAGCTCTTAATGAGATCATGTGTGTACTCTCGAGTGACAGTTGCTGGTGTAGCGATAAGTCCCACGGCTTTGGTTGATAGCAATGATGCAGGTTTAATGGCAGGAACCACACCGACAATCGGTATAGTTAACTCTTCTCTAAGAGTCGGGAGTACTATTGTGCTGGCCGTGTTACAAGCAATAACAACAAGATCAACCTCATGCTTGGCTACAAAATCAAGCACAAGAGCTTTGACTCTCTGTATTAATACACTTTGTTCGAGCTCACCGTATGGGTAAGCTTCGTTATCAAAAATATAGATGTAATCAAGTTGAGGTAAGAGGAACTTGATTTCTTGATATACAGATAAGCCACCAACACCCGAATCAAAAACCAGCACTCGTTTACTTTGTTTAGACACGCTTCAGCCTCGAGAAAAATACGCAGCAATAATACTCGCTCCTAATATTTTGGCAATCACCTCGAATTTTCGTTCAAGGTTGCTAAATATTTTTGATGACTAAAACGCCCTTCACTATCGATATTTTGTAGCACAATATCAATGCTCCCTTTAAAGCAAGGAGCGTTCGTCACCAACGTGTGGAACTCGCCATCTTCGCCACATGGATCAACCGAACTTGGCAAGTTCTTCAGTAATTCCTTTGTATACGCTTTTCCACACCAATCATTCGTTAAATGCTGGCCATCGACCGTCACGATAAATGTTTGAATACCACGTTGAATGATCTCTTCAGCAAGTTCTTCGCTTGGTGTACCCATCAGTGGGAAAACGCATTCCCAGCCAGCAGGTTCAATATATTCTTTTCTGTATTCGGCAATACCGTTACAAAACATATCCCCAAACGCTACGGCTTGAATGTCTAATGAGCTTTGCTTTAAACCATCAACAATTGCTGATTGGTATACCTCATTACTTGGAAAGACTTCAGGCAGCTCTATTAAGATTAGAGGTAAACCAATAAGATGGGCTTGCATCTCAACGACAGCGATTGGTGTTGCTTGAAAGGGAACCTGGTTTCCAACATATGTTGTATAGAGGCCAACCACATCATAATCTGGATCTTCAATTAGTCTCTCTAAGGTTAAAGTTGAGTCCTTGCCTGATGACCAACTAATAACAACGTTCTTTTTCATAATTATCCCTAATGAAAAACCGCCCGAAGGCGGTTTAGATATTTAGAATTGATAGCTTAAATTAGTAAAGAACCGACGCTCTGGAGCATTATAGCCCAGCGACGTTTGGTATTTTTCATCAGTTAAATTATCAATTTTACCGCGAACAACTAGTTCAGGACTGATCCAGTAGCCAACAGACACATCCCAAAGGCTAACTGATGGCAGCATATTTCCGGAAATATTGGTTTCATCAGGATTCCCCAATCGCTCACCGGTATAAAGGTAAGTTAAGTTGAACTCAACATCTTCATAGTAAGCATCTAGCAACCATTTATAATTTTCATCTGCTCTTTTAGCGAGTTTGTTGCCTCTAGAATCTTTATGATCTTTAAATTCAGCAACTATCGTGTGATGAATAAATCCGGTATCAAATCCAGCTGAAATCTCGATACCTTTCAGCTTCGCATCTACATTTTCGGCATACCATGGGCTTCCTTGGTACCAGATAATCAAATTGTCGGCTTCATTGTTATAATAAGTGACATCAACATCAATGAGATCAAATTGGCCACTATATCCAATTTCACGATTGATAGACTCTTCGGCTTTCAAATCTGGGTTGCTTGATAAATCAGAATAGCTAGGCGCTTTAAAAGCCGTACCTATATTTGCTCGCACTTGATGATTCTTAGCGACACTATAAGATCCACCTAAACTCCAAGTGGTATAATTGTCGTATTTATCATGCTTATCATTACGAACGCTCGCGTTTACATGAAAGCGTTCATCTTTAATATCACCAGAAACATAAACACCAGTCGTATTTTGAGTCTCCCCGACTAGTGGGTCTAACCCCCACCCGACAGAATCATCACTGAGCTTTTCTTGTCTCCAATCCGCACCAGCACCAAGAGAAACCAAATTGTTTATTGCATAAAGATTGAGGAATTGAACACTAGTTTGATCAATAAATTTCTTAGTTCCCGCTCCATCTTTACCTTCTGCAGAAGTATATTCCAGGGAATCAATGCCCTGTTGATTTACTCGAAACACGGAATTGAGTTTATCACCTTGATATTGTACTTCTCCGGTTACACTTAAGTTTTCTGTATAACCAAATTTTTTCCCAAATGAATCGTACTCCGCCAAGCTATCAAACCAACGAACAGAAAGTGAACCTAACCACTGTTTTGAAATTTGATGCGAATAGCCTGCAAAAATATTGCTGCTTTCATATCCATAATCCAGCCCTGTTGCAGGGTCTTTAATATCAAAACCTTCAGTTTCTTCAAAACCACCAGCAAGTTTAAGCGTACCGCTTGCCGCTACTTTTTTTGTTGTCGAGAAGCTAGCTTCACGCTGGTTGTCACTACCCGCACCAATATTTACAGATGTTCTTTCTTCTGCATCTTGTGTGCTTGTAATTATATTGATGACACCAGCAATCGCATCAGAACCATACAGAGCGCCACCAGCTCCTTTAATAATTTCTACACGCTCGATTAAGCCAATTGGAAAGTGATTAAAGCTAACTTTGCCCGCCGATGTTTCAATTCTTACACCATCAACCAAGACTAAGACATGATCACTATTGTAGCCACGCATAAAAATAGAGGCACTTTGCCCACGGCCACCCGTTTGAGAAACCTCAATTCCAGGCACTCGTTTTAATACATCAACTAATGACTTTGCTTGGTACTCTTCAAATTCTTGTTTGGTAATAACAGTAGTTGAAGCAATAACTTCATTTAGGGGCTGCTCAAAGCGATTAGCCGTCACCACCATGGTTTCATCAGCAGAGGCTTCTTGGGCATGTAAATAAGAGATAGGGGTAAGCAGCGATGCTACAGCGATCGCTAAAAGGGATTTGTTCATTTTGTATTCCTAAATCGCGTAAATTCCGACTAAATCATCCGATATGACTCAGCTGCTGGCAGGTATTCGGACTTAAGAGCACAGCCAATAGGCCACCTTATATTTAACTTCCCACACAAACCTATGTGCAGTGTTTGACAAATACTCGTTCTCTTTTACCGCTGCGCGTCAGTTCTGGATTTGCACCAGATTCCCTTTTCGGCCATCTATACATCTAAAATGGCACCAGCTCGCGAGGATAGTATTAAGCTATTGATAGTTTGTCTAGTTAAAGATAGGCATAAGCTATAGTTTTTAGGACACAATTTAGACGGATTACACAACAGCACTGGACAAGCGCGAGGGATTGAATAAAATCTGCGCTCTGATTTAAATGCACGCGACCAAAAAGGCATGAACATGGCGACTCTAGATGTAAACCCGCAACGCTACCAAGAACAATTGGCCGAGAAGGTTGAACGCCTTACTCAAATGTTTACTCAATACAACGTGCCTGAATTGGAAGTCTTCGAATCTCCAGAGCAGCATTATCGTATGCGTGCAGAATTTCGCGTCTGGCATGAAGGTGACGATCTCTACTACGTCATGTTCAATCAAGAGACTAAAGAGAAATATCGCGTCGATCAATTCCCAGCAGCAAGTCGATTAATAAATGATTTAATGCCACTGCTTACTGATGCAATGAAAGAGTGTGAGACACTGCGTCATAAATTATTCCAAGTCGATTTCTTATCAACACTCAGTGGTGAGATCTTAGTCTCTCTGCTTTACCATCGCCAATTAGATGAAGCATGGATCGAGAACGCCAAAGCTCTAAAACAGCGACTTAATGATGAAGGGTTCAATCTAAACATTATTGGCCGTGCGCGTAAGATGAAAATTGTATTAGACCGCGATTATGTCATCGAAAAACTGGACGTAAACGGCAAGCCTTATATCTACCAACAAGTCGAAAATAGCTTTACTCAACCCAACGGTGTAGTTGCAACGAAAATGCTAGAATGGGCTATCGATTGTACTCAAGATAGCAGTGGTGACTTACTTGAGCTGTATTGTGGGAACGGTAACTTCTCATTAGCTTTAGCTCAAAACTTTGACCGTGTATTAGCGACTGAATTAGCAAAGCCATCGGTTGTGTCTGCACAATACAATATTGAAGCAAACCATATCGATAACGTGCAAATCATCCGAATGTCTGCTGAAGACTTCACAGAAGCAATGGAAGGCAAACGTGAGTTCCGTCGCTTGAAGCAAGCTAACGTTGATTTAAAGAGCTACAACTGCAACACCATCTTTGTTGATCCACCTCGCTCTGGCATGGATGTCGATACCTGTAAGATGGTTCAAAGCTACGAGAGAATCATGTACATCTCTTGCAACCCTGAGACACTACAAGAAAACCTAGATATTTTAAGTGAAACTCACAACGTGACTCGCTTTGCTCTATTTGACCAATTTCCATATACGCACCACATGGAAGCAGGCGTGTTCCTAGAGCGCAAAGCATAGAACAGAATTGAAAGCAAAAAAAACGAGCCACTTTCGGCTCGTTTTTTATTTTAAAAATCACTTACTCAGCCGTTGGACGATCCATAAAGCCAAGTTTCTTGCCGACCCAAGCCAACAGAACAAGCATGACCATAATCGAGAAAAAGTTTGAGCCTGCTTCTGGATATTGTGCTTTTACGAAAGCGGAGTGGCCAAACATCCCGACAAAGAAACATGCCAAACCAACTAATGGAATATCTTCAGATACAGGACGGCTTAGATACTCTTGGTATAGCATCTGAACAGATAGTACCAATGCAATTAGTGGAAAAATAGAAAACGAAACTTCGCTCATTGTCATCCAAGACAAAAGAGCATCACCACATACACCCGCGATGAGTGCTAATACCAACGTTTTTTTTTCAGACTTACGAGTTGTAGCATTATTTTCATTCGACATTATTCAATCCTGCCTTTTAATCGGTTACGTTCACGTTCTTTTCGATACCAAAAAGCGCCCTTGGCAATCATTCGCAACTGCATAATCAATCTTTCTTCGAGCTCTTCTCGCTCATGTTTTTCTACATCTAATACTTCAGCACCAGAACTAAAAACAAGAGTGACCGACGCCTCAGCTTGAGTCATCGCCTCTTCTCTATTCATACCAGTGGTAATTAAATATTCTGTCAATTCTGCGGCAAAATGTTGGATTTCTCGAGCTACCGCAGTTCTAAATTCAAATGAGGTACCAGAGCGTTCACGTAATAAGAGGCGAAAAACGTTAGGATTACTCTCGATAAACTCCATAAAGGTCTCTACCGATGTCCGGATCACGCTGCCTTCTTTGACTATTCTTTGACGAGCTTGTCGCATCAGCTGTCTTAATAGTAATCCGCCCTCATCAACCATAGTTAAGCCTAACTCATCCATATCTTTAAAATGACGATAAAAAGAGGTAGGTGCAATACCCGCTTCACGAGCGACTTCTCGTAAGCTTAAATTCGAGTAACTTCTATCTGCACTCAGCTGACTAAATGCAGCGTCAATCAATGAGCGACGAGTTTTCTCTTTTTGCTGTGCGCGGATTCCCATGGACTTCATAGTTAACTAGGTCTTCTGTTGGCTATCATTGAATGATGTGTAGTGTTTAATATAACGCGAATAACGACGTAATTTAAGCTTTACATTCACCCACTTGAATAACCCAAAGAAGTTAATACACCCAGAGATCCAATTGCAATCGACAACTCTGTATTTGGAGACATACCGCATACCAAATTTGAGAATTAGATGAATCTGCGTGATCCGATCCACTCTCTGGGGTGCTTTTCATTTACCAAGACTACTAATCAGTTAAAATCTCGCTACAGCAATGTTAATAATTATAACAAGGATGAATTATGGCACATTCCAATCACTTTGACGTGATCGTAATTGGTAGTGGCCCCGGAGGTGAAGGGGCAGCAATGGGATTAACCAAAGCGGGATTGAATGTCGCTATTATTGAAAAGGAGAGCAGCGTTGGAGGAGGGTGTACCCATTGGGGCACGATCCCATCGAAAGCATTGCGTCATGCGGTCAGTCGTATTATTGAATTCAATAACAACCCCCTATTCTGTAATAACAACTCCAGCATTCACTCGACGTTTTCTAACATCCTTGGTCATGCCAAATCAGTCATTGATAAACAGACTCGCTTACGCCAAGGTTTCTACGATCGAAACCAATGCACCTTGGTATTTGGTACCGCCCGATTTACTGATTCTCACACAATCTCGGTCACTCAAGCCGATGGAACCATTGAAATCTACAGTGCCGATAAATTTGTGATTGCCACAGGCTCGCGCCCTTACCAACCCGACAATGTCGATTTTTTACATGAACGAATTTATGACAGCGATTCAATTCTATCGTTAAAGCATGACCCTCAACACATCATCATTTACGGTGCGGGAGTTATCGGCTGTGAATATGCTTCGATTTTCCGTGGCTTAGGCGTCAAAACAGACTTGATTAATACTCGCGATCGACTTCTCTCCTTCTTAGATAACGAAACCTCAGACGCTTTGTCTTATCACTTTTGGAATAGCGGTGTCGTGATCCGTAACGACGAAACCTTTGAGAAGATTGAGGGCACAGATGATTGTGTGATCGTTCATTTAGAGTCTGGCAAAAAAATGAAAGCCGACTGTATTCTCTATGCCAATGGACGAACCGGTAACACCGATAAACTCAATTTAGAAGCGACGAGGTTATCTGCAGACTCTCGTGGTCAAATTGCGGTGAACCAAAACTATCAAACTGAGATAGACCATGTCTACGCTGTCGGGGATGTGATTGGTTACCCTAGCCTAGCCAGTGCCGCTTATGACCAAGGTCGTTTTGTCGCTCAAGCGATCACTCATGGTCAAGCAAAAGGTCACCTGATTGAAGATATCCCGACGGGCATTTATACCATCCCGGAAATCAGCTCAGTAGGTAAAACAGAACAAGAGCTCACGGCGGCAAAAGTGCCTTATGAAGTGGGACGATCTGCGTTTAAACATTTAGCGCGCGCACAGATCTCAGGTAAAGATTTGGGTAGCTTAAAAATACTATTCCACCGAGAAACAAAAGAGATCTTAGGCATCCATGTTTTCGGAGAGCGTGCAGCGGAAATTATTCACATTGGTCAGGCCATTATGGAACAGAAAGGAGAGGCGAATACGATTGAGTACTTCGTCAACACTACCTTTAACTACCCTACAATGGCTGAAGCTTATCGTGTTGCCGCATTAAATGGGCTGAATCGCTTATTTTAACCTTCATATTTGCAAACCGATATCGGTTAGGCCGCGATGAGATTAAGTCGCTATAAGCAGATGTAACGTAGAGTTCATCCTTCAAATAACAACGCCCTCGTCAGTGAGGGCGCTTTTATTATAAAATTTAATTAATCAGGCAACACTGCTCTTCATGTCAACATCACCTAAAAACGTCCCTTTCTTCCATTGATAGATAAAAATAGTTCCCAAACCAATGCCACGCATTAGCATAAAACCGATCATCGCCAACCATAGCGCATGATTACCAAGTGAAGAAAAAAGAAAGAAGAGTAAAAAGAAACCGCTGGTTGCTATAAACATACTATTTCTCATCTCTTTGCCTTTCGTTGCACCAACAAAGATACCATCCAACAAAAAACACCACATCGCCGCGAGAGGCATAGCTACAAGCCAAGGTAAATAGGTATTGGCAAGCTCTTGGACCTCACCGATAGAGGTGATCAACAGGATCATGTGCGATCCCAAAAAAGCAAAAACAAAGGTCAGCCCAACGCAGATGATCAAGCTCCAGAAAAAAGTACCGATGAGCGATTGATTTAGCTCCGCACGATCCCTGGCTCCAATCGCTTTTCCAACCATGGCCTCCATCGCATATGCGAAACCATCCATGCCATAAGAGATCATCATTAGAAAACTCATCAATACCGCGTTAGCAGCAACCACTTCATCACCAAAGTTCGCACCTTTAAAGGTCATAAAGCTAAACGCGGCCTGCAAGCAAAGTGAACGTAAGAAAATATCACGATTTAAATTAATGAATCGGCTTAAACCAGAACGAGCTTGAGACAAAATCGCCATTGGGGAAGGCAGTGATTTTTGTCGCCACACACGAACGACACATAGCAAACCGAAGCTCATCCCTGCATAATCAGCTATAACGGAAGCAAAGGCAGCACCTTCGACCTTTAACCCTAACCCCATTACAAAAAGAATATCGAGTGCAATATTAGTGACATTGGCAATAATCACCATCCACATAGGCGCTTTCGAATTTTGCGTTCCGAGTAACCAGCCTAAAATGACAAAATTAGCTAACGCTGCTGGCGCACTCCAAGCTCGAATCGAAAAGTATTGCTCTCCGTAATGCTTAACTTGTTCACTCGCATCGCTAAAAGCGAAAATAATATCGGCGACGACGCTGTGTAATAGCAAGAAAATAAATGCAAAACTCAATGCCATTCCAACACCCTGAACAAAAACCAAAGCCAGTTGGCGTTTATCGTCACCGCCATATGCTTGAGCAGCAAGTCCTGTTGTCGACATTCTCAAGAAACCAAGTAACCAGAAAGTCACGCTGATCATCATGCTACCTAAAGCCACACCGCCGAGGTACCAAGCATGCTCAAGATGACCGATAACCGCAGCATCCACTAAACCTAATAAAGGAATCGTGATATTGGATAACACCATTGGGATAGCAAGCAACAACACGCGTTTGTGTACTGCTTGATTGGATAAAGTTTGGAAGAATAGATTCTGCACGCTCACCTCTTTGGTTGATGAGCGAGTGTAGCTTAGTCGAATTTCAGCCGCTACTCATTCAGCGGTGATCTCATACGCGACAATCAGCGACATCAAAGCAAGGCTCTAACTCACCTACCAGCGAAGTTGAATAAGAACGGGGGTTAACCTCTGCTTTAATGAGGGGAAACGGCATAACCATCGCTGCCAAAATTTCCAACGGCTGCAGTTTTTATCGAGTGGCGAAAATTGTCGAACCCACTGCGCCCATGGCAGCCAATTCAGTACTTTCTCACTAGGAGATGAAAAGCCGTGTTGATAATCACTAGAACCTAAACCTTGACCAATACGGGAAGAGGTTTGATCTCCCGCGAGAACCAAGCACGCATGAGCTTGAACAAAATGACGGCCTAGAGCTTGTACAAAGTTGGCAACCTGCTTTTCTGAACAATCTAACAACGCTTGTTCACACAAGAGCATCACAGGGGCTTGCTCAGGAATGTTCAACTTATCGAGCCATGATAAATCATTCACAGATCCACAGCTCAATTGGTAACGTTCATTCTTGTGAAATAGTTTCTGTCGCCACACTAGGTTTTCAGTGACATCCAGCTCAAGCCAATGACAACGACCGTTATCAATACGATAAAAACGAGTATCGAGCCCAGCTCCAACGTTAATCACCCACGCATCTGGGTATTGTTGTAAGAACAAGAGTACTTGTGCATCGCATAATTGAGTAAGAGTGGCATGAAGGAGTTGTTTCTGGTCAACATTCCCAGATAAGCATTCAGCAGCAAGATAGCAACGTTGACATGCTTGGGCTGCGATAGGGTCATACACCAGTCCATTATCAACTAAACTTTCTCGGCTTCGAAGCCAAAGAGGTTGTAACAAATTGGCTGGAATTTGATAACTAGAGTCAGTTTTTTTATTTGATTGGGGCATCATCATCTTCCTTATGTCACCATAAAGAAGATGATAATGAATATCAATTACACTTGCAAGTTATTGAGAATAAATCCCATAAACTACATCCAGTCTGTATTACGAATAATACCAACGGCGATGCCTTCAATCGCAAGATGTTGAGATGTGAGGTCAACTTGAATTGGCGAGAACTCTTCATTCTCAGCATGTAATAGTACGGTAGAACCTTTACGCTCTAAGCGCTTAACCGTTACATCTTCATCGACACGAGCCACGACCACTTGTCCATCATGCACATCTTGTGTCTTATGAACCGCAAGTAAATCTCCGTCCATAATTCCGATGTCTTTCATGCTTTCGCCATTTACGCGCAGTAAGAAATCCGCTTGAGGCTTGAACATACCAGGATCCACTTTGTAGTGAGTCTCAACATGCTCCTGGGCTAAAATTGGCTCACCTGCGGCAACTTGTCCAATGAGAGGCAAACCCTCATCAGGGGCATCTTCCAGAAGGATACGAATACCGCGTGAAGCTCCCGGAATGATTTCAATAGCTTGTTTTCGAGCAAGCGCTTTTAAATGTTCTTCTGCAGCATTCGCAGAACGGAAGCCAAGTTCACGGGCAATTTCGGCTCGTGTTGGTGGCATTCCGGCTTCTTCAATCTTACTTTTGATTAGATCGAAAACTTGTTGCTGGCGGGGCGTTAACGGCTTCATAAGTCACCTGTCTTTTTATACAGTTGACTGTGAGTATATCCAGTAAGTGGTGAAATGAAAAGCTAATTGGTTGTTTTTTAATTTGTTTCATAAAGACGCACGAGTTCCTGCATCATTACCGAGGAAAAACCTCTCTTTTTTAGTCTTTTAATCTCTTCATTCATTGCGAGAACGACTGAACTATTCATACATTCAGCCGATTAAACATTAATGCTTCTAGAACGATGGTTTAATATTTTTTAACCCGTTATCGCGTATACTTAAATTTAGTGAGTGAATACTTTTACATTAATTGATGCTCACATGACTAATACCATTAAAAGGTTAGACCAGTTTCTGGTATTCTTGCATCGCTTAAATTTAACGCTTATGCCTATCTCTATTTTTTTCCTAAGCCTTTCTGTCTTATGTGGTTGAAAGTAAAGATACGCCTATGTATTTTTTATAACTTTCGAGGCTGCGAACCTTTATGTCTTCAGGGCACTCTTTCTCACGTTCATTACTAAAATTACCCATGTCATTATTGGTAAAAGGAACGGCTATTCCTTCAGATCCTATTGAAGACCATAGTATTGATATCAATAAACCCATTGTTTATGCATTGCCTTTTCGCTCCAGTGTCGACCTACTGACTCTTCAAAAACATGCTCTAGAGTTCGGGCTACCCGATCCACTTTCACCTTTAGAGATCAATGGCCAATCCTTTAAACGTTTTGTGTTTATCTCATCACGACCTACGATTGTTCAAAATGATCAGCATGTTCCAAGTGATTCAATTTCGTTATTCTCAGAGCTACTAAAATTACATAGCTTGGATTCTGAGTTAGACGTACAGGTTATCCCTGCGACGGTACTTTGGGGTCGCAAGCCAGGTAAAGAAGATAAACAGAAGCCGTACTTGCAAGCGATGAATGGTTTACAAAAAGCGAAAGCCGTTATCGTATCTGGCCGAGACTGCCTCGTTCGCTTTAGCCCTGTGGTATCACTACGCCATATGGCAGATACCCACGGCACCGACGAAACTATCGCGCACAAATTAGCTCGAGTGGCTCGAATTCACTTTTCTCGCCAAAAACTGGCAGCATCTGGCCCTAACTTACCTAATCGCATGGTGCTGTTTGATCGCTTACTGAAATCAGCGGTTATTGAGAAAGCGATTGAAGAAGAAGCACAAGCCAAAAACATCCCGATAGAGAAAGTGCGCAAAGAAGCTCAAGCGATCATGGATGAAATTGCTGCGAACTTCTCATATTCGCTCATCCGAAATGGTCAAAAAATATTGGGCTGGGTATGGAATAAAATCTATCAAGGTCTGAATATTAATAATGCGGCAACCGTGCGTCGTTTAGCACAAGATGGACATGAAATCGTTTATGTTCCTTGTCACCGCAGCCACATGGACTACTTACTACTTTCTTATGTGCTTTATCATGAAGGTATGGTTCCACCACATATTGCCGCTGGTATTAACTTAAACTTCTTCCCTGCGGGTCCTATTTTCCGCCGTGGTGGCGCGTTCTTTATTCGCCGTAGCTTTAAAGGCAATAAATTATATTCGACTATTTTCCGTGAGTATTTAGCAGAGTTGTTCACTAAAGGTTACTCTGTCGAATATTTCAGTGAAGGTGGACGCTCTCGTACTGGCCGCTTGCTGCAAGCGAAAACAGGTATGCTTGCGATGACGATTCAAGCCATGCTCCGTGGATTGGATCGCCCTGTTACGTTAGTTCCGGTTTACATCGGCTACGAGCACGTAATGGAAGTGGGCACTTACGCCAAAGAGCTACGCGGTAAACGCAAAGAGAAAGAGAATGCGAGTTTAGTTCTACGAACCATTCGTAAACTGCGTAATTTCGGCCAAGGGTACGTGAACTTTGGTGAGCCAATTCCTCTGAATCAATACCTAAATGAACATGCTCCTGAGTGGAATAAAGATATTGATGCGATGGGCACAACCAAACCACAATGGCTAAACCCTGTGGTTAATCAACTTGCCACTAAGATGATGACGCATATCAATGATGCTGCTGCCACCAACGCGTTAACTTTATGTGCCACCGCTCTATTGGCTTCTCGTCAGCGTGCATTATCTCGTGATTCATTGATCTCTCAGATTGACTGTTATCTATCGATCTTAAGAAACATCCCTTACTCAGCAACCAGTACAATTCCAAGTGAGAGTGCGGCTGAGTTAGTGAAACACGCGGAGTCACTGAATAAGTTTGTAATCGAATCTGACAGCATGGGTGACATCATTTCACTCGATCGCAACCAGTCGATTTTGATGACTTACTATCGCAATAACATCATTCATTTAGTTGCCTTGCCTTCGCTCATTGCACAGATGTTGATTCGTCATCGCCACTTATCGATTCAACAAGTCCAAGAGAATGTTGCGAACATTTATCCTTTCTTAAAGAAAGAGCTGTTCTTAAGCTATGAAGATGAGCAGTTAGATGGCGTAGTAACGGCGATTGTGAATGAACTTTCTCAACAGAAAATGCTCACGATTGATGACGATGTCATCTCAATCAATGAATCAAATAGCCAGACGTTAATGCTGCTAGGACGCACGATTACAGAGACGCTACAACGCTACTCGATTACGATGAATTTATTGGTATCAAACCCTGAGCTAGGTAAATCAGATTTAGAACAGAAGAGCCAAGATATCGCTCAGCGCTTAGGTCGCCTACACGGTATCAATGCACCAGAATTCTTCGATAAAGGCGTGTTCTCTGCGATGTTCAATACATTGAAAGAACAAGATTATCTCGACCAAGATGGTAACTGTGACTTAGAGAAAACGCGTGAATTCTCTAATCTACTGTTTTCTATGCTTTACCCAGAGATACGCCTAACCATTCAAGAAAGTGCTTACCACGCTTAAGTGAGCGTTGGTAACACCATGATCAAAAAGGCATCCTACCGAGGGATGCCTTTTTTCTATCTTTCTATCTTTCTATCTTTCTATCTTTCTATCTTTCTATCTTTCTATCTTTCTATAGCTTTTGGTTACCAGTAAGCAATAAACAAACCCAATGTGACAAGCATGCCGACATAGTTATTATTCAAAAAAGCTTGAAAGCAGAGATCACGATCTCGATGACGAATTAGGTGCTGCTGATAGACAAACAGAGCGCCAACGATTAACAATGCCCAATAATAACTCGCCCCTAGCGTTAACCAGTTACCCAGCACAATCAGCATCGCTAGCGATATTAACTGAAAAGACCCTACCGCCATCTTATCAAAACGACCGAATAATATAGCCGTCGATTTGATGCCGATATTAAGATCATCATCTCTATCCACCATGGCATACTGAGTATCGTAGCCAATTGTCCATAGTGCATTAATACCAAAGACAAACCACACTAACGTCGGTAATTCACCAGACTGTGCAGCCCAAGCCATAGGAATCGCCCAACTGAATGCCAAACCGAGGAACAGTTGTGGTAAGTGGGTAAAGCGTTTCATGAATGGATAGATGAACGCTAACACAAGCCCGACAAAAGAGAGCTGAATGGTGAGTGGGTTCATGGTTAATACCAGCAGAAAAGAGACCACTGCGAGCACTAAAAACAGCCCTACCGCCTCTTTCGAGCTCACTTTTCCTGCGGGTAATGGACGTGACTTGGTTCTTTTTACATGCCCATCGACTTTGCGGTCGGCAAAATCATTAATCACACAACCAGCAGCACGCATTAGAATCACACCTGCGACAAATACCACAAGCACGCTTACATCTGGGATGCCTTGTGCTGAAATAATTAATGCCCAAAGGGTCGGCCATAAGAGCAACAAGGTTCCAATCGGTCTGTCCATACGCATCAACTGCCAATAGGCGCGAGCTTTCGATGCTGTCATTTACACTCTCTCCTTAGAGTAAATTGGGGATGTCGGTAAAAATAGTTCAGCCACGAGCATCGGCTTATGGTTCATCCATAACCGAGAGCGACGAGCCAATAATGGACCATCAGGAGTCATAACCACTCCCACTTGTAAGCCATCTCGCTTAACGGCATCAGCACTGAACACAGTCAGCCCTAATGGGATATCTCCTTGCCTTGCTAAATCATACTGCTGATCAATCAATGTTGAACGTGGGATCAGTGTTCGACCGACAACCCAAGCTTGTTTATCACCACTCAACACCACTTCTCGTAATAAACATTCTTGAGGAGATAATAAGCTCGCTTCGTCATCCTTGAGTACGGACATATCAACAATCTGGTTATGTAACAGTTCAACCGTCAAATTCTGACAATGCTCACCTAATCGACGTGAAAGTGATCCTTGCTCTAAAAGCCATTGCTTGGCAAATTCACTCGGAAACACGAAATTTTCTATTTTTTGCCACTCTACCTCTAATAAATAAGATAGATAAGGTGCTGTAAGTTGATTCATACTAGTATTCAATTAGTGGCTTTATATCGTACAATAAAGCTTCAATGAGTGGTCACTCTGACCATATTGTTTATTATAAATTTTTGACTCTCCATTGTACCAAGACAAAGGCGTTTCGAATATCGAGATAAGAGAAAGAAAAGTTAGCACTATGTATAAACGTTATATAACCCAGATATTTCTCGCATTCAGCGTTCTTATGTCGCTCCCAACCATTGCGGAAGAAGAAGCGGCTCCAACATTGGCTTACTTTACATTAGAACCGGATCTAACAACCAATTTTCATACCAAAGGTAAGAAGCTTGGCTATATTCAAGTTCGTATCGATATCATGGTCGCTAATTCAGCAGACTTAGCGACGGTGGAGCTTCACCAACCATTAATTCGTGATGCTGTTATTGAGCTACTTGGCCAACAATCAGAAGATACCGTAAAATCACTCTCAGGACGTGAAGATTTGAGAAAAGTGTTAGTTGATCACCTAAATACGATTTTACTCCCTGAAACGGGAAAAACGTTAATCGCCGATCTACTTTTCACAAAATATCTTTATCAATAAAACGCGTCACCAGTAAAGCTTTCTATTAATAAACCATCTATTAGCTCTAGACCAATGAGGTCTATACCGATGAAAGAACCAAAAAAGCGACTTCATGTCGCTTTTTTTATATTCAAACCCAACAGAAAGGCTATTACGCTTTCTTATATTTAGCACTGTCGATGTAGGCAAGAACAACACCGCTGAGCAAACCTGCTAAGTGTGCACTATTTGCTATCGCCATAAATGGTTGAACAAACCCCAGAACGAGCCATACCAGCATGAACCCCACTATTGGTTTTGGAATCGATAAACCTTGATGTGGCGCACGAGTGCCAAAGACCCATAAGTAGCCAACCAATGCATACACAACCCCTGAGAGCCCACCAAAATTAGCCCCTTCAATCCAGTATTGCCCTGCTCCTGATAAAGCGGAAGAAATGACGAATATCTGGGCGAGCTTGAACGCACCCAGCTTTTTCTCAATATCGCCGCCAAGTTGCCACCACCACAGAACATTAAATGCGATGTGCATGACAGAAAAGTGCAATACAGCATGGCTCAACCAACGCCAAATTTGCCATTGTTGTCCTTCAATTGCTGGGAAATGCAAAGCAGAAAATATCTGCTGTCCAAAACCAACTTGTTGCAAAATAAAAACGACAATACAAGTCAGCATAATCACAAGAGTAAAAGGTCCAGCCTTTGCTTTTATCATGGCTAGCATGCTTGGCATTGGATAATGTAGTACGTTCTTTCTCGTTTCAGCCACATCCCACGATGCAGCTTGGTATTTACTCTGCTGAGGGTTTTGCAAAAATTGATTCAGTTCAGATTCGACCTCAATTTGAAATTGCGCATCCCTGAGCCACAATGCAAACTGACCACTTCCTTCTGGCATCATCTGAACTTCAATTTGACGCGTTGCCATATAATCAATGAACGATTGGGCAACTCGAGGATTATTTAATGTGATCAGTCTTATCATTTAGTGATTCTCTATTGGTAACTGTGCACGGTGCCAAGCTTCAAACCCACCATCGACACTATAAACCTGTTCAAAGCCTTGGTTAATTAGATATTGTGCCGCACCTTGGCTACTAATTCCGTGGTAGCACATAACTAAAATAGGCTGTTCAAATTCTACTTCATCCATAAAGGAAACCATACTGTCATTGGTCAAATGATAAGCCGATTTCGCATGAGCAACAGCAAAAGACTGTGGGTCTCGAATATCGGCAAGGCGAGCGCCTTTTTGATCTATCAGGTTGTTGGCATCTTGAACATTAATGTGTTGAAACTGTTCCATTGACTTTCTCTTAGGCTAATTATTATTTCGTCATTGTAACCTATCCCAAGACAAACAAGCACAGACACTCAGTAGGGTTATCCACTAACGTTCAAAAAACCATCGTTTGTGGATAAAGCTGTGGATTGCGTTGATAAAGTGTCACCTAGAAATTAGATCCACTATATATAGTAATGATCCTTATTTATTTGTGTGTAAGATGGAAAGTATCCCCACAAGACAAACCGCTCTCCTGCCTTGATACACCCTGCTTTTTCACTACTGTTGAAGAATTACCCCACAGACTTACCCACAGGTAAAGTTGTCATATACGATCTTATTTCGATTTATTTTCGATCACCCACAAAAAAGCCGAGATCAAATGATCTCGGCTTTTTCATAATATCTGTTTGAGGTCGTTAGAACTCTCCAACCGCCAGTTTCAATTTCTTCATGGCATTTTTTTCTAGTTGGCGAATTCGTTCAGCAGAAACACTGTAAGTTTCGGCCAACTCTTGCAAGGTCGATTTATTATCTTCTAACCAACGAGATCGCACGATATGCTGACTGCGCTCATCAAGAGTAGCCAAAGCGAGCCCTAAGCGGTTATTAGTATGCGACTCCCAGTTATCCGCCTCAATGTTTTCTGCAACATCTGAAGCATGATCTTCAAGATACAGAACAGGAGCAGTATAAGCAGAAGCTGAATCATCATCGTCAGAAGGCATTTCAAACGTTGGATCTTGAGCAGCCAAGCGAGATTCCATTTCGCGAACTTCAGAAGGGTCGACACCCAACTCTTTCGCTACCGTCTCAACTTCACCATTATTAAACCAACCTAAGCGTTTTTTTGACTTACGTAGATTAAAGAATAATTTACGCTGAGCTTTTGTCGTTGCTACTTTTACGATACGCCAGTTACGTAATACATACTCATGGATTTCAGCTTTAATCCAATGAACAGCAAAAGAGACCAGTCGGACGCCCACTTCTGGGTTAAAGCGTTTTACCGCTTTCATCAAACCGATGTTACCTTCTTGGACAAGGTCGGCCATTGGCAGTCCGTAACCGGAATAACCACGAGCCACATGGACAACAAATCGAAGGTGAGAAAGGATCAAACCTTTCGCTGCATCGATTTCACCCTTGTAATGTAGTCGCTCAGCTAGACTGCGCTCTTCTTCTGGTGTCAGCATTGGGTAGCTGTGAGCAGAACGAATATAGCTGTCTAAACTGTCTTGTGTGACTAGAGCCATTGGGTATGCTTGCTTTGTCATTCAATTCCTCATCAATCTCTGATCTGGAGTATTACCTACTTCGAATCGATTAAACTTACATCGATTGAGTATTCTAACCGCCTATCTTGAACCTAAAATGAACAGGATTCAAGTTGGGGGAAGTTATTATGCATAAACTTTCCCCTGATACAAGTCAATAAATAAACCACAGAGCTTACTTATTGCTTAAATATGACCCCATTCACTTATACAGGTTCAATTTCTTTTAGGTGCCTTTGTGCAGAAAGCTTCGCAGCCATACAACCGAGTAACGTCCCAAGCATGAGCAACAATAAGGACTCATCCCAACTCAAGCCTATTAATCGAAATTGACTGTCATAAAGCCGAGCAAGATCGGCGACAGTACTGTTAAGTAATACGGTTATTAATGCGGTTAATACCCACGCACTTACCGCACCTAACAGACCAAACCACATTCCTGAATAAAGGTATGGGCGTAATATAAAGCTATCAGTCGCACCGATAAGCTTCATGGTTTGGATTTCATCTTTATTCGCCAATACATTAAAGCGTAATGTATTACCTACAATCAAAAATACGGCACCAACCATCAAAATCGTTAATGCAATGACGATTGCCGTAGCTAACGTCTGAATGGCACTCAACCGAGCCAACCAATCTTCATCCAAACGCACATCTGTCACTTCTTGTTTCGCTTGAACCTGCTTAGCGATACCTTTTACTTCTGTGTTATCACTCACATTAGGAGTAATAACAAGGACACCGGGCAAGGCGTAGTCATCAAGCAGACTGATCGCTTGATCAAAACCAGAATACTGACTTAATTCACTGAGACCTTGTTGTGGAGAGATATATTCGACCCCCGCCACCACATCCCATCGTTCAATTTCATCTTTAAGCACCATGACCCGGGCGTCTGGCATTCCTTCTTCTATATAAGCACTCACTTGCGAAGAGCCCGTAACATCTTGTGCCGCAACTGAAATATTTTTACCCAATAAGTAAAGACAAGCTGGCATGCTCAATGCCATTGAAATAACGGCTAGGGTTAATAAGTTGCCTAAAGGGCGGCTCCACAATGCTGAAAATGAGGATTTTGCTTGGTTGATGTGGATGCGAATGAAACCATCTGTTTTTGGTCGGTAGCCCGTTCGAGATTTATTTTGGACTTTTTTATTACGACGATTAGCGGCCATAATCTTCGACCTCACTCAAAAAACCTTGATTCAACTCTAAGTGACGATACTGAGGTCGAGAATTCACAAGGCTGACATCATGCGTCGCTAATAGAATGCTGACACCTGCACGATTGAACTCTTCAAATAGCTTAAGTACTCGGCTGGAAAGTTCGGTATCTAAGTTACCAGTAGGTTCATCGGCCAATAGTAGCGTTGGTCGGTTAACCACTGCTCGTGCAATGCCAACGCGCTGTTGCTCACCGCCAGACAGTTGGCTTGGCAAACAACGCGCTTTATCTAATAGATCGGTTTTATCTAATGCTGCCGACACTCGGCGTTTTATCTCATTTTCAGAGATAGATTCAATTCGCATTGGTAGCGCGACGTTCTCAAATACACTGCGATCCATTAACAAGCGGTGTTCTTGGAAGACAATACCAATGTTACGACGCAAAAATGGGATATCTTTGTTTGGGATTCGCGTGATGTCGTGATTATTAAAACTGATTTTGCCATCAGTTGGTCTTTCAATCGCGCAGATCAATTTCAACAAGGTACTTTTACCTGCACCAGAATGCCCCCCCAAAAACGCCATTTCACCGCGACGTAAATGAAAATCCACTTTCTGCAATGCTTGTCGCCCACCGCGATAAGCTTTACTCACTTGTTGAAATTTGATCACCGAATATATCCTCTTACAAGTTAGTCACCATTAACGGCGAACTATTACTCTTCTCGGCTAAATAGCGCTTCAATAAAATCTTGAGTTTCAAACGGACGTAAATCGTCAATGCCTTCACCCACGCCAATAAAACGGATAGGGATCTGGAATTGGTCTGCAATCGCAAAGATAACGCCGCCTTTTGCTGTGCCATCCAATTTAGTCAATGTGATACCGGTTACTGGCGCAACTTCACTAAACAACTTTGCTTGGCTAATTGCGTTTTGTCCTGTACCCGCATCAAGGGTTAGCATAATTTCGTGCGGTGCTGAATCATCAATTTTCTTCATCACTCGAACAATCTTACGCAACTCTTCCATCAGGTTGCTCTTATTCTGTAAACGACCAGCGGTATCGGCGATCACAACATCAACACCACGCGCTTTCGCCGCTTCAATGGCGTCATAAATAACAGAAGCACTGTCTGCTCCGGTATGTTGCGCGATCACAGGAACGTCGTTACGCTCACCCCAAACTTGCAGTTGTTCAACGGCTGCCGCTCGGAAAGTATCACCCGCCGCAAGCATGACTTTTTTACCTTGGCCTTGGAACTGCTTCGCAAGTTTGCCAATTGTCGTGGTTTTACCAACACCGTTCACACCCACCATCAAAATAACGTAAGGTGTTTTGGTGGTATCCACTTCTAGTGGCTGGTCGACTTGAGTCAAGATGTCTGACATCTCTTCTTTTAATAGGCCATATAACGCTTCACCATCTTTCAAATCTTGACGCGATGCTTTTTCCGTTAGGTTTTCGATGATTTTGACTGTGGTGTTCATTCCCACATCAGCAATAAGCAACTGTTCTTCGAGTTCTTCAAAAAGATCTTCATCGATTTTTTTGCCTTTAAACAAGCCAAAGAACCCTGCACCAATATTGGCTTTCGTGCGGCTTAAGCTGCGTTTTAGGCGTGCAAAAAAGCTTTCCGTTGGTTTCTCTTGCTCTTGAACTCTGACTTCTGCTTCTGCTTCTGCTTCTGCTTCTGCTTCTGCTTCTGCTTCTGCTTCTGCTTCTGCTTCTGCTTCTGCTTCTGCTTCTGCTTCTGCTTCTGCTTCTGCTTCTGCTTCTGCTTCTGCTTCTGCTAGGTCAGCATTATCTGCAGTCGCCTCTTCTTCAATACTATTTTGTGTAGTTTCTTCAACCTCAGAAACCTCTTCTTTAAGCTCATCGACCAATTCCTGCTGGGCAAGTTCTTGCTCAACGGCTTCTTGTTCTAATGCTGACTCTTCAATCTCTTGCTTTTCTACTGGGGCTTTTTGATCATCATCACCAAAGCCAAGCCACGAGAGTAATCCGCGCTTCTTTTTTTCTGTCATCTGAGGAGCTTCCTAGATCTACTTAAATAATTACAACTCTCTGCCTTTTCGACAAAGAAAAATGATAAAGCAGTGAAAATTTTTCATTTAGCTTGCTACACTTCACCATTACAAATTTGTTTAACACCCACTCCAATGTCATGGGGCTCGGTATAGTATCACTTTATTAGCGGTCAAAAAATCTATGGTAAGACGTCGTCAGCAAAACACATCACAAAAAAAGCCTTCAACTGGCTTTGTGCGTATCATTAGTGGCTTATGGAGAGGCAGAAAACTTCCTGTCCATGATGCTGAAGGTCTACGACCAACGACCGATCGTGTGAAAGAAACGGTATTTAATTGGTTAGCACAAGATATCCCACATGCTAACTGCTTGGATGTTTTTTCTGGTTCAGGAGGGCTAGGTTTTGAAGCCGCCTCTCGTCAAGCAGACAAAGTGACCTTATTGGAGTTAAACCCTGCGGCTTTCCAACAGATTAAGACTAACATCACCGCGTTGAAAGCCAATAACATAACGGCAGTAAAAACCGATGCTTTAGCTTTTTTAGGCCAATCAGGTACCCCTTATGATGTGGTTTTTATTGATCCTCCCTTTCATAAAGGCTTACTGACAGAAACCGTTACACTTTTAGAGCAAAATGGTTGGCTCAGTGATGGCGCGATGATCTATATTGAGACAGAAAAAGAACTGCTGTTAGAGGGGATACCTCAGCATTGGAACTTACACCGCGAGAAAACCGCAGGCCAAGTTTGCTATCGATTATTTGAAAGGGTAACTGAATGAAAATTCTAATTTTATTAGCGAAAGCGTCTATTGCTTTTGTGTGGTTTGTATTGCTGTTTAATATTTTTCAGCCTTTCCCAGGCAAAGCAGCCATTGCTCTATATATCATGACGGCCTTTCTGTTCATTATGCATGGCTTGCAAATGCTTATCTTCATTGGAGCTTTCGGCGATAAAGTCAAAATGAGTCGCTGGGAACGATGGTCGATTCTTTTCTTTGGTATTTTCGCTCTGCTGGATATACGTCGTAAACATATGATGTGATCTTTCATCGTACCAAATAAAAACGGAGCTCATTATCGAGCTCCGTTTTTTTATTCAATACACTCTATTCGTAGTCTAGCCTAGGTAAAGCTTCACACCATCGAGGAACATTTGAGTTGAAATCATCACTAGCATGAGCCCCATGAGTCGCTCAATGGCTTTCAGTCCCTTCTCACCAAGTAATTTATGGAAGAAGTTATAGAACATCAAAATAAAGAAAGTAGCCCCCCAAGCGAGTAACACAGCGATAGACCAGTCAAAAAGTCTATCGGGCTCTTTACTTGAAAGCAGAAGCAAAGATGCAAGAACCGATGGCCCAGCAATCATGGGAATGGCCATTGGTACGATGAAAGGTTCATCACCCGCCGCCAAACCAGTAATGCTTCCTGCTTGCGGGAATATCATCTTAATCGCAATGATAAATAGAATGATACCACCAGAAATACTTAATGTTTCAGGCTGGACGTGAAGGAAACTCAAGATCCCCTGACCTGCAAATAGAAAGACCATGAGAATAATTAGAGCAAAGAAAAGCTCTCTAATTAAAACCATTCTTCTACGCTTTGGATCTAAGTGTTTTAGGATCGATAAAACGATAGGCAAGTTACCAAGTGGATCCATAATAAGGAACAACATGGTTGCAGCAGATAAGATTTCCATGAAGATAGTCTCACAAAGCCAGAATTGGCGCAGTATAACAGCCTAATTCTGGCTTTTCGATGCTAAAAGCGGGAATACTATTTAGAATGAAAACGTATTAGTGATGACAAACACGCTCTATATTTGTTGCCAGTTTTCCATCCACTTCCACCAGCTTTCCTTTTGATAGTAGGAACTCAAGCAGATCATCTAATGTAAGATCGCTGTGCTGACAAGTACAAAAGCGAGTATCTTGACCATGTTCAGCGGCAACATGTGCATGTAGGTCTTCTTTAGACATTGGGGTTTCGTTTAATAAATTCAGCACATTATGGCCATGAACTTCAGTCATTTTATCCACTCCTATTTTGAGGCACACAGCATAGCGAATTATCAATGCTCTGTTTTGATTTATCACAGTTTAATTTTAGAAAATGATAGAAGACACAATAAGCGCATGGGCAAGAAAATAACTACCTGATATCCAGTAGTTCGCACCTCTTATCGGCTTTCGATAACTGTTAATAACAAACATTAACCCCGAAAAAATAAGAATAAAACAGCCAATAAACCCAAGACTATGCCCTAGCGTGGGTTCTAGTAACCACAACTCTCCACTCGCCCAGCTTAACTGTATTAAGACAATCCCCATAATTGTGGCTGGAAATAGAAAACTATCAAGCTGGGGAAGAAGCAACAGAAACGCCACGATACTGGTCGCCAACAACAATGCAGGTAACCACCACACAATATCGCCAGAAAGCTGCAACCAAAATAGTTTGCTATAGCATATTTGTGCAATCAGAAAGCCAATAAAAGGTAAGACTCTTTTTTCTGTCAGTACGTGCAACACATCTGAGAACATGAAGAGCGCTAAACCCGAAACCATCCAGAACGCAGTGCTTTGAGTCTGAACTTCGGTCAAAACAATCAAAATCAGTAACAACAGCGTAAATACTTTCGCTGCTAAAGAGTGAGTTCGCTCGCCTCGATTAGCGGCCGAAATACAAATATAGCCTGATAGGCTAACAGCTAGCCAACTCCACATATCATTACCTCTGATGATTCATCGCCGTCAGTCTAGGGAGCTATGATTTGATGTAAAGCGATATAGAGAAAAAGTTGGATCTTGATTGTGAATAAGTATTTATTGGCATTACGAGTTTATAAATAATCTAGCCGCGTATTCCTCACAACGCTCAAGCCTTTTATAGCGGCCTCTTCGGCTCAAAAATTAAAGTAAGACACCAAAAGCAAACGATTACAGCGCTTACTCTCTAGCAACCTCCATCTGCGAGCATGGTCATGCCTACTTTTGTCCTTTGAAATCCTAAAAAAAACCAGAAACACCCAACAAATAATTATTAATTTCATATAGTTAAAACAAAAATAACAACTTACACAGAGACAGACTCCACAACCTATCCAGAGCCAACAAAACAATGTAATTGATGACGATTTATTGTCATTGCATCTTTTTTTTGACACTCACCTTACAAACAGAACCAACAGGAATAATTAAAAGTATCATTTACCGACCAAAACAAGATTCAGATAAGGAAAGCGCAATTAAGCAAACTTTACATCTATTAACACAATAAAAACACTAAATACCACCAACAAAAACAACAAGTTAAAACCATTGCCGTATGTTTTTTAGACTTAACGCACAAATAAAAAACACATCAAAAATACAAAAAAAGTAAGGATATAAACAAGATTACTGGGTAGATAATGTATATTTACGAAAGCTTGACAACAAATTAGTTGATCAAACCACCAAAGTAATGCTATTGTTAAAGACATAGAGAACATCCACCAAACAAAGGAGCAGTGTTATGATTTCTTCGTCGCAAAAACAAGGGCTTGTAATGATCGCAGTAGTTGTTGGCCTAATGACACTGCCAATGATGTACTAATCAGTACTATCAAAAATACAAAAAGGGACGCGATTGCGTCCCTTTTTTGTTTTATTCTCATTATTATGAAAGATGATTCATTAATTCATCCCAGTGTAAGTAATAAACACCCAATGCTGCAAAAGTGATCAGCCCCATCAATAACACCACAACTCGCCAAATGAATCGGCTACTTCTCGGGGTTAACTCTCTTTCACATTCATCACACACCGATAAAAACTGTTTTCGGTCATCAAGCTTATAATTATCCTCGTGAACAATCTTATTACGAATCGTCGCGATATATCTCAACTTACCGATAACGTCGTGAGGTAACCTCTCTTCACTACTGGTAATCAGTTGATGCAAACCCTTTCCATCGGCATGGTATTGAACTCTCAACAGCTTCTCGATCTTTCGAGTGTGCGTGACGACTTTCTCAATATCAGACATCGCAGTTCTCCTTAACTCATCATAATTCTAGTCGAGCTACTTTCCATTCTTCTATAAATAGAACACATTTTCGAGCACTTAAGCGTAAATTTGAGTAAATACGATGCATATACCACACCAAAGATTGTGAAGTGAGCCGAAAAATAACTCCCCATGTCTAAGTAAAATCGCAGATAAATATCAAAGTCCGACTTTCAGAGCACTTCTCCATATAGAATATAGACTTATTACAATAGGGGTCATCACCATGCCAGTCTCACTTTTACTCTCTCTTATTACTTTAGCTATCCTCGCAGGTTGGGGGTTCAGTCGATTCTACCAACAACATATTCAAGGTGAGAATGCACCAGAACAAACTGCGAATGTAACGATTCTTGATAAGCAATCCATTCAGATAGAAGACGCTCAGCCAGGAGAAGATGACCAAGAGTATTGGATTTATGTACAGCGAGGCCGCATGGGATTAAAACGAGAATTTCAAGTTGGCATTCACTACTTTCATGCACTTCAACCGGGGGATAAAGGGGCGATGACATACCAAGGAACTCGCTTTCTACATTTTGCGAAACAGAGAGAAAGCTAAGCACCTTTATTAATCGCACTCGCTATCTATGGTAATAACCAGCGCGTTTTGGCTGAACGAGACAACAACCAACTTAACCCTAAGGCACCAGCGCCTCCAATGATGACCCACAGAGGGATAACCCAAGCAGGATGGCCTTGATGCCAGTTAAACGCTTTCATCGGCCATAAAAAAATCGGATGAAGAATATAAATCCCTAAACTATGTTGGCTAATGAAACTCACCACTTGATGACTACGGTGAGATAGCCTTTCACCATAATAACGACACAGCACAAACACCATGCTCGCCGCTAAAACCGTATTCAGCGTTTTGTAAGATAACCAGCGCCCTACCGTATATTTTTCAGCAGTGATACTTCCTGAAACCACCATTGCAATCGTTGCAGCCAAAGCAATGACCCCTAACGTTACCGAAAGGAAGAGGGTCATTTTATTTAACGGCACTTTTTTAAACAGCAGATACCCCAATGGTAAGTACCCACTATACAGCCATAACTGGTGACTCCAAGGGCCATCAATTTTAAATAGAAATAGCGTGGTGGTCAGTAACCATATTGCGGTATACGCATATATGGCGGAGTCGTCTGTTTTCCTGACTAAGATCTGCAGGAATGGGATCACAAAATAGAGTGGAATAAAGTAGTAAAAGAAGCCTAAATGGTAGTAAGTGTAATGGTGGTAACTATTAAGCAGCACACCCCAACTCACCGCACCATCAAATCCTGCAGCCGACCAGCCTGAAAGATAAGTGTAGAAAAGAGACCAAATAATAAAAGGAAGCAGCACTTTTCCTAAGCGTCTTTTGACATAATACTTCGCATCAAAAGAGCGTGTATCACTCAGCATTAATGCACCAGTGATAAGAATAAACACTGGGACAGCCCAACGACTCATACTATTAATGCTCACCGCCGTTAACCACTGGTCGAATGGAATCGAACCTAACTCAGAACGGTAAGGGGCGAGTACATGAATGGCAATAACGGCAATCGCTGCCACACATCGCAATAAATCGAAAAATTGAACTCTTTGTCTCATATAAATTGATGACCTGTAGTCGAGCCGAATAAGTGGCGTCATCAAACTATAACAACAAAAAAGCTGACCTGTGAATACACAAGGTCAGCGATAAGTAAAAGCTTATGTCGGTTGCAAAAAATTATGCAGGTTGACGAGTCGCAGCAATCACGATTTCACGTACACAGACATTTTGTGGTTGGTTGTAAGCGTAGCTGATGGCATTAGCGATATCTTGAGGAGCAATTGCACCACCCATGCCTTCTTTCCACTCTTGGTAACCAGAAATAATATCTTCGTTAGTTGTGTGGCTAAGAAGATCTGTCTCTACCGCACCTGGTGCAATCGTGATCATGCGTACGCTATCATCTGCCACTTCTTCGCGGATGTTTTCAGTAATCGCATGAACCGCAAATTTAGTACCACAGTAAGCCGCATGGCTTGGGAATGTTTTACGACCTGCAACAGAACTGATGTTGATAACCGTACCTGTTTTACGCGCTTTCATTTTCTCTAGAACTAAGTGAATACCGTTTAGAAGACCAAGTACGTTCACGTCAAACATTTGCTTCCATTCTGCTGGATCTTGAACATCAGCATTACCAAGCAGCATTACGCCAGCGTTGTTAACTAAACCGTCAACTGGGCCGAATTTTTCTTCTGCTTCAGCAACTGCACTGCGGAAGCTTTCTAGATCTGTGATATCTACTTGACGACAAAGTGTGTTTGGTAGGTTTAATGCTTCTAGTTTTTCAACGCGACGAGCAAGAAGCAGTAATGAAAAACCTTCAGATGAAAGTTGCTTCGCTGTTGCTTCACCAATACCAGAGCTTGCACCTGTAACGACGATTAATTTAGACATTCTGATTCTTCCTATCTTGTTTGAGTCACACGTTTTGTGTGGATGGCGCTACTATATGGATAACAAGAGTAAATGATAAATATCGTTTTCTTAGAGTTATGATAAGTTAAACTTATGGTTTGATTTTTAGAAAAGGAATGAGGATGGACTTACGCCTGTTACGCAGCTTTGTTGCTGTTTATGAAGAGAAAAATATCACGGCAGCGGCTGAACGTTGTTTTGTCTCTCAACCCTCCATTTCAAATGCCGTAAAACAGCTAGAGGAAGAGTTAAATACGTCGCTCTTTGTTCGACATAAAAAAGGGGTCGACCTCACTGATGAGGCGCATTACCTCTACCCTCTTGCCATTCGTTTACTTAATGACATAAATAAGTTACCTAGCTTATTCCAAGAAAGAACCGAATGCTTACCGATCAAGCTGGCAAATTTCCCTGATATCAGCCAGCTTGAAATGGCAAAACTGCTCAAAAGATTAACTCAGCAGATCCCAAACCTACTGATAGAGATTGTCGATCATGATGCAGAGTGCGATGCGAGAATCACCCTAGATCTATTTCAGGGGGAAGATGAGATATTCCTACCGCTATGGGATGAGGACTACGTTCTTTGTATGTTGCCTGATCACCCACTTTCCGAACAAGAGAGTGTCGAGCCATATCAACTCCACCAGCACGATTTTATTGAGTGTCCACCTTGCCAAGCGCATCAACAAACCGTTGGACTACTGGCTTGTGATGGACTCGCCCTGAATATGGTGGCAAAAGCAGAACACAAAACTCAAGTCATGCACTTGGTGCAGTCTGGGTTAGGTATTTCATTTCTACCGACTGGTGTATTAGAAGCCTCTCAAAAACTGATCACTCGCCCGCTCAATGGACCAAGAATGTTTCGCCGCTTAGGGCTATGTTACCCCGCCACAACGAGCTTACAACCAGCATTGCAACTGATCTTAAAAGCGCTAAGTCGAGAGCATAACGAGTAAATTAAATTATCCAATTAACGCTCGTTACGATGAATAGAAAAAAAACCGCGTAGGATAACCATACGCGGCTTCTTCATCACTCATGCCAACCAATAAGATCCCCTACTGAATGGCTCTATCTTTCGAAAGTGTCGGGAGTTTGAGTGAAATGAGTGTCGTCACCAATAGAAAAGCAAACGAAACCCACAAACACGCTGCCAGCCCCGCCACTTGGAATACCCAACCCGACAGAATCGTACCAATCAAACGGCCCATCGCATTCGCCATGTAGTAAAAACCGACATCCATTGATACGCCATCACCCTTGGCATAACTCACAATAAGGTAAGAGTGTAATGATGAGTTGACCGCGAATACCGCACCGAAGATCATCAACCCCAATACAATCACTAATTGTGGCTGCCAACCGATTTGTACGGCATAAGCAATCAGCCCTGTAATGATGGCAAGTAACCCTGCCCATCGTAGAGCCGCATGACCATCTGGCACTCGTCCTTGCGCTTTCCCTGTGATCTTAGGGGCAAAGCCTTGAACCACACCATACGCAATAACCCATGTCGCGAGAAAACCACCGACCCACAAGTGATCCCAACCAAACACGCTACCCAGGTAGACAGGCAGAGCAACGACAAACCATACGTCACGGGCACCAAATAAGAACATTCGCGCGGCGGACAAAATATTGATCGGTTCAGACTTAGAGAAGATCTGAGTAAATTTAGGTTTATTTTTCGCTTTGCCCATATCGCTTTCTAACCACGATAAACTGCCAATCAGTACCACCGCGAGGACAGAAGCCATCAACAGAACCGAGGCTTGAAAGCCAATCATCGATAACAGCAACCCACCTAGGAAAAAACCCGCACCTTTAAGTGCATTCTTAGACCCCGTGAGAATCGCAATCCATTTATACAACGCACCTTGTTGGTTATCTGGCACTAGTGTCTTGATCGCGCTTTTTGCACTCATTTTATTTAAATCTTTGGCGATTCCTGATAATGCTTGAGCCGCCATCACCCATGGTATCGTCAACCACCCACTTGGCACCGCGAGCATGAGTAAGGCGATAATTTGCATTGCTAAACCGACATTCATGGTTCGATTTAGCCCTAATCGAGCACCCAACCAGCCACCAATGAGGTTCGTCACCACTCCAAAGAATTCATAGAAAAGGAACAGAGACGCGATCGCTAACGTTCCGTAACCTAAATCATGGAAGTAGAGCACCACCAACATGCGAAGCGCACCATCGGTTAATGTAAAATTCCAATAATTAAAAGTGACCAATATATATTGGCGAACGCTTTTGCTTAGGCTTGAAAACATAACGTCATACCTATCGAAGGAAAATGATTCAGGTAGTTCATGGAGCTTTTATTCCCCGAGCTGTCGCTCATAGAGCTTTAGGGACATGGTGATCCTAAAGCTCTTTTCGCTAACGAATCAAAAATTATTGAGCCGCGACACTGTTGATGTATTCAACTTGAACGGATTTGGTAAACGCTCCCGGACGAAGAGCTTGAACATCACGAATAATCTCTTCTAATGCCCAGTTTTTCTCTAATAGAAAGTGCGCTGCAAATAGCCCTGTACGACCTGACCCACCCATGCAGTGCATCGCCACCTTGCCGCCATCTTCCACAATACGATGCAGTATTGGACTCACGGCTTGCCATTTTTTGGCAAAATCAGCCCCTGGCGCACAGTCATCTTCAATTTCAATCTGAAACCATCGCATGCCTAGAGCCTGGGTCTTCTCACCGAGTTCGCTCACGCCTTTACTTGCCAGTTCAGCATCATCAAGTGCTGTGACAATCGCTTCAACACCTTGAGCTTTAAGCTGGGCTAAAGAAGTATCGAGATCGACCCCTTTAGTACCTGGACACGGTGTGAGCACTAAGGCTCCCGTCTCTACATCCAGTTGCCACGTTGGGTGAACAGTAGAATTTGTCATGATGTTTGCTCCTTATGCCAAACCAACAGTACGAACTAATTCAGCAGTACGAGTCGCGTACCCCATTTCGTTATCGTACCAAGCATAAATTTTCACCATACGCTTACCGACCAACATCGTTGAAAGCGCATCCACAATCGTTGAACGTTGATCCCCTTTGTAATCAATAGAGACCAATGGACGCTCTTCAAAGCCAAGAATGCCGCTTAATTCATTCTCTGACGCCTCTTTCAGTAACGCATTCACCTCTTCAGCGGTTGTATCGCGCTGAACATCAAAAATAATATCTGTCAGTGACGCATTCGCTAAAGGTACACGTACCGCATGACCGTTGATCTTATCTTTTAGCTCAGGGAATATTTCAACAATTGCAGTAGCACTCCCTGTGGTGGTTGGGATCAAACTCATACCACATGCACGAGCACGGCGTAGGTCTTTATGAGGTGCATCCAAAATGGTTTGAGTATTGGTCAAATCATGAATCGTCGTGAACGCGGCTTGCTCAATGCCTAACTTTTCATGAATCACTTTAACGATAGGAGCCAAGCAATTCGTCGTACAAGATGCCGCTGTTACAATCTTATGTACTGCAGGGTCAAAAATATGGTCATTCACACCGACAACGATATTGGCAATACCGTCCTCTTTTACCGGAGCAGAAACCACAACGCGCTTCACTCCTTGCTCAAGGTACTGGTTCAAATAAGCCGTTTTGCGATGTACGCCTGTCGCTTCAATCACAACATCACAGCCAGACCAATCAACGGCATTAATCTCTTTCTCTTGCGAAGTCGCAACCTTATGGCCATTAATAACAATATCTGAATCTTTAGCCGTTACAGCATGGTGCCAACGGCCTTGAATAGAATCGAATTCCAACAAATGCGCTAAAGTCGCGGTATCTCCAGCCACATCATTTATTTGCACAAACTCCACTTCTGGCCAATCAAATGACGCTCTTAAAGCCAAGCGACCAATTCGTCCAAATCCATTGATACCAATCTTAATCGTCATACTCTTTCTCTCTCAATCTTTACTCAATTCAATCCATTAAACACAAGGTCGATCGCTCATCGATTTCAATCGTTCACTATCGGTTAAATACTGTTGCTGCAAGCAATTTGACTCCTTCAAGCTGGTGATCACTTTCCTCATCCAACCAGGAAGATCGCTTGAGACTTGGTAATACACCCACTGCCCTTTTCGCTCATCCACCAGCACGCCGGATTGACGTAACTGTGCTAAATGACGCGATACTTTCGGCTGGCTTTCACCTAAAGCTTGCGTTAATTCACACACACACAAACTGCCTTCACGAGCAATAATTAGCAGGCAGCGCATGCGAGTTTCATCCGCAAGCATTTTAAAAAATTGATGAGGTAACATACTTAAATCTCACATATACGCATATCCATATATAATAGATAAAAAAAAGCACCCGTCAATGCGAGTGCGTTCTTGTCATCAAAAATTCATATCCAAAAATGATAAGGTGGCGTCGAGCAATTAAGAAAGACTGACCATGTCTTGGCTCCATTTCTGTGCCGCCACTAATTCATAGCGCACATCATCCATATTTAAGCCTAATATTTTACAGTGCTCCTCCATGCCACTCCAATCAGCATGTTCATAACACTCTTCCAATGCTAGTAAGCTTCCGTAGGGCCCTTCTCGTCTGAGTAGTGCGACCTTGATAACATGGCTTAACGGAAGTTGTTCAACCAAACTGTCTAAGGAGAGATCAAGCAGAGCATCAAGCATTGAAAACAGTCCAATCATAAAGGCTTGTTCTTGATGATCTTGAAAAGGGCGATACCGAGACATCAATTGACAAAATTGAGCACGATGCAGTGACATATTGTATAGCTCTTTCGGCTTCTTATCAGAAACATAAGACGCAACAGCCAAAGAGACAAAAATCTTAAGCTTATCTTGCCCTAAATAGACTAAAGCTTGGCGAAAAGAGGAGATAGTGACTTCAAGGCGCGGTGACATCGTATTAACAAAGCGCAATAATTTATATGACAACGCCACATCTTTAGCGACAATATTTTCCACCTGTTTAAAGTCAACTCCGGGCTTACAAACTTCTTGAAATAGCTCCATTGCAATCGCTTGTTCTGGCCCGACATATTGCGTTTTCATCACTTCAGGTTTGCTAAAAAAGTAACCTTGGAAAAACTTAAAACCTGAGTTTTTTGCTTTTTCAAATTCAGCTTCCGTTTCGACTCTTTCAGCGAGAAACTGACACTTAGTCCTTTTTAACTGCTGTTCACGCACAATTTGGCAAGCATTGTCTAAGCCTAACGCCATAATATCGAGTTTAATAATATGGGCGTACTGTAGAAAACGTTCCCATTCAGGAAGAAAGGTAAAATCATCAAGAGCCAGAATATAACCACGGCGATAAAGTTCACGTATCGCCTCAAGCAATTCATCCGTCGGTTCGCACGTCTCTAGAATTTCTACCACAATACTTTCTTTAGGCAGAGTCAGAGGCAAGCCACGCAATAAGCTAGCTTGAGGGAAATTAATAAAACAACGCGAACTTTGAATCGTCGGATTAACGCCTATCGATAAGAAATTTTCGACAATCAGCCGATAAGTGGCCCGGTTTGAATCAATATGGGCTGGGTAAGCATTATTTTCACCGTCACGAAATAACAGCTCATACCCGATAGTATTCTGTTTTCGGTTAAAAATAGGCTGTCTTGCCACATAGGTGTTATTCATCGATCCACTCAATATAACTATTTGATTATTTTGATCTGCTACGCTTTAGCTGCCGCTAATAATGCACCACAACCGATAAACATTGAACCAAAGACTTTATTTATTTTACCCATCACGGCATCTGAGCGAATAAATCGTCCCATTTGTGACGCTAATGATGTGTAACCTAACATAACAACCGCATCAATAAATACCGTAGTGGCACCCAGAATTAAAAGCTGAGTAAGTTGGTCTTTCGCTGGGTCTAAAAATTGAGGGAAAAGCGCGACGAGGAAGACTATCGACTTAGGATTGGTTAAATTGATCAGTATCGCTTTACGCATTAATGTCATGCTTGAGAGACCATCATCACCCATTCTCGCAACCATGCTCGAACGATCTCGCCACTTTTGGATACCCAACCACACCAAGTAAACCACACCAACCCATTTAATGATTGAAAATGCCAATGCCGATTGCGCGACTAATGCACCGATGCCAGCTCCAACTAAAATGATATGGAAAATCATGCCTAACTGTAACCCAACGATGGCCGCGAGTGACTTTCGAGTGCCGTAGCTTAAGCCATTACTGATCGAATTTACGGTTCCAGAGCCCGGCGCTAAACTAAAAATAATAGCGGTAGCAACATATGCCAACCAAACATGAGTATCCATTGCATTTCCTCTCTACTGCTTTAATCTAGCGAATATTAATCGCCACTCAAGATCAATCCATACAATAGGTAGTTTTATGGTCAATTCGAGCTCTGTGAATTCTCGTTATACCCAAGAGAGCAATTTTGAGCAAGCAATCAATCATCAGATTGCAGAACTGTGGCAGCAGCGTAATGATGGCTATATCAAAAGTAGCGACAAAAAATCACTCTACTGGTGCTCTCTTACCTCAGCGTCGCATACTAAAGCCATTGTGGTAGTCAATGGGCGTATTGAGTCCGCTTGGAAATATCAAGAGCTGTTTTATGACCTTTACCAACAGGGTTATGACATCTACTCTTTTGATCATCGAGGTCAAGGCTTATCCGATCGCCTGATTGACGATAAACAGATGGGATACGTAGATGAATTTGATGACTACCTAGTGGATCTCGTTGCTATGGTCGACCATTTTAAACTCGGCCACTATCAAAAGCGTTATCTACTAGCTCACTCTATGGGTGGTGCCATTGCGACCCGTTACTTAGAGACAACACCACAGCATAGCTTTGATGCGATCGCGTTAAGTGCCCCAATGTACGGCATTAACGTTGCTTGGTACTTACGCCCAATTGCGATGGGATTAAGCCAACTGCTTACCGAAGTTCATGCAACCCCAAATTACGCTCCCGGCCATAAAGCCTATTATGCCAAGCCTTTTAAAGATAGCTTGCTTACCCAAAGTGCCATTCGCTACCACTGGTTCCGAGACCTTTATGAGAAAAAGCCTGAGTTAAAACTTGGAGGCCCAAGTACTCGTTGGGTTTGGCAAGGCTTGATGGCGGCAAAACAGTGCATTCAGCAAACCCGACAAATACATATTCCTCTGCTTCTATTGCAGGCAGGTAATGATCAGATCGTCAGTAACACCGCTCAAGAGACCTTCTTTACTAAACTCAATAAAACGAATCATTGCAGCCAAATGATCCGTGTTACGGGCTCTAAACATGAGCTACTGTTCGAACAAGATCGGTATCGTAATCAAACATTAGATGCGCTGTTTAATTTTTTAAAAACAATTAATGACGAAATAAGGAAATCAACCACCTGACTTTTACCCTCTTTTTCCTGTTTAATTTGGCGTAAAATCCTTAGCTTAACCGATGGCTTTCCACGCTTTAAATCGGGCTATATTTATTAACTACTGTCATCGATTGATGTTCAAAGAGGGTTGCATGACCACTAGCGCACTAAGCAAAAACTGTATTGAAGATAATCACGCAATGATCAAACTTGTAGCGTCAGATTTAGACGGAACATTACTGGCACCAAATCATCAGCTTAGTGACTTTACCAAGCAAACCTTGCGAGAGTTGCATCAAAAAGGGTTCACTTTTATTTTTGCGACTGGTCGCCATCATGTAGATGTAGCCGGTATTCGTGAGCAAACAGGGATCCCTGCTTACATGATTACCTCAAACGGCGCTCGTGTTCATGATAAAAATGACCAGTTAATGTACAGCCAGAATGTACCCCAAGATCTAATCCAGCCCGTCGTCGATATCATGAAGCAAGATCCTAATTTGATGATACACATCTATCAGGATGACAACTGGTTACTCAACCAAGAAGATGAATACATGAAAAACTTTCATGAAGATTCACGCTTTACTTACACGCTATTCGATAAAGACAATGCACCGACCGATGGCATTGCCAAAGTTTTTCTTACCCATCCCGAAAAAGATCACGAATACTTAGTTAAGTTTGAAGAGGAGCTCAACGCCTCTTTTGGTGATAAATTGAATATCGCATTTTCAACGCCTTGGTGTTTAGAAGTGATGGCCGCTGAAGTGTCAAAAGGCGAAGCACTCAAAGTCGTGGCTGAATCACTTGGCAAGACGCTAGAGAACTGTATTGCTTTCGGAGATGGCATGAACGATGTTGAAATGCTCTCAATGGCAGGAAAAGGGTTAGTCATGGCCACTTCTCATGAAAAAGTAATGAAAGCACTACCGAATAATCAGGTCATTGGCAGCCATGCTGATGATGCCGTTGCGCATTACTTACGAGATAACCTTTTCTAAATACAAGCCATATCCAGGGTAACGAAATCAAAGGCAGCTTAGGTTGCCTTTTTCATGCCTACATTTTTATCCTCACACCTGCTACCTCAATGTCTGGAAACGGTCAATTGAAGCCCTATCGCTCTATTTTAAACCACTGATATGCCATAATGATTGCAGACTTGTCTCCGCATAAGGAATGAATGGCATGAAAACGCTTAAAATCTCAGGCTTGCTGCTTGTTTTACTCACTTTACAAGCTTGCTCTACTCCACAAGAATCAGAGCCTAGCCCAACGCCTATGCCAAAAGCGAGCTTAGATAGCCCATCATCCATTTCGCCTCCTACATTTATCATGCGAGGTGAAGTTGTTATTGGTCATGAAGCTCAAACCATCACACCTTGTGGCAGTAATAAACAATTCTGGCTCACATTACCTCAAACGTATGCTCAACAAGTGATGAACTTAACTTCCCGCCCATATCAACCTTTATATGGGGAAGTTATCGGTCATTTAGAGCGTCCAACTCAAATGGGGTTTGATGCTGATTACACCGCTCGTTTTGTTGTCGACCATGTAAATTTCCTGACCGCAGAAAATCCGAACCGCTGTGACCAATCCTTACGTTCTACTCGCGCATTTGGTAACGAACCATTTTGGACTCTCTCTTTTTCTAAAGGGCATATAAACTTTGAGCCGATGGGAGAAGAGACGAAAACCGTCGCGTTAGATAAAACCCTTATACAACAGGCAAGCCGAAAGTATTCTTTTAGTGGTGGGCAACTGAGCCTTAATAAAACCACCTGTAATGACACCATGAGTGATTCTATGTATGGATGGAAAGCAAAGCTGAATATTAACAAGCAAGATTATACCGGGTGCGCGACACTTGCGAATCAAGATCCTACGTTAGCTTGGGTAGGCAATTATTTTGCAAGTCACACTCAATCCGTCAACTTCAGTATCAATTTAGAACTAAAGTCAGATCACACCGCAATCACCACCTATGATTATGCTAACGGTGACTCTCCTACGATTGAAACGGGGTTCTGGCAGCAACTCAATGCCAATCAAATTCAAGTGGTGATGACACGCCACCAACGGCAATACTTAGTGTCAGAACGCATCTTTACGGGTCATAATGGAAAAATAACGGCACAAAAAGAGAAAGTCGGTGACACTATCTACCCCATCGCGAATGGCGGATTGGTGTTATTTCAGGAACAAGGGAATTAAGACTTTCACTCGAATCATCATCGTTAAGCTTAGAATAAGACACAATCAGAATGACCAAGACTACACCATGCCCTCATTGTGGGTTCCAACATCAATGCATCTGTAATGATATACCTAACATTCACTCGTCATTACCGATTGCATTGCTGATGCATGAAAATGAGCTATCGCGAGATACCAATACTGGGCGTCTACTGCTACAAACGCTGCCCGAATGCAGCCAACATGTTTGGGTCAGAAAAGAGCAGCCTGAAGCGTTATTCAATCGAATAAAGATTCAAGGTCTTCAGCCCTACTTATTGTTCCCCAATGAACACAGCGTAGATGTCACGACACTGCATGACACTACCGCTGCCCAAAATTCGGCAGAGTCAGATACGTCATCTCAACACCAAGCCATTAAGCCACTTTTTATTATCTTGGACGGGACCTGGCAAGAAGCCAAGAAGATGCTTCGTCGTAGCCCATGGCTAAAAGCATTACCTCATGTGCATTTGTCATCGACCGCCTCTTCACGCTATCAGCTCCGACGTAATCAAGATGATGGTCATTTATGTACCTGTGAAGTCGCTATTGAGTTACTCAGTCAGCTAGGAGAGACATCTTCATCAATACAGCTCAGCCAGTATTTTGATCATTACATGGCCATGTTCAAAGCTGACAAATGCGGTCACCTTCTCAAAAAGTAACCATGCATCGCATCGAAGAAAAAGCAAAGGCCCGAAAATTCGAGCCTTTGTTTCATTTTTACCAACACTGCCACCAGCAATAGTTTCACCACCGATTTAAAACAACCGCTTCGGTTTTCCTAAATAGTAACCTTGTAGATAATCCACACCAATGTCTTCTGCGATGTTGCATACTTCTTGGTTGTGAACAAATTCAGCCACAGTTTTCGCCTTAAATATGCCGCACAAACTCACCAATTGCTGCGCGATCTTACGCTGCTTTTTATCGGTATCAATATTACGGATCAAACTGCCATCTAACTTAATCACTTGCGGCTCTAATTTGATGATCTCATCGATATTCGAGTAACCCGAGCCAAAATCATCCACAATAATGCTCACCCCTAAATCTTTGAAGTGATCGCAGACTTCTATCATTCGTCCGTAATCTTTTATTTTCTCGCTTTCAAGCACCTCTAAACCAATGCGTTGAGGGTGGCTAATTTTGCTTATCGCGGCTTCAAGATGTTGCAGTGTTCTATCACTCATTAAGTCTTGGGGGGATAAATTTATCGAAAATGAATCCGTTGTATTACTCATGAAATCGAAAGTGCGTGAGATCATTTGGCGACTCAAACGAGTATAAAGATGAGTGTCTTCAATAATCGGGAGGAATTTGCCTGGCGGAATAATCACCCCTTCCTCTTCGATTCGAACCAGACACTCTAAAGATTGCACCTCATGACTATGCGCAGCCACGATAGGTTGAGCATAGGCGATCACATTTTGATTTAACACCGCTCGGCTAACACAAGATAACACCCTTAACTGCTCTTGACGTTTCTGCTCTTGCTCTTTCAAAGTACGGGCATTGCAACAGTGTTGATTATTGCTCACCGCATAACGACGCGCTTCAATTGAACGCAATAATAGATCATCTACAGAGCTATTTGGAAAGTCGGCTTTACTTATGATACCTGCACTCACTGAGACAGAGAGATAATCAATATCGGGCAAGCCCATCGGCTCAAAATTTACATGCTCAATATTTTCAGCAAACTCAGAAAAACGCTGCTGAATATGTGACATTTTATTTTGGCTTTCGAAGATGATGGACCATTCACCAATGCCAACCCCATATAGTTGGCATTTTTTATCAAATACCCTGTGTAACTTATCTTTAAAGTATTGGCTTAAATCACTAAGCAGCATATCCCCAACCGGGTAACCATACTTCTCATTAATTTGATGAAAATTCGTGACTTTTAATGTTAGCAAATACTCACTTTTTTTCATTTTAGCAAGGTGTTCACGCAGTACCGTTCGATTGGGTAACCCCGTTCTTCTTTCAATTCGATAGCTTGTTGTTAATGCCTTCGCTTGATGTTGAATTTTCTGTGCCATATCCTGGTGCATAATATCAACATCTAATAAAGCGTTTCGAATCAGAGAAAATAGCGGCGAAATAGAACTCGTGTGTTCATGATGCGGAATTGAACGAACCACATTATCGGCAGGCCCTTCTCGCAGAGCTAAATACGTCAGGCTATGATGTAGAATCTGTTGATGGTCATTCTCATAGCAAAACTCCCCAAAACAAAAGAATCCATCACTATTCGCGACCTGTTGAAAAGGCTCTAACTCTTGGTTTCCCTCAATGAAATCCAAACGAGATATACAGTTATAGATAAAAAACTGTTGTGGGTGATGCAACGCAACTTGCTGCAACCCCAAACGAACTTGTTCAATGGTCAGTGAGGGATGATCATAACAAAATCGAACTTCATCACCCACATTGAACTCACCGTCAAACGTTATGGAATTATCTTGATGACAAGCTAATGGTAAGTACACATTCTGTTCACGAGGATCGCCAATCATTAAAGGAAAGTCGGTAATCTGCGCATAAGGCACATCAAGCCCATCCGCTAAATAACGATTGTAAATATGCTGAATCGGCTGATCATCCAAACTGTAAATTCGATGCTTATCGGCATGAGTGATTCGAAATTTTTTACCTATCGGGTTCCACTCATAGTAACTTCCTGTCCATGCCGATAATTCCGCGCCATGCAACGCCACAGCAACATAAGCATTCTCATAGATCGTATGGTTATGTAATATCCAGCGGCCAGTATCGGTATCAGCAGATGCTCCGCCCGCGACAGGGATACGATAATCCCCTTCACTGAAGGCTGAAAAAAGTGAGCGTTCACTAACTGAAAGACGGTCGGCAAAACAGATGATGGCTTTTGTCGATGAGGACAGGTTTAGGTTTTTAGCAAGTAACTGGCTATCGCTCGCCGCATTAGCGCTATATGACACGACCGATGATGTACATGTCGACTGTTTAAAGTAGGTAAAGACGAAACACGAACTCTCACTTTGGATCGTGCCACTCTTAATCGCGTACTTTCCACTGGCCCCAATAATGGTGACGTCATTAAAATATTGCTGAATTTCACGGCTATACTGCGTGACGAGTGAACGAGGCTGTGATGAAAATATTTGAACCAGCACTGAACCCGTGAATTGGCTATCAAGGCGAGCCAATTCACTTCTTAATTGTTCAATATCGTGTATCAAGTAAGACTGAGATATCATAATCACATAGCAGTTACGAGTGGTAATACGTAACATTATGCAATGGTAACGTCGCTATAGCACTGAATGGTTATAGATTTTTTTAATTATGTGAATTTAACGATTAAGTCTAACCTAAATTCTCATTCGTGATACATGCCTTGCAGTGTAAAAAGTTAACCCTCCATCAAAACAGACGGCTAGGTTCACCGAGGTAAAAACCCTGTAAGTAATCGACGCCCATCCCTTCAGCAATGCGACACACTTCTTCATTATGCACAAACTCAGCCACGGTTTTGGCATTAATCACTTGGCATAATCTAACAAGTTGTGACGCAATTTTACGTTGTTTTAAGTCCGTATCAATATTTCGAATAAGGCTTCCATCAAGCTTAATGACTTGCGGTTCAAGTTTAATTATTTCATCGATATTCGAATAACCCGAACCAAAATCGTCCACAATAATCCGCGCACCTAATGATTTGAAATGGTTACAAACTTCAATCATCCGCCCGTAATCTTTAATCTGTTCCGACTCTAATACTTCCAACCCAATATTTTCTGGGTGCTGCAAATTATTAATTGATGCTTCAAGTAATAGCAGCGTTTTATCACTCATCAGATCTTGAGGGGATAAATTGATTGAAAATGACTGATTCTTATCTGACATGTAATCGAGTGTTTTTTTAATCATATGTCGACTTAATCGAGTGTAAAGATGAGTCCCTTCAATAATCGGTAGGAATTTACCGGGAAGAATAATCTGATCATCTTCAATAATTCGCACCAAGCACTCATGTGAAACCACGTCGTGAGTGTGGGCGGCGACAATCGGCTGATGAAAGGTGACAATCTTCTGTTCTAAGATCGCTCGGCTTACACAGCTTAACCAGCCAAGTTGCTCTCTTCGCTTTTCATCACCCAACTCAATCTCATTGGCATTAAAGATGTGTGTATTATTTCTGACCCCCTCACGACGAGCTTCTATCGCCTTCAGCAGCCATTCATCACCGCTGTCAGACATAAAATCACGACGACTTGCCAACCCTCCACACAGAGAGACGGATAAGTAATCCACATCGGATAACCCATAAGGTTCAAAGTTCATGTGTTCAATTTCATCCGCAAATTGGACGAACTGGGCCTTAATGGTATAACTCGGCATGTTCGATTTGAACATAACCGCCCACTCACCAACACCAATACTGAACAGACGAAAACTACTCTTCTCCCCAACCACATCCGCCAAGCGGGATTGGAAGTTTTGGGATAAATCACACAGCAATTGGTCACCCACTTGGTAACCATACTTTTCGTTCACCTGCGTAAAGTTCACCAGTTTTAACGTTAATAAATGCTCATCAGGATCAATATGAACTAAGTGTTCTTTTAACGCTGCGCGATTTAGTAATCCTGTTCGGGAATCATAGCGATAGCTGTCTAATAGTTTCTTCGATTGCTTATCAAGCTTGTATTCCATACGCGCATTCATCGTGTCTAAATCAGAAATTGCGTTACGGATTAAACTGAATAGTGGAGAAATGACATGCTCATTTTGAGGAACAAACTTGGTCATTTTGGCAATCACAGACGATTCTCGCATCGCCAAATAGGTCATACTGTGATGCAAAATTTCTTGCTTCTGCTCTGAGCGATACAGCTCACCCATGCAGTAGACGCCGTGACTACTTGCCACCCCTTCAAAGGTTTTTAACTCTTCGGCACCATCAATAAAATCAAGTCGAGATGCGCAGTTATAGATGAATACGGATTCAGGCTGATGCAGAGCTAAACGTTCGGTACCATGACGAACTTGTTCAACCGTTAACGAAGGGTGGTTATAGCAAAAACGAACTTCATCACCGATTTCCCACGCTTGATCAAACTCTATACTGCCATTATCGAGCACCTGTTTGACGGTGCATACGCCTTTACAAGTACCGGATTCTCGATACAACGGGAAATGAACCAACTGACCAAAAGAGAGCTTATGCCCATCGGAAAGGTAATGTTTATAGACGTCATAAGCGGGTTTGTACTCGATGGTATCGATTCGATTACCTTGTGCCTCTGTCACCCTCAGTTTCATTCCTATCGGGTTCCACTCAGAGTAAGCATCTCGCCACACTTTTAAGCTATCACTGTGTAATGCCACTGCGACACACGTTTTTTGATATGTCTTGGTTCCAAATAGAACCCAACAGCCATGCCTATTTTCTTGCGCTTGGCCCCCAGAAATAGGTGGTAAATTGTCAGACTGATTGAAAGCACAATAGATGGGATAATCACCATCCTCGATTTGATCTGAAAAACTGATAATAGCTTGAGTATTAGGCTTAAGGTTCAATGAATTGAGTAGTTGGGCGCTATCGTGCTTAGGGGAGAAACTGTACTCTTGCCGTGTCGCTGAAAATGTCGTGTCATCAAACTCACTCACCAAGCATAACGTTCCCGCACTCTCAAGTTGATTCGCACAGATGATATTCATTGTGCTCTGTCCTATGATAACGCCGTTAGGATATTTGATTTGAAGCATTTCGGCGTATTGTTGGACTGTTTCTGGCGCTTGAGTTGAAAAGACTTGGATTAGATAATTTTTGTTTGTATTCCAAGCTGAGTTTTCTAACTGGGCATTTAACTGTTCGATGGAATCAAGCAGTATTGAGTGTGTTTTCATGAAAGCCTAATGTCTGTCTATAAAGTACGGTTAAAGATTTGAATCAATACCAACATAAATCTAGACACCGTCCGCATTCTTCGAGGCAGATCAAGAAAAAACAGATAAACATTGAGTACAAGAATATCTAATCTATCAATAAGTTATCATAAATGGGAATTTTTCTATTTGAAGTATAAGAGATCACGCAAAGAATTTACTTCTATATCAGGCAGAACTCTCACTTTTTCGCAATGTTGAATATTTTTCCGTTGGTCATTATACCAACATGCTTGAAAGCCGTTACTCTTAGCCCCGTATACATCAGTGATCAAATGATCGCCAACATGCAAAATAGACTCAGCAGGCAAGCCCAACAAATCCACCGCCCGAGCAAACATATCTGCATAAGGTTTCGCTCGACCATCAGGCCCCGCTTTCAATACATGTGAAAAGTATTGCCCCAATCCAATTTTATCAGGATCCACATTTCCATTGGTAATCGCGATCAGTGGGAACTTCTCTGCCAAAATGGTCATCACTTCGTGAGTAAGTTCCGGGACATCGACCTGGTTTCGCAACCACAATGCATGCTCCATCCCTTCTTTGGCTGCCGATGTAGCTTCAGGTTCACCATAACCTAATTGAATTAATCCCTGCTGAATCTGAGTTTCGCGCCATAAAGTGACATCATGCTTTAAATTCGGGTTTTGAATCGCCAGTTCATGTTTCAGCACCTGCCATTGCTCAATGCTCATCAGTGCCGATACCGGGTGATGAGTATGCAGCCAAACCACCATCTTCTGCTCTACATTTTGAATCACAGGCCAGTTGTCATATAGGGTGTCATCAAGATCAAATGTCATGGCTTTGACGACTGATGTTCGGCGATAGATGTGCATGCTTAACTCCTACGTTACTGTGCCAAATTTTCAATGAGTGGATGTGCCAATTCACTCACGATTCTTTCGGTTTCTTATTTTTATGAGCTCTAGGATGAGCGTCATCATACGCTTGAGCAAGGTGTTGAAAATCTAAATGCGTATAAATCTGTGTGGTCGAGATATTTTCATGCCCCAGCAATTCTTGAACTGCACGTAAATTATTACTCGACTCCAATACGTGTGTCGCAAATGAGTGGCGTAATTTATGAGGGCTAATATGGCTGGCAACAGCTTGCTTCTGACCCCACTCAGCCATTCGTTTTTGCACACTTCGATGAGAGATCCGACTGCCGAGTTTAGAGACAAACAGTGCGGGTTCACCCGGTGCAGCAATATCACCACGGACTTTAAGCCACTTCGCGACCCACTCTTTGGCTTGTCCAGAAAACGGCGCTTTCCGCTCTTTATCGCCTTTACCAATCACGCGAATTTCACCACGGCTACCATGAATGTCTTTTACATTAATCCCAACCATTTCAGCCAGACGCAGGCCCGCACCATACATCACCTCCATCATCGCTCGATCGCGGATAGCTAAAGGATCATCTTCATTCACCTCAAGCAACTGGTTCATTTCATCTACATCTAAATTCTTTGGTAGCGTTCGTTGCTTTCTAGGAGCCGACACCCCTTTTGCGGGATTGGCCGTCATCTCTCCACGTAAGATCATAAAATCAAAGAAACTACGTAATGAGGAGAGGCGAGTCGCTAAACTGCTGGCTTTCATCCCTTCTCGCATCCCTTTACTTGCAAGCTGGCGCACCCAAGCGGCATCCACTTGTTGCCACTCATCTTGCCCCATTTGGAGTAAATGGCTGCCCATGGTTTCAAGTTGCTGTTTGTAATTACGCTGAGTATGCAAGCTAAGCCCTTTTTCACTTCTAAGGTATTCATAGAAGCGGTTTAAGGGCTTTTGCAAGCTAGAAGGAAGAGGTGTGTTGGATTCGTTCGTCATTCTCTGGCCAAGTTAAGGTCTCAATAAGGTGAGCCACAACTAATGCAAGGTGGCGCAGGAAAAGGGTATCCATATGAGGTTGAAAATGGCCGCCATCTTCACTTGAAAAAGCCAAAGCCCCTAATGAAGATTGCTTAACTAAAGGTAAAACCACATAAGATCCGAGTTCTGGCCCTGAATGCTCACCCAATAGCGCTTCTCGATCGGCTTTACGTAACCGACCTAAATACGCATCTTTACCATTTAAGTGATTGGTTGAAAACCGAGCCCAACCTTCTTTGCTAAGATTCAGTTCTGGGCTAAGACGAAGTTCTGGAACCTCTTGGTTAAGCAAACGGACATAAGCCTTCAAGCCTAAATCTTTCGCTTTTAGCTTTATCGCCTTAACCACTTGAGCAATATTATCACACTGTAAAATTTGCTCTTGAAGCTCCATAAATTCATAAAACGTTCTGTCGTTATTGGCCGCCAACGACATTAACGTTGTAATTTCTTCTTCTAGTTCTTCAATTCGTTGACGCTGACGCTTCAGTTGAACTTCAACTAACGAAACCGCGCCTTGTTGATGATTCGGTAACGATAGACGATCAACAAGCTCGCGGCGCTGGAGAAAAAAATCGGGGTTATCACGCAAATACTCCGCAACAATTTCAGCCGTCAGGGCATTCGCTTCTACTTGAGACAAAACTCATCCTCTACAATTTATTTTTATATAATGGAAAGACTTAACAGGAAAGTTGACCATCAAATACATGAGTGGCAGGGCCTGTCATATACAGAGGAGAACCCGGACCTTGCCAGCTGATTTGCAATTCACCACCAGGTAGCTGAACCGTCACATACTCAGCGAGTAAACCTTGGTTAATACCAATAGCAACGGCGCCACATGCACCACTGCCGCACGCTTGAGTTTCACCCGCGCCACGTTCATACACTCGCAAGCGAACCTCTTCGCGATTGACGACTTGCATAAAACCAGCATTAACTCGCTCAGGGAATCGTTCATGTGATTCAAGTAGAGGCCCCAGTTTATCGACATCGGTGGTATCAACATCATCAACGACCGTTACGACATGAGGGTTACCCATACTTACCGCACCACAGAACAGGGTGTGTTCATCAGTGCGGATAATGTAGGTTTTTTCCGTCTGCTTGGCTTTGAATGGGATTTTAGCCGGTTCAAACACAGGCTCACCCATGTTCACCGTAATCAAATCGTTGTCTTCAATTTTTAATACCATCTTGCCTTTTTTGGTGCTGACATTGATGGTGTATTTATTGGTAAGACCTTTCATACGAACAAAACGGGCAAAACAGCGAGCGCCATTTCCACACTGCTCCACCTCACTACCGTCTGCATTAAAAATACGGTAGTGGAAATCAGTTTCAGGATCGTAAGGGGCTTCAACCACTAACAACTGGTCAAAGCCGACCCCTGTATGACGATCCGCCAAGCGGCGAATCAAATCAGGAGAAAAAAATATGTTTTGGGTAATACAGTCAACGACCATGAAGTCATTACCCAAACCATGCATTTTAGAAAAATGGAAATGCATAATGCTTCAACTTACTCCGGGATAATATTTTCAAGAGCCCATAGGCTTGATAGTGCTTCACGCTGGCGAACAAGATGCGCTTTTTTGCCATCGACCATCACTTCTGCCACACGGGAACGAGAATTGTAGTTTGACGACATCGCAAACCCATAAGCACCCGCAGAACGGACAGCCAACAAATCACCCTGCTCAAGAACAAGATCTCGATCTTTTCCTAAGAAGTCTCCCGTCTCACAAATCGGCCCCACTAAATCGTAAGTCACCGCTTCGCCTTGACGTGGTTTGACAGGCACAATATCTTGCCATGCTTGATAAAGTGCTGGGCGCATTAAATCATTCATGGCCGCATCAATAATGGCAAAGTTTTTATACTCTGTTGGTTTTAAGAACTCAACTTTCGTCAATAGTACACCAGCATTTGCCGCAATCGCACGTCCTGGCTCAAAAATCAGCTCTAGATCTGCATGCTTTTCTAAACGAGCAAGTAGCGCTTTTGCGTAGTCAGACGGTTGCGGCGGTAATTCATCACGATACGTTACCCCTAAGCCTCCGCCAACATCGAGATGTTTGATATTAATCCCATCCGCCTTAAGCTGATCAATCAGTGCAAGCAAACGGTCTGTCGCGTCAATAAATGGCGCAAGATCTGTCAGTTGGGAACCAATATGGCAATCAATACCTTGGATATCTAGGTTGCTTAACGTTTTCGCAAACTGATAAACCTGTGGTGCTCGATCAAAAGCGATACCAAATTTATTATCACGTAAGCCCGTCGAAATATAAGGGTGGGTATGAGCGTCAACGTCGGGATTAATACGAAGTGAAATAGGTGCTTTCACCCCTAATTCTCCCGCAACGTCATTTAATCGCTCTAACTCTGGTTCAGATTCAACATTAAAGCATTTTATTTTTAACTCTAAAGCTCGCTTCATTTCTGCTTCAGTTTTACCCACACCAGAAAAAACGACTTTAGCGGGATCACCACCAGCAGCGATCACTCGTTCAAGTTCGCCCGCAGAGACAATATCAAACCCCGAGCCTAAACGAGCTAAAACATTAAGTACTCCAAGGTTAGAGTTCGCTTTAACGGCATAACACACCAAATGCGGATGCTCTCCAACAGATTGATCGAAGGCATTCCAGTGTCTCTCTAATGTTGCGCGAGAGTATACGTACAAAGGTGTTCCGTGTTGCTGAGCAAGCTCTGAAAGCGCCACATCTTCGGCCCAAAGTTGGCCATCGTCCTGATAGTTGAAGTAATCCAAAATTCTTTTCCCTTATAAAAAACGACTGCAATTACTGCGTCTGTTCACTTGGTTGAGCTTGCTCTGGTAGATAGAGCGCACCGGTTTGACCACACCCTGAAAGGGCAAGTAAAGAGAGCATAAACAAGGCTGCGATTGATTTTTTCATTTTGCATATCGTGATTATTGATTCAATGCCCCCTATAATCGCACCACACTCAAGAAAAGCAATAGGATAGACGGGATGAACGATACGGAATTTCATCAACTTGTAGATACACAGATGCAAAACATTGAAGAAGCGATCGATGAATCGGGTGCGGATATTGATTTTGAGACATCTGGCAATGTGATGACGCTTGAATTTGATGATCGCAGTCAGATCATCATTAATCGCCAAGAGCCAATGCATGAGATCTGGTTAGCGTCTCGTTCGGGTGGTTTTCACTTCAAATTAATTGATGATAAATGGACATGCTCGAAAACGGGTATCGAACTCTTTGAGATGGTTAAGGAAGAGTGCGTAAAACACGCTGGTGAAGCGATTGATTGGGTTTAACCTGCTCATTTAGATCACTTGATAAGCAATGAAATCAATAAAGGAGTGAATCATCACTCCTTTTTCATACCCAAAAGCTGAAACCTAAGCATTCACCGCTTTAGAGGGTTTAGAGTGCGGTGATGAATCATTACGATAAGGCACGACGTAAGCTTCTCCATCTTCCGGATGTACGATTTGGTAGTACTGCGGTAAGTTGAAGTTAATGTATTTCGACGAAACTTGGTTCTCATCTTTAACCGAGGTATAGAAGCTGTTTACGCTTGCGATCATTTCATCTTTTTCACCATTATACTGGTGATACACTTCCACTTGGTTCGCTTCATCTAATACATAGATATTGAAACCTTGATCTGTATCTTCAAAGAAAAACTGAATCAAACCTTCACTCGCAAAGCCATCCACTACTCGTGGTAATTGGAACTCCTGATCACGATCCAACATCAACAGCGGTGAGCCTTTCAGCTTATTGGTCGAAATGCTGCGATAGAAATCGACGGAATTTTCGAGTTTTTGTACCGATACGCCACGGCGTTCAAAAAACAGGCCATACATTTGATCAGCCAGACGAATCGCTTTAAAACGGCGACGTTTCTCTTGCTCTACGGGTTTAAGGCGCAAATCAATACATTCAGCCAAAAGCTGATACACCATATTACGCATCACACCGCGCAAATTCTTGCTGTAGCAGAACACATCAACGGATTCAGGGGGAATCGCATCTTGGTGCATTTTTCCGAGTACCGTTTTCAATGCATCTAGCATGGCGGTTTCACCCTTAAAATGCAGGGTTCTGACTTCGTGCCATGAATTTCGATACACCAAATCCACACTGCCCACTAAGCTTTTTGCTTCAGGCCCGAAACTAAAAATATCGATATTTTTCAAATCAACCTTAAGAGACTTACCACTTAATTCAGCAGTCGGATCATCTTCAAAGTTAATATACATCGCCAGTTGGCTAATTTCACACGGGCTCGCTAACGCTTGCATACTTGGGCGACGCTTACGAAGCGAGAAGGTATTTCTCAAGTCGCTGACCATCTGGTAAAACTTATCAATATCAATATGCGCGTCACGAACAACCGAATGCAAACGGGTCGACTCCGTGATCAAGCCATTAAAAAATGACCACGCAACTAGCTTGCTTAAGTATTCATGATGCTCTAACGCTGGTTGACCTATAATTCGATGAGCGATCAACGGCTGTTTATATAGATACCAACCGGCTTTATTACTGCGCCCTTCTCGAACTTCAATAAAGCTAAGATCTTCTTCATGTAAATCTGGCGAGATCTGTGGATTAAGTAAGGTGACTTTTCCTGGAAGCACTTCAAAAGCGGCATACAGTTTTCGAGCTAATATGCTGATATCTTGCGGACTAATCGCAGACGTTATGCCATTACGACGAGCAAATTGGATCAGGTTTCGATAACTCAACATCAAAGCATCTAGTAATGAATGATGTACAATTTGAACGAGCTCAACCTTCCAATTACGGCGTGAATCTAATTCTTCAATAACCGACTCATTCCAATCCCATTTTTGGATCATGTCACTGAGCGCTTCACGACGCCAAGCTACCGATCCCATACTAGGCTCTCGGGACAACTTCTCATGGGTTTTTAAGTAGAAACAACGTCGAACTAAGTCCAAGCGAGTCGTATCATTGATACGAACCAAGTAACGAGTCACTTTCTCAAGCATCAAGTAATACGCATCCATGCCATAGAGATCGGGTTCATGGGCGAAAAAACGACGCTTTGTATCAATACTTAATAACTGAGTGTGAGGGTACTCCCACGAATAGGCTTCAAGCAAAATGGCTTTCAATACGGATTTGTATGGCGAATCGATACTTTTGTATAACTGCCATAAGTTTGAGCCAAAATACTCTTCTGCTGGAATATGGTTCAATTGGCCAAAATCAATCCAGTCAGAACAATCAATGTAACCTTGGTCACACAAGCCTTGCACATATTCGTCGTAGCACTCTTCCATTTCTGGAGGCACAATTTGCCACAGCAATCGCTGGCCCGCCAAGCGCACAGCCGAACGATAGAATTCATCAAGCAAAAGTAAATGCTGAGAAGACCCGCAGTTATCTCCGGTCATCTCCTCAGAATGGTTACTTCTGAAACGCTCTTCATTCATTAAAAAGAAGTTCGCTTCAACACCATAACCTTTCGCCCAATCAGTGATTAGTAAACATTTATTACTCAGATTCTCTTTATCATCACTACTCATTTGTGGTGATACACATACCCAAATATCTAAATCACTTGATGTACTTTGCCCAATAGATGAAGTACTGCCCATGGTATACAAGCCCAATATCGCAGGCTTTTCTGCTGTATTAAGCTCTTGGGAAATAGTTAGTTGGGTATCTTCAATAAACTGCGATTGAATATCATTAAGTTCAAAATTATGGATACCAAAAGGCACTTGTTGATCGAAGTAACCAGGGATCACAGGGTGATTAAAATGAAATAGGGTAGGAATGAGATGGAACACTCGCTGACTGGCTAAATCCATGAGAGCTAACGCACGATCAATGCGCTGTTGATTAAGGTTATCTAATCTTTGGATTAACGTTTGAGTGTAAGCCTGCAAGGTGTTTCCTTGGTTTGAGTATAAACGCACGTTTTGTTTATGTTTTATTCTAAAGCGACAACAAAACGTGATCAATTTAACACTTTTATCCTGAATGGTAAAGAATTTGCAATTTCATATCTCAGCGAACAAAGAGATAAAAACTGACAAACGCTTGAGCGCCGATAGTGTCCACTCTAATGCTCTTCACTAATAATAGTCCATCTATCAAATGAGAACTTTGTCACACTATTTTGGCTAATTATTCATATTCAATCACCGAATTATCACAGACTCGATCTAACAGTAATACTTTCGATATTTGAATGGTACGATTACCCCATTAATAGATAAGTATCGGAACTCAAATGACAAACTCTTCCCCTATCCGCATTGCGACTCGCAAAAGCCCTCTAGCACTATGGCAAGCATACTTTGTTAAAGCCGAACTTGAAGCGGCCCATCCAGGTATAGAAGTCGAATTGGTTACCATGGTAACTAAAGGTGACATCATTCTTGATACACCACTTGCAAAGGTTGGCGGCAAAGGTTTGTTCGTAAAAGAGCTTGAAGTCGCGATGCTAGAAGGCCGTGCTGATCTGGCTGTTCACTCAATGAAAGATGTGCCAGTCGATTTTCCTGAAGGCTTAGGCTTAGTGACGATTTGTGAACGTGAAGACCCACGTGATGCCTTTGTTTCAAATACTTATGATTGCATTGAAGACTTACCTCAAGGTGCAACCGTTGGGACTTGTAGCTTACGCCGTCAATGTCAATTGAAAGAGCAGCGTCCTGATTTAATCATCAAAGAGTTGCGCGGTAATGTTGGAACTCGCTTAGGCAAACTCGATGCTGGTAATTATGATGCTATTGTACTTGCGGCTGCGGGGCTAAAGCGCCTTGAACTTGAAGAACGCATTCGCAGCTTTATCGAACCGGAACAATCATTGCCTGCTGTTGGCCAAGGTGCTGTTGGTATTGAATGTCGCCTAGATGACGAACGCGTTATTTCACTACTTAGTGCATTAAATCACAAAGACACAGCCGATCGCGTTCTATGTGAGCGAGCGATGAACCTCACCTTAGAAGGTGGCTGCCAAGTTCCTATTGGCAGTTACTCTTTACTCGATGGCGATGATATTTGGCTACGTGCGCTTGTTGGCGAACCAGACGGTTCAAAAATTGTACGTGGTGAAATTAAAGGCCATAGAGAAGACGCGGAAACTCTAGGTGTGACTTTAGCCAACCAACTTTTAGAAGATGGTGCGCGTGAAATTCTAGAAAAACTTTACTCTGAACACGATTAATCATGACTGTGTTGGTCACTAGACCCGATCAACAAGGGCGAGAACTTTGCCAGCAATTGGTGGGGGTGGGGATTCCTGCAATCCACCATCCGCTCATTAATATTGTCGCAAACCCTAATGGAAACAATTTAGCTCACCAACTTGCGGAATGTGACATCTTAATAGCCATAAGCCAACACGCTGTAAATTTCGCCCAGCAATTGCTCTCAAATGCTTCTTCAAACTGGCCTGCGGGTATTATTTACCTTGGCGTTGGTCAAAAAACAGCACACTATTTAAGCAAACTATCGAAACAAAAAGTAAACTATCCGCTTGTAGGGGATAGTGAGCACTTGTTGGAAATACCAGAACTACAAGATGTTGATGGAAAAAGAATTTTAATTTTACGCGGTAATGGTGGCCGTGAGTTAATTTATCAACGCTTAGTTCAACGCCAAGCAAAGGTTGAATATTGTGAAACCTACTGCAGAGAATTTATCTCATTTTCTGCAGAATCAGCATTCCCTTATTGGCAACAACATGACGTTACTCGCATTGTGATAACAAGTAGTGAACAACTCGCGTTTCTTGTCTCTCAAACACCACCAATTTATCAGACTTGGCTGTTTAACCTTCAACTGCTCGTTCCAAGTCAACGTATTGTAGAAACAGCAATAAATTTAGGCTTTATAAACGCGCTGAACGTAGGTAGCGCATCAAATTCAGATTTACTGGCTACTCTCCAGCCATAGCACAACAGGATATAAGTATGACAAGTAAAAAAAACAATCAGCATATTGAACCTGAAGATAAGAACGAAAAAAACCACCCCGTAGTTGACGAAACTTCTGTTGAAGCCGAAAGCCTTACGCCTGAAGCCAAGCAAGAAGAGCAAAGCATGCCTCCTCAACCTGAGAAAGAAAATGCGCCAGCACAACCTGCTGAATTTGTAGAAAAACAAGGAAAACGCGGCGTCAAACTCGGTACTGTTGCGATTATTTTATCCATTATTTTTGGTGGCGGATTAACATTCCAAATGCAGCAAAAAGATGCCGAGTACCAACAACAAATCTCAGCATTAAAAGATCAGCTAGGACAAGCTCAAACATCAATGCAGAGTGAGCTTAATAACGTTAAAAATGAAACCATCGAGAAAGCGACGGTTGCGAGCCATAAAGCTGAAGTCATTTTAGGTCAACAACAAAAAAGCATTGAAAGCCTTCAACTTGCGATTGCCGATGTTAAAGGCCGCCGACCAAATGATTGGTTGCTAGCAGAAGCCGATTACCTAGTAAAACTTGCAGGCCGTAAATTATTCCTAGAACAGGACGTGGTAAGTGCAACTAAGCTAATGGAAAGTGCGGATCAGCGCATAGCGGCATTGAATGATCCAAGCCTTGTCCCTCTGCGTCAAGCAATGGCTAACGACATCACCAAATTAAGAACCATTCCACTCATTGATAGAGATGGTCTCGTTCTACGCTTAACAAGCCTTCAACAGCAAGTGAATAAACTTCCATTAGCCAATGCAATTCTTCCTGACGCACCTCAAGAAGTTAAAAAAGAAGTATCTCAAGATATCAATGATTGGCAGACTAACTTAACGACCTCACTCAAAGCATTCTCCGAGCAGTTTATTACCTTCCGAACTCGTGATGGTAATGTCATCCCTCTTCTCTCTCCTGAGCAGCACTTCTATTTAAGAGAGAACATTAAAGCCAAATTAGAAACAGCAATCAAAGCTGTTTATGTTGACCAACAAGAGATATACACCACGGCTTTATCGGTCGCGAATGATTGGTCTCAAGCTTTCTTCAATCAAGATGATAATGCCGTAAAAGAGTTCAATAAGAGTTTGAATCAGCTAAGTAAGCAGAATGTTCAGGTTGAATACCCAGTGAAACTGCAAACACAAAATGTTCTATCCGATGTAATAACCGATCGTCTGCGCCGTGAAGTGACAACCATCATTACGGAGGAGAAATAATGATACGTTGGATTTTTCTTTTCATTATCCTTGGGGCTGGACTATTCGTCGGAACCCAATTTTCAGGACAGCAGGGTTACGTACTGATCTCTATCGCTGAAAAAACCATAGAGATGAGTGTCACTACATTAGTGCTAATGATTATTGCACTGCTTGCTATCTTATTTGGCTTAGAGTTCCTATTTAAAAAAGCATTGTACGCAAGCTCAACAACATGGAACTGGTTTAGCGTCCGTAAGTTGAAGCGTTCTCGCCGCTATACCAACGAAGGCATCATAAAATTGCTAGAAGGTGATTGGAAAGGGGCTGAGAAAAAAGTCACTCGCTGGGCAAACCACCACGATATGCCTTTACTCTGCTATTTAGTCGCATCTGAAGCAGCACAAGGCATGGGCGATAAAGAGAAGCGTGATAACTATTTAGCGTTAGCAAGTAAAGAAGAAAACTCTCACCTTGCTGTTGAGCTAACTAAGGCGAAGCAATCGGTACGCGATAGTGAATTTGATAAAGCATTCGATATCTTGTCATCACTTAAATCAAGTTACCCAAATAACAGCATTGTATTGAACCTACTGAAAACCACCTACATGGAATTAAGCCTATGGCAACCACTATTGGATTTGCTGCCTAAACTTGTTAAAGCTAAGCAAATCGATAGTGAAGAGCACGCGAGCTTAACTCAAACGGCGCAGTGCGGTTTATTAACAGAGGTTGCTCAACAACAAGGAAGTGAAGGCTTAATTAGCCATTGGGACTCCCTACCTCGCAAAGTAAAGCAGAGCCAACATCTAACTCATTGCTTTGTTAAACAGCTTATTGCAAGAAAAGCTGATTCTGAAGCCTATACGGTTGTCAAAGAAGCTCTGAAAAAGAACCCAAGCCCTGAGCTTTTTACCCTATTGCCTGAAATGAATCTTCCTGATGCATATCCTGCGACGATCCTATTGGAAAAAACATTGAATAAGGACAGTAGCAATGCGGAAGCGCACAGTGCTCTAGCTCAATTCTACTTACGAGATCAAAAGTGGAAAGAAGCACAAGACCACTTTGAAAAAGCACTAGAGTTACGTGCAAGCGTGTCTGACTACAGTTATCTTTCTGACGCGCTAGAGAAGCAAAACTTAACGAAAGCAGCCCATGAGGTGTCTCGTAAAGCTCTAGAGCTAATGAATCCCGCTTAAAATATCATTAGCCATTATCGTGATTAAGCCGATGTTTATCATCGGCTTTTTTGAACATTTCATTCAGTCTTCATTCATCAAACATAGCATACACTATAGGTAATCCAATTATACAGAAGGCCTAGCTTATGCTAAAGATCACTGCCATTTTACTAATTGCAACTATCAGTACTGGTGCTTATGCCGACAACATTAATATCAGCGCAGGTGAGAGTACTTACAAAACCCTATGTGTTTCTTGCCATGGTGAATTAGGTCATGGCGACGGCCTAGCTGGAAAGGCTTTATCAGAGCAACCCTCAAATATTTACGAAGGTCTAAACTCGTGGTTTGAGCCTGAGTATGAACTTATCGATACTGTGCTAAACGGTAATGAAGGCATGCCGGCCTGGAGAAGTGTATTGGAAGAAAAAGATGTAAAGAATATCTTTGCATACATCCAAAAGATCAACGGATAACCAATCGCATAACATCTCGAGCTCGTCGAGGTAGGATGTCTTAGTGTTTCAAATGCATTCTAGGTCTAGATTGATCCACTTTGGCTTTTGTATTAGCGACACATGTAGTATCACCTATACCGTCTATATAAGCATAAAGACTATAATTTTGTCTAAGTTACAGACGTAAAAAAGCCCTAATCTTTCGATTAGGGCTTTTTAAAATAAGTGGCGGAGTGGACGGGACTCGAACCCGCGACCCCCGGCGTGACAGGCCGGTATTCTAACCAACTGAACTACCACTCCGCAGTGGTATCTTTTACTAAATAAAGTCTTATGGTTAGATTGCTTTATCTAGTTTTGCCTTTAGATTTTTCAAAATCTAAAAACAAGTAAACAAGCCTGGCGATGTCCTACTCTCACATGGGGAAGCCCCACACTACCATCGGCGCTACTGCGTTTCACTTCTGAGTTCGGCATGGGATCAGGTGGGTCCGCAACGCTATGGTCGCCAAGCAAATTCTTTCTTCTCTGATTTTCTTTCAGAAAAGTAATCTGGAAAGCTGTTTTTGTTCTCTAAACTCATTCAAGTTTGTCTGTATATATCGAGTCCATCAAAACCCCTTGGGTGTTGTATGGTTAAGCCTCACGGGCAATTAGTACAGGTTAGCTCAATGCCTCGCAGCACTTACACACCCTGCCTATCAACGTTCTAGTCTTGAACAACCCTTTAGGGCACTTAAAGTGCCAGGGAAGACTCATCTCAGGGCTCGCTTCGCGCTTAGATGCTTTCAGCGCTTATCGATTCCGAACTTAGCTACCGGGCAATGCCACTGGCGTGACAACCCGAACACCAGAGGTTCGTCCACTCCGGTCCTCTCGTACTAGGAGCAGCCCCCTTCAATCTTCCAACGCCCACGGCAGATAGGGACCGAACTGTCTCACGACGTTCTAAACCCAGCTCGCGTACCACTTTAAATGGCGAACAGCCATACCCTTGGGACCGACTTCAGCCCCAGGATGTGATGAGCCGACATCGAGGTGCCAAACACCGCCGTCGATATGAACTCTTGGGCGGTATCAGCCTGTTATCCCCGGAGTACCTTTTATCCGTTGAGCGATGGCCCTTCCATTCAGAACCACCGGATCACTATGACCTACTTTCGTACCTGCTCGAATTGTCATTCTCGCAGTCAAGCGGGCTTATGCCATTGCACTAACCACACGATGTCCAACCGTGTTTAGCCCACCTTCGTGCTCCTCCGTTACTCTTTGGGAGGAGACCGCCCCAGTCAAACTACCCACCAGGCACTGTCCGCAATCCCGATAAGGGACCTACGTTAGAACATCAAGCATACAAGGGTGGTATTTCAAGGTTGACTCCACCGCATCTGGCGACGCGGTTTCAAAGTCTCCCACCTATCCTACACATGTAGGGTCAATGTTCAGTGCCAAGCTGTAGTAAAGGTTCACGGGGTCTTTCCGTCTAGCCGCGGGTACACTGCATCTTCACAGCGATTTCAATTTCACTGAGTCTCGGGTGGAGACAGCGTGGCCATCATTACGCCATTCGTGCAGGTCGGAACTTACCCGACAAGGAATTTCGCTACCTTAGGACCGTTATAGTTACGGCCGCCGTTTACCGGGGCTTCGATCAAGAGCTTCGACCGAAGTCTAACCCCATCAATTAACCTTCCGGCACCGGGCAGGCGTCACACCGTATACGTCATCTTACGATTTTGCACAGTGCTGTGTTTTTAATAAACAGTTGCAGCCACCTGGTATCTGCGACTCCTAGTAGCTCCATCCGCAAGGGACTTCACCGCCAAGAGCGTACCTTCTCCCGAAGTTACGGTACCATTTTGCCTAGTTCCTTCACCCGAGTTCTCTCAAGCGCCTTGGTATTCTCTACCCGACCACCTGTGTCGGTTTGGGGTACGATTTCTTATAATCTGAAGCTTAGAGGCTTTTCCTGGAAGTATGGCATCAATGACTTCACACCCGTAGGTGCTCGACATCGTGTCTCAGCCTAACAAGAGTCCGGATTTACCTAAACTCTTAGCCTACGCACTTGAACCTGGACAACCGTCGCCAGGCCCACCTAGCCTTCTCCGTCCCCCCATCGCAATTATAAGAAGTACGGGAATATTAACCCGTTTCCCATCGACTACGCTTTTCAGCCTCGCCTTAGGGGTCGACTTACCCTGCCCCGATTAACGTTGGACAGGAACCCTTGGTCTTCCGGCGTGGGAGTTTTTCACTCCCATTATCGTTACTCATGTCAGCATTCGCACTTCTGATACGTCCAGCAGCCCTTACGAACCACCTTCAACCGCTTACAGAACGCTCCCCTACCCCACACACCTAAGTGTGCAGCCGCAGCTTCGGTTTATTACTTAGCCCCGTTACATCTTCCGCGCAGGCCGACTCGACCAGTGAGCTATTACGCTTTCTTTAAATGATGGCTGCTTCTAAGCCAACATCCTGGCTGTCTGAGCCTTCCCACATCGTTTCCCACTTAGTAATAATTTGGGACCTTAGCTGGCGGTCTGGGTTGTTTCCCTCTTCACGACGGACGTTAGCACCCGCCGTGTGTCTCCCGGATAGTACTTACTGGTATTCGGAGTTTGCAAAGGGTTGGTAAGTCGGGATGACCCCCTAGCCTTAACAGTGCTCTACCCCCAGTAGTATTCGTCCGAGGCTCTACCTAAATAGATTTCGGGGAGAACCAGCTATCTCCGAGTTTGATTGGCCTTTCACCCCTAGCCACAAGTCATCCGCTAATTTTTCAACATTAGTCGGTTCGGTCCTCCAGTTGATGTTACTCAACCTTCAACCTGCCCATGGCTAGATCACTCGGTTTCGGGTCTATATCCAGAGACTGTGTCGCCCAGTTAAGACTCGGTTTCCCTACGGCTCCCCTAAACGGTTAACCTTGCCACTGAATATAAGTCGCTGACCCATTATACAAAAGGTACGCAGTCACACCACGAAGGTGCTCCTACTGCTTGTACGTACACGGTTTCAGGTTCTATTTCACTCCCCTCACAGGGGTTCTTTTCGCCTTTCCCTCACGGTACTGGTTCACTATCGGTCAGTCAGTAGTATTTAGCCTTGGAGGATGGTCCCCCCATATTCAGACAGGATATCACGTGTCCCGCCCTACTCGATTTCACTGATTATGATGCGTCGGTTACGGGGCTATCACCCTTTGCTGCGACACTTTCCAGAGTCTTCACCTGCATCATTAAAAGCTTAAGGGCTAATCCAATTTCGCTCGCCGCTACTTTCGGAATCTCGGTTGATTTCTCTTCCTTCGGGTACTTAGATGTTTCAGTTCCCCGAGTTCGCCTCGTTACGCTATGTATTCACGTAACGATACTAGCTTATGCTAGTGGGTTTCCCCATTCGGAAATCCCAGACTCAAAAGACTTTTACTGTCTAATCTGGGCTTATCGCAAGTTAATACGTCCTTCATCGCCTCTGACTGCCAAGGCATCCACCGTGTACGCTTAGTCACTTAACCATACAACCCGAAAGGGTCTTGTGTATGGCAACTAACCAAGGTTTTTGGTTGTCATTAAGAAGGGTTAATTCTCAATGACTGTTTGCCGGACTCAATAATGGAACAATGTAAACATTATTCCGAATACAAGACACTTGAATGTGTTTGTGTGTTTATCAATAAAGATAAACATTGAGAACTTTTAAATTTGATTTGAGTTACTCGTAAGTAATCAAATCAGTCAGCTTTCCAAATTGTTAAAGAGCTTGATTTCTAAACATAAAGCTTTCGAAACCATTTTTAAAAACACTTAATTCTTCATATTTCAAAGAAGTGTGCTTAAAGATGGTGGAGCTATGCGGGATCGAACCGCAGACCTCCTGCGTGCAAGGCAGGCGCTCTCCCAGCTGAGCTATAGCCCCATCTGTGTTTGTCGATATTGTTCCAAACCTAAAAAGGATTGGTGGGTCTGAGTGGACTTGAACCACCGACCTCCCGCTTATCAGGCGAGCGCTCTAACCAGCTGAGCTACAGACCCAATATCGTCTCTTTTACTTTTTAAACCTAATCAATCTGTGTGGGTACTCATCGTGAAAATCTTCGTATATAAGGAGGTGATCCAGCCCCAGGTTCCCCTAGGGCTACCTTGTTACGACTTCACCCCAGTCATGAACCACAAAGTGGTGAGCGTCCTCCCCGAAAGGTTAAACTACCCACTTCTTTTGCAGCCCACTCCCATGGTGTGACGGGCGGTGTGTACAAGGCCCGGGAACGTATTCACCGTAGCATTCTGATCTACGATTACTAGCGATTCCGACTTCATGGAGTCGAGTTGCAGACTCCAATCCGGACTACGACGCACTTTTTGGGATTCGCTCACTATCGCTAGCTTGCTGCCCTCTGTATGCGCCATTGTAGCACGTGTGTAGCCCTACTCGTAAGGGCCATGATGACTTGACGTCGTCCCCACCTTCCTCCGGTTTATCACCGGCAGTCTCCCTGGAGTTCCCGACATTACTCGCTGGCAAACAAGGATAAGGGTTGCGCTCGTTGCGGGACTTAACCCAACATTTCACAACACGAGCTGACGACAGCCATGCAGCACCTGTCTCAGAGTTCCCGAAGGCACACCTGCGTCTCCGCTGGCTTCTCTGGATGTCAAGAGTAGGTAAGGTTCTTCGCGTTGCATCGAATTAAACCACATGCTCCACCGCTTGTGCGGGCCCCCGTCAATTCATTTGAGTTTTAATCTTGCGACCGTACTCCCCAGGCGGTCTACTTAACGCGTTAGCTCCGAAAGCCACGGCTCAAGGCCACAACCTCCAAGTAGACATCGTTTACGGCGTGGACTACCAGGGTATCTAATCCTGTTTGCTCCCCACGCTTTCGCATCTGAGTGTCAGTATCTGTCCAGGGGGCCGCCTTCGCCACTGGTATTCCTTCAGATCTCTACGCATTTCACCGCTACACCTGAAATTCTACCCCCCTCTACAGTACTCTAGTCCGCCAGTTTCAAATGCAGTTCCGAGGTTGAGCCCCGGGCTTTCACATCTGACTTAACGAACCACCTGCATGCGCTTTACGCCCAGTAATTCCGATTAACGCTCGCACCCTCCGTATTACCGCGGCTGCTGGCACGGAGTTAGCCGGTGCTTCTTCTGTCGCTAACGTCAAATGATGCTGCTATTAACAACACCACCTTCCTCACGACTGAAAGTACTTTACAACCCGAAGGCCTTCTTCATACACGCGGCATGGCTGCATCAGGCTTGCGCCCATTGTGCAATATTCCCCACTGCTGCCTCCCGTAGGAGTCTGGACCGTGTCTCAGTTCCAGTGTGGCTGATCATCCTCTCAGACCAGCTAGGGATCGTCGCCTTGGTGAGCCATTACCTCACCAACTAGCTAATCCCACCTAGGCATATCCTGACGCGAGAGGCCCGAAGGTCCCCCTCTTTGGCCCGAAGGCATTATGCGGTATTAGCCATCGTTTCCAATGGTTATCCCCCACATCAGGGCAATTTCCTAGGCATTACTCACCCGTCCGCCGCTCGACGCCGAAGTAGCAAGCTACTTCTCGTTTCCGCTCGACTTGCATGTGTTAGGCCTGCCGCCAGCGTTCAATCTGAGCCATGATCAAACTCTTCAATTAAAGTTTTTTGCATCCTAAGATGCGGCTCAATGAATACTGACTTCAAAACTACTATGTAATTTTAAAGCTATTACCATTCCAACAGAATGATAATGAATTGACTGTGCCAAGTTCTAAGAACTTGTATTGGTCACTCAGTTCATTGATATCTTTTGTTTCGACTTAATTTACTTTCGCTTTAAAAAGCGAAAACAAACAGTACGAAACTAGTGATTATCATCAACGAGTGCCCACACAGATTGATAGGTCTAAATTGTTAAAGAGCTTTACTTCAAGTTTTAAGCCTTTCAGCTTTCGTTTGAAGTGGACGGCCATTTTAGCGATATAAGCGATAGTGTCAAACACTTTCTTAATTTATTTCACTTCAAATTTTCGTCTAACCTAACTGCTAATCCCTTATTGAATAAGGTCTCGTTGTTAGGAGTTGCGCATTATAGGCAGAATATCCTCAGACGCAACCCCTTTTCTTACTTAATTGTTTTTTTCAGTTTAATCGCTGTTTAATTCATCAAAATGAAAAGAGAGCGTATAAATACACTCTCTTTTCTTACATATCACTAACAATCAGATAAAAGCGTAAGCATCAGCATACATACGCTCACTCTTTGCCTGTTTGGTTTGAGTGAATAATTCTCGGGCTGCGCCTGCCATTTCAAATCTTCCTGCTATATAGATGTCATAATCTTCAAGAGATTCAAAGTCAGCACTAATGGCTTGTAATACATTTCCTACCTGTCCATCCCACGGTTCAGATGCGTGTTCGACAACAGGTATAAATTGTATGTTTGGGTTTACTTGGGCAATCGCATCTAACTCTTGCTTCGCGTAAAGCTGATTTTCATCTTTAGCGCCCCAATATAGATGTATATTGTTTTGCATATTTTGGCTAATGCAGTGATCAAGAATAGAACGTACATAGCTGAATCCCGTACCACCTGCGATTAACAGCAGTGGGCGATCACTTTCTTCCTTTATCCACGCATCACCATGTGGTGCATCAATAAGAATGTTGCCATCACTTGCTAGCGCCATTTTCATGGCTTCAACAACTTCCAGCGCATAAGCATTATGTTCTGCAGCACCAATGTGCAATTCTAGCTCGCCTTCATGACGGCAAGGACTGCTGGCAATTGAAAAAGGACGCTTATCCTTTTCTCCCATTTCTACCATTAAATATTGTCCCGCTTTAAAAGGGACTGGTGATTCAGGATGCAACAAAATCTGAAAGGTGTTACATGCTAAAGGCTCAATAGACTTTACTTTACATTTAATGGTCATCTTCTTCCTCTGAGCTTACTCTCTACTTAATCTGCAAAGGTAAGTATTAAATTACTTTCTGCAAATGCTTGGCAGGGAAATATCCAACCTTGCTGTTGCTCTTTCTCTGTGAGCATTGGTTCAAGGTCGTAACTTACCAAGCCTTCAATTTTTCGACACATACACATGGCACACGCCCCAACTTGGCAACGGTGAGGGAAATTAATACCTTGGTTGAGCGCCTCTTCCAACACCGTTTTACCATCTCGCACTTCAAACTGAAGATTATCGGGTAACAAGATTACTTGGTAGGTCATAGAATATCTAATTGATTCCAAATCTTATCGATCTTAGCCACAACTTCAGGATCTTTCTTTATTGGTGTACCCCACTCTCGATGAGATTCACTTGCCCATTTGTTTGTTGCGTCTAATCCCATCCGGCTCGATGCCATTATTGTATCGCGAGCAGGATCCATCCGCGTTGTTACCGCCCAAATAATGTCATTCCAATCTTTAGCATCCACATCTTCATCACACACAATTAAGCATTTATTATCAACATACGGCGTAATCAAAGACCATATATCATCCATAATTTTCAGCCCATGTCCTTCATGCTTTTTATTTATGGTCACGATGGCAATTTCTCCACCATCTGAACCTTCAGGAAAGTGAAAATCAATCACCTCAGGAAAGTGATTCAATACCGCTTCAACTTGTTTGTTTTTCTCATGGACAAGATTTTCTACGGCTTGCTGATTATCTGTAACTGAATGAAGCTTATTTCCCATTGCCAGTTCGGCATCCCACTTTATTGTTGCATCAAGTCCCATTTTGGATCCAAGCCCAACTACAGGTGAAGCAAAATCGAGCGAATCTATTGGTGTATTATCAATAAAGGTGTTGTCACGCTTAGGGTCCATATTGACAGAAATGGCTCGACAAACTTCACTCCAATCACGAGCATTCACACTTTCATCGCAAACAATGACAAACTTGGTATACATAAATTGTCGTAAGAATGACCACACCCCCATCATTACCCGCTTGGCATGTCCTGGGTACTGTTTTTTCAGGGTCACAATCGCCATTCTGTACGAGCAACCTTCTGGAGGTAGATAGAAGTCTTCTATTTCAGGAAATTGTTTTTGCAGAATAGGAACAAAAACTTCATTTAAAGCAACGCCAAGCACAGCCGGTTCATCTGGTGGACGCCCTGTATAAGTGCTGTGATAAATCGGTTTCTCACGCATGGTGACGTGAGTGATTGTGAATACTCGGTGCTGTTCAACTTCATTGTAATAGCCAGTATGATCCCCATACGGGCCTTCATCGGCAAATTCGGAAGGATCAATGTAACCTTCCATCACAATTTCAGCGCTGGCTGGTACCTCAAGGTCATTGCTAATAGATTGAACAACTTCAGTTCGACTACCACGGAGTAACCCTGCGAAAGCATATTCAGATAATGTATCAGGAACAGGGGTTACCGCGCCTAATATTGTTGCGGGGTCAGCACCAAATGCAATGGATACTGGAAAGGGCTTCCCAGGATAAGTCTCCATCCAATCTCGTAAATCAAGAGCACCACCTCGGTGAGCTAACCATCGCATGATGATTTTATTTTTTGCGATTTTTTGCTGGCGATAGATCCCAAGATTTTGGCGCTTTTTGTTAGGGCCTTTTGTAATAGTCAGCCCCCATGTCAATAAAGGCGCGACATCACCCGCCCAGCAGCTCATCACTGGTATTTTATCTAAATCAACATCGTCACCTTGCCACACCACTTCCTGACATGCGGCTTTACGAAGCTTCTTCGTTGGCATATTTAAGACTTGTTTGAAAACTGGTAGCTTATCTATTGCATCTTTAAAGCCTTTTGGTGGCTCTGGCTCCTTCAAATACGCCAATAGTTTTCCTACTTCACGTAACTCTTTCACATCTTGACGACCCATTCCGATCGCGACTCGCTCAGGAGTGCCAAACAGGTTGGTCAATACTGGCATCTCATAACCAATGGGGTTTTCAAACAGTAATGCGGGTCCACCAGCTCGTAGGGTTCGATCACTGATTTCAGTCATTTCATAATGTGGGTCAATCGGGTGAGTAATGCGCTTAAGTTTGCCATCTGCTTCAAGATGATCGATAAAGTCGCGTAAATCCTTCAAACTCATAGGCCTTCTAATTTACTGGTTAAACTGCAAGCAGTATATCAAAAAGGAGAGTAGCCCTACCCCCCTTTTTTAGTAAGGCTAATTTGAAAGAACTTTTTGAATCGAAATCACCTTAACTTGCCTATTGCTAGAGACCAACTCACGCAACCAGCTTTGATGACCTTGATTGACTAGCTCTTGTGCCACCATAGAAGCTTCTTCTGCAAGCCCCATGCGGGAGATCAGAAATACTTTTACATTTTCAGGTAAAGGGTGAAGTTGGGTGAGTTTTTCAATCGCTTGCCGCTTAAGGCTTGGGTTTTGAGTCGCATTCATTAATTGCTCAACAGAAAAAGAGTCACCATCATTAGCAAGGCGCTGTAGTTCATATTGGCTATCACTGTCCGCTTTCATGCGCCACAGCATTTTATACACATCAGCATCTCGACTGACCTGAGCTAAGCGAACGACAACAGAGGTAGATGGTAACCAACTAATAACAAGACCTTGCGTTAACTGTTTGGCCAGAGCATCAACCGCTTCAGCAGATAGTCCATCCAACTCTCGAATCAACAGAGCTTCGCGTGCTTTAATTTGGTGTTCACTACCTGATAACCACTCTTGAAGTACCAACTCTTTCTGTTCTGCTTTAATAACAAAAGCCAAGGTGTTTTGATCTTTTTTCCAGTGCTGAAGTAAGCGGTTTGCAATCACGGGGAAATTAAAGGCAGGTACAGTAAACTCATATCCATCACCTCTTTCTAGGATCTGATAGGTTGGTACTAACTGGCTCTGTGATTCAATAAATATAGCCATTCGTGGTGTCAGGCTAATATTTTGATGTTCAATTTTTTGTAATAAGAGATAGCGTGCAACCTCCTGCTGAGGAAGAGCTAAACGTTGGAGTGAAAAGCGAAGAGTCTCGACCTCATCTTGCATCACAAGCAATAGAAGTTCCGATACTTTCGTATTAATTTGCTCATCCTGAAGCCATTGTTGAGCCGTTACTGGTTTCATTTCCGTTGCGTAAGCTCCAGAAGAACCAAACACTAATGACATAGACAGGAGTAGTGACGACAACATTCCTTGTTGCATGTTAACCTCCCTGTAACATTTGCATTCATTTTGCAGGCTAATAACAAGAAATGCAAACAAAAACGCTGCCAATAAAGGCAGCGTTCATAAACGAATATTTTCAATAAAATTTATTGACGACGCATCGCGTCAAAGAATTCATTATTAGTCTTCGTCATAGCAAGCTTATCGATAAGGAATTCCATTGCGTCTGTTTCATTCATTGGATGAACAATCTTACGCAGGATCCACATCTTCTGCAGCTCGTCGGCTTTCGTTAATAGCTCTTCGCGACGAGTACCTGAACGTTTAAAGTCGATAGCAGGGAAAACACGTTTCTCTGCAATTTTACGGTTTAGGTGCAGTTCCATGTTACCTGTCCCCTTAAACTCTTCGTAAATAACTTCATCCATTTTAGAACCCGTATCAACCAATGCGGTTGCGATGATAGTTAAACTACCACCTTCTTCTACGTTACGAGCCGCACCAAAGAAACGCTTAGGACGGTGTAGAGCGTTCGCATCAACACCACCAGTAAGAACTTTACCTGATGAAGGAACAACGGTGTTGTAAGCTCGAGCTAAACGAGTGATAGAGTCCAGCAAAATCACAACATCTTTTTTGTGCTCAACTAGACGTTTCGCTTTTTCAATCACCATTTCGGCCACTTGTACGTGACGAGATGCTGGTTCGTCAAAAGTAGAAGCAACCACTTCACCTTTAACCAAGCGCTGCATTTCCGTTACTTCCTCTGGACGCTCATCGATAAGTAGAACCATCAATTCACATTCAGGGTGGTTGCGAGAAATGCTCTGTGCAATATTTTGCAATAGCATGGTTTTACCCGCTTTTGGCGGAGCAACAATCAAACCACGCTGACCTTTACCAATCGGAGAGGCAAGATCAAGAATTCGAGCGGTAATATCTTCAGTCGCACCATTACCAACTTCCATCACCATACGCTCGTTCGCGTGAAGAGGTGTTAAGTTTTCGAATAAGATTTTATTACGTGCGTTATCAGGCTTGTCGTGGTTAACCATGTTAACTTTCAACAATGCAAAATAGCGCTCGCCATCTTTAGGTGGACGAATTTTTCCAGAGATTGAATCGCCAGTTCTTAAGTTAAAACGGCGAATTTGGCTAGGAGATACGTAAATATCATCTGGTCCAGCAAGGTAGGAGCTGTCTGCGCTACGTAGGAAACCAAAGCCGTCTTGAAGAATTTCCAGAACCCCATCGCCGAATATGTCTTCGCCACCTTTAGCGTGTGCTTTAAGGATGGAGAAGATGATGTCTTGTTTTCTTAGACGAGCTAGGTTTTCAAGGCCTAATGTTTCGCTAAGCTTCACAAGCTCAGACACAGGTCTGTTCTTCAGTTCTGTTAGATTCATTGTAGTTGATACTTGTTTAGTCAAAATAAGATCTGTTTTCTAGTTAAGATGGATTTGGTCTAAGGAGCGACCAAGAGGAGAGATTTGCTCAATTAACGTGCGATAAATTAGCACTAAAAGTTATTTTAGTCTAGTTTTGAAAAAACAAAACCGCGCATTTGTTAAGATGCACGGTTTCTTTTTCAATTATTAACCTATTTTACAGGTTTGCATCTAAAAACTCTTTAAGTTGAGTTTTAGATAATGCACCAACTTTAGTTGCTGCTACGCCGCCATCTTTAAATAAAAGCAACGTTGGAATACCACGGATACCGAATTTAGGTGGAGTACCTGCATTCTGGTCGATATTCAATTTACCGATAGTGAGCTTACCTTCGTACTCTTGAGAAATCTCATCAAGAATAGGCGCAATCATCTTACAAGGACCACACCATTCCGCCCAAAAATCTACAAGTACAGGGCCTGCAGCTTTGATCACATCGTTCTCAAAACCGTCATCAGTTAGCTGCAAAATCTTATCACTCATCTTCCACTCCAATGTTTATTTCTGAACTGGTTGGATGATAACCAGTAAATAGATGCCCTATTGGAATGTATTTACTTTCGTATTGCAAGCTTAAGCTGATATTCTATAGCAATGAAAAAGACACATATCACAGAGCAAAAGTTCGCCGATTTGGATTTACACCCCCAAGTCATTGAAGGATTGGACAAAAAAGGGTTCGAATTTTGTACCCCTATCCAAGCCTTGGCGTTGCCGGTACTGCTCACCGGCCAAGACATTGCAGGCCAGGCCCAAACGGGCACTGGTAAAACCCTTGCGTTTCTTACTGCTACTTTTAACCATTTACTAAAAACAGCTGCGCCTGAAGGACGTAAGCCAAACCAGCCTCGTGCAATAATCATGGCGCCAACTCGTGAGTTAGCGATCCAGATTTATAACGATGCAGAGTCGATCATTGCGACGACTGGTATTAAAGCAGCACTTGCTTACGGTGGCGAAAGCTACGACAAGCAGCTTGCTAAAATTGACGACGGTGTGGATGTATTAATTGGTACAACTGGACGTATTATCGATTTCTACAAGCAAAAAGCGTTTGATCTAAACTGTATTCAAGCTGTTGTTCTTGATGAAGCGGATCGCATGTTCGATCTTGGTTTCATTAAAGACATTCGCTTTTTGTTCCGTCGTATGCCTGAACCTAAAGACCGTTTGAACATGCTTTTCTCTGCAACCTTGTCTTACCGAGTACAAGAACTTGCCTTTGAACACATGCATAACCCTGAACATGTGGTTGTTGAACCGGATCAAAAAACAGGTCATCGAATTCAAGAAGAGTTGTTTTACCCTTCAAATGAACACAAGATGGCTTTACTACAAACGTTAATCGAAGAAGAGTGGCCGGATCGTGCGATTATTTTCGCTAACACTAAATATAAGTGTGATTCAGTTTGGGGACACCTTGCAGCCGATGGACACCGTGTAGGTCTATTAACTGGTGATGTACCACAGAAGAAACGCGAGAAGATTCTTGAAGAGTTCACAAAAGGTCAAGTTGATATCCTCGTTGCAACAGATGTTGCCGCTCGTGGTTTGCATATCCCTCAAGTAACGCATGTATTTAACTTTGATTTACCTGATGATTGTGAAGATTACGTTCACCGTATTGGCCGTACTGGCCGCGCTGGCGAAAGTGGTCATTCAATCAGTTTTGCTTGTGAAGATTACGCCATTAACCTTCCAGCAATCGAAGAATACATTGAGCACGCAATCCCAATGTCGGATTACGATGCATCAGCGTTGATTGAAGATTTACCTGCGCCAATTCGTATGCGCACTCGTAACCCTCAACAGCGTCGTACTAATAATGGTGGTCAACGTTCTGGGAACCGTAATTCTCAACGTCGCCCTCATTCGAACCGCCCTAGAAAGGAAGCTTAATTCGTCTATGAGCCAAACAATTTCATCTCCGCTTTATGCCGCTATCGATCTAGGATCGAATAGCTTTCATATGCTCGTTGTACGTCATATAGACGGCAGCGTCCAAACCATGGCCAAGATTAAGAGAAAGGTTCGTTTAGCCGCCGGTTTAGACGATAGTAATGCTCTGAGCCAAGAAGCCATGCAGCGCGGCTGGGATTGTTTGAGTCTTTTTGCAGAACGATTACAAGATATTCCGACTGAAAACATTCGCATCGTAGGTACTGCAACGCTGCGTACCGCAACAAATGTCGATCTGTTTTTAGCAAAGGCAAACCAAATCCTAGGTCACGACATTGAAGTGATTGCAGGTGAAGAAGAAGCGGCAACTATCTATAAAGGTGTCGCGCATACTTCAGGCGGTTTAGGCCGTCGATTAGTCGTTGATATTGGTGGCGCGAGTACTGAGCTGATTATTGGTGAAGGATTTGAAGCTAACGCATTAACGAGCTTAAAGATGGGCTGTGTTACTTGGCTTGAACGCCACTTTAAAGATCGACAGCTCACCCAGATGAATTTCAACAATGCTATTGAAGCAGCGAAAGCAACACTGGCTCCAATCCTCGAACAGTATACAGATTTGGGTTGGGATGTATGTGTTGGTGCTAGCGGAACCGTGCAAGCACTTCAAGAAATAATGCTAGCGCAAGGTATGGACGAAGTAATTACTCACTCCAAACTTAAGCGATTGCAGAAACAGGCGATGCTTGCTGATCACTTAGAAGAATTAGAGATAGAGGGGCTAACTTTAGAACGAGCATTAGTTTTCCCAAGTGGCCTTTCTATTCTTATCGCTATATTTGAACTGCTTGAAATCGATTCAATGACACTCGCAGGTGGTGCATTACGTGAAGGTTTGGTTTACGAAATGGTTGATGAACTGCGTCAAACTGACATTCGTGCCAGAACCATTTGTAGTGTACAAGCTCGCTACCAACTCGATACACAGTATGGACAGCAAGTTTCAACTCTTGCCAGCACTCTACTCGCTCAATGTGGCGGAGAACGCTGGATTGAGGAACCTCAAGCGGCAACGCTACTGCATACTGTTGCGAATTTACATGAAATTGGTTTAACCATCGATTTCAAAAAAGGTGGCCAGCACAGCGCTTACCTTTTGCAACATTTAGATCTACCCGGTTATACCCGAGCACAGAAACACTTTATTGCAGAAGTGGCCCGACGCTACCGCGAACAATTAACGTCACTTCCAGAGCAACATGCTCTATCAAGTGGCAGCGGTAAGCGAGTACTTCGATTGCTTCGCCTGGCGGTATTACTTAGCCATCGTCGTAGTATCGATCTCCAACCTCAAGTTCAACTGTCTGCAAAAGGCGACAAGCTAACATTGACGATTGACCAGAAATGGCTAAACAGCAATCCATTAACTGCCGCTGAACTAGAATTAGAGTCGAACCGTCAAACGGATATCGGTTGGCCACTGACTATTATTACTAAATAGCCACTAGCCTAATTATCGACAAAAAAAAGAGCCCAATCATCACGATGGGCTCTTTTTATTTTTGACACTCACATGGCTTTTGACTCTCAGACAACTTTTAACTCTCAGACGCCTAAGAAGTCAACGAAACCAACGCAATCAACGTTAAGCATTCACACCAGTGACTTTAAATTCCGGGTTTACAGCCGTTAATTTCTTCGTCAGGTAGTTCAATAGCATGCCGTACATAGGTACGAACAAGCCTAAACTAATCACGAGTTTGAAGCCGTAGTCTACCATCGCAATTTCCGTCCAATGCTCAGCCATAAATGGATCTGGACTTTGATAGAATGCAATCGCGAAAAAAGCCACGGTATCTAATGCGTTACCAAACAGTGTTGAGCACGTTGGTGCTATCCACCACTGCTTCATTTGGCGCAGGCGATTAAATACGTGAACATCCAGGATCTGACCAAGCAGATAAGCCATGAAACTTGCAATGGCAATACGCGCCACAAACAAATTAAACTCACCTAGCTGTGCAAAACCTTGAAACTGCCCTTCGAAGAAGACGACAGATAAAAAGTAAGACACCGCTAACGCAGGGATCATCACCAAAAAGATAATATTACGCGCAAGTTTAGCGCCAAACACACGAACCGTGAGATCGGTAGCTAAAAAGATGAACGGAAAAGTGAATGCGCCCCATGTGGTATGCAGACCAAAAATGGTAAATGGTAGCTGAACCAAATAGTTACTTGATGCAATGATCACTAAATGGAACAAAACTAAAAATGCTAGGGCTTTGCGCTGTTGCGCAGGGGTAAAGTTACTCATATTGTACCTTTTTAGTTTGGTTTGGGGTTGAGGGAACCCAAATTGAAGAACAATTCTTCCAATTATTTAAAGTCGCCAAACTCTAATGTTCAGCGGCGAGCGATTATACATTAATCAATTAGCACGACAATAGATGATGAAATAGCAAACGTTTAAGCGTGGTATTTCCTTCTCTAACGACCCTCTAAGTTAAAAACCTTGAGCAAATAGTCCCGCTAAATAATCAAGTTCTTCACGACTTTCTAGAACCGATAAGGTTTCAAACCATACAGATTCACTGTAATGCTCAGAGCGCAGAAATAACTGACAACCTTCAAAATCGATTAACCATGAATGCATATCGGCATCCCACTGTTTTTCTATCACGGTAGCAGAGAGTAAACCCACAAGTTTGTCCCCCAGCAGAGGAAAAGTATCGAAGTCGAAACTTGGTGTTGTGATAAGCAGACGCCCATCTTCGGCAAGGTATTCTCGCAGTCCAAAATCAGCCATGAGTGGTAATGTGCTCCTGAATTAAATCTAAGAAAGGATCGGCATATTTTTCCAGTTTACGTTGTCCAACACCATTAACAGCCAGCATTTCACCGTAAGAGGTCGGCAGCATTTCGGCCATCTCAATCAATGTTGCATCACTAAAGACCACATATGGAGGAAGACCCACTTTGTCTGCGATGGTTTTACGTAACTTACGTAACTTCGCAAACAGTTTTTTATCGTATTGACGATTAGACAGTTTATCGGCTTTGGCAGATCGTACGGCGGTGTCTAGACGAGGAACCGCAAGTTCTAACGCCATCTCACCACGTAATAGTGGCCTTGCTTCTTCCGTCAGTTGCAGAGTCGAGTTTCGGGTGATGTTTTGAAACAACAGTCCTTTATGGATAAGTTGACGCACAATACTGATCCAGTAATCATGGCTATGATCACGACCAATGCCATAAGTCGTTAGTTTGTCGTGGCCATTTTCGCGGATACGAATATTCTGCATCCCACGCATCACTTCCACCACATAACCCATACCAAAACCTTGATTCACTCGGTACACGCAAGAAAGTGCCTTTTGCGCTTCTTCCGTTGCATCAAAGTGCTTCGGTGGGTCGAGACAAATATCACAGTTACCACACGGCTTATCTCGATATTCACCAAAATAGTTTAACAACACTTGGCGTCGGCACGTTTGCGCTTCGGCAAATGCACTCATCGCATTAAGCTTATGGCTCTCGACCTGTTTCTGCGGCCCATCGTCTTTTTCATCCAACATCCGACGGAGCCAGTTAATATCAGCAGGATCGAACAACATCATCGCTTCAGCAGGTAGGCCATCACGCCCTGCTCGACCTGTCTCTTGATAGTAAGATTCAATATTGCGTGGGATATCAAAATGCACCACAAATCGAACATTGGGTTTATTTATTCCCATGCCAAAAGCAACGGTCGCCACAACAATTTGAATATCATCGCGCTGGAAAGCTTCTTGAACATACGCGCGCTCATCCATGTCCATACCAGCGTGATAACCCGCCGCCCGAATATGGTTGTTACATAACTTTTCAGTCAGCATTTCGACTTTTTTACGGCTACCGCAGTAGATAATGCCGCAGTTGCCTTTCTGAGTATCAAGGTAACGAATCACCTGTGAAACAGGCTTATGTTTTTCGACTAAGTTATAGCGGATATTTGGTCGGTCAAAGCTGCCAAGATAAGTATGCGGCTCATTAAGTTGTAAACGATGGATAATGTCGACACGTGTTGCATCATCAGCGGTTGCAGTTAACGCCATAAATGGGACATGAGAAAATTGCTGTTTCAATTGACCTAGCAGTGCGTACTCAGGTCTGAAATCGTGCCCCCATTGTGAAATACAGTGCGCTTCATCCACTGCAATCATCGACAACGGTAAATTATGCAAACGATCAATAAAGTCGTGCATCAAAACTCGCTCAGGCGAAGCATACACTAACTTAATCTGCCCCGAATTCATGCGGTTGTAAACGCTAATCAGATCGTCGCGCGACATGGTTGAGTTAATACACTCAGCCGCGACACCATCGGCTTTAAGCTGATCCACTTGGTCTTTCATTAATGAGATCAAAGGTGAAATCACCAGCGTAATACCTTCTCTCACCAAAGCTGGGATCTGATAACACAGAGATTTACCACCACCTGTCGGCATAATCACTAAGCTATCTTGACCAGAGATAGCCAAGTCAATCACCTCTTGCTGCCCATCACGAAAGCTCTGGTAACCAAAAACATCTTGTAAGATATCTTTTGCGCTACTTGGCTGGGGTTGGGTCTGTTCAGCAGTTAAGGTTGCGGTCATCGAAAATCCTATAGGGGTTGAGATTGCATTCACGTCAAATCAGTGAGCGCCACATTGTAGTGGGGAATGATGGTGAATAAAACCGCAAATTGTTAGGCGTATACGATTATCGCTTCTATACTGACCAACTCCGTTTATAAATCTTATAACTAGGTACATTCGTACCAGAGAAGCACTCAATGACACAAGAAGAAGACCAAAGAGCTCGCCAAGGCATATTTCTCGCCATCGGCGCTTACACCATCTGGGGTATTGCCCCTATCTATTTCAAATCCATTGCGGAAGTCTCCCCTTTAGAGATCCTCAGTCATCGAATTATCTGGTCATTCTTTTTACTTGCCTTTTTGATCCATTTTAATCACGGATGGCGAACGGTCCGTGACACATTGCGCTCGAAGCCAAAAATGATGTACCTCGTTTCAACCTCAATATTGGTTGGAGCCAACTGGCTAATTTTTATATCGGCAGTCAATGCCAACAAAATGTTAGACGCCAGCCTTGGTTATTACATTAATCCGTTATTTAACGTGATACTAGGAATGGTCTTTCTAGGAGAGCGATTAAGAAAACTCCAATGGTTTGCTGTGGCTCTCGCGGCGGTGGGAGTCTTAATTCAGCTCATCGCTTTCGGTTCAGTGCCGATCATCGCCATCTCTCTTGCAATGAGTTTTGGTTTATATGGATTGTTACGCAAAAAAGTGAGTTTAGATGCTCAAACCGGCTTATTTATTGAGACTCTGGTTTTATTACCTATCGCAGCCTTCTACTTACTGTTTATTGCAGACACCGCAACATCAGATTTAGCAAGTAACCCGATGACACTAAACCTATTGCTCGTTTCAGCAGGTGCCATCACTACTTTACCTTTGTTGTGTTTTACTGGGGCCGCGACACGATTGAAACTCTCAACACTCGGTTTTTTCCAATATATTGGACCGAGTTTAATGTTTTTACTCGCGGTATTGGTCTACAACGAAGCGTTCAGCAGCGATAAAGCGATCACTTTTGCTTTCATATGGGCAGCATTGTTTGTATTTAGTTTTGATGGCATTAAAAGTAGTAGAAAAAAGAAAAAATCATAATCACATTTGATGAGTGTTCGTTTTTTACAAGACAATCAGCAATGACACCGCTAAGCTTGACCAAATATTCATCAATTTGGTCAAGCTTTTTTATTCCCTATGGATAACATTTCTCACTATTCGACAGCCGATCAAGATATTGGACTTATTCAGGCGAATTACCACAAATTTGCTTTCCAACGTCACTATCATCTCGATTTCCACATAGGGCTAATCACTCACGGCCAGCAGAAGTTTATCTATAAAGGCAACCACCACAGTGTTGGTCATGGGCAAATGGTAATCATGCCACCTGATGAATTGCATGACGGTCACTCTTTATTAGATTCAGGCTACCAAGTTCGCGTGTTTTCGATCGCTCCGCACTGGTTTAGCGATCAACAAGATCTTACCCAAAACGGACAAATAGTAAGCTTTTCTGAGCTGATCATCTCGGATCCTGTGCTTTTTTCACAATTAAGTAACCTTCATGAGTTACTTATCCAAGACAACCTCAGTCAGCTTGCTAAAGATTGTTTACCATATGACCAATTTTCGATCATGTTAGATCGTTATGCTCAAATAAAACCATCTCCAATCATAGGTTTAGGCAACCAAACCCTGTTAACACTGAAAGATTACCTGATGGAAAATCTAGACCAGCCGATTCGGTTAGAGAGCCTATCTCAACTATGCCAACTGAGCCCTAGCCAGTTTCAACGCCACTTTAAATGTAAAATGGGTATTGCCCCTTATGCATGGCTAAGTCGATTACGAATGGAACAGTCGATGAAATTGATTAAATCTGGGGTATGCGGGACAGATGTCGCTCAGCAAGTCGGATTTTATGACCAAGCTCATTTCACTAAAGCCTTTAAACAGACCTACGGTATACCGCCATCGGAAGTGCGTTGAACTCGTATTAGTAGAAACATGGTTAGGCAATCTAGGGAAATTTCATATGGCGATTTAAGTTACTGTCTAGAATTTACAAGCTCCTCCTCTATTATTTTGACATGATGCGTGACTTAAAAGCACTCACGACAAGTCTAAATTACGTTATGAACGAACTCTCCATCTTAGCAACACTCGCTACCGTCCACTTTATCGCCCTTATGTGTCCCGGCCCAGATTTCGCCTTAGTTGTACAAAATGCCAGTCGCCATGGTCGACAAACGGGTCTGTATATTGCGCTTGGCCTCTCTTGTGGCATTTTACTTCACTCGATTCTCAGCCTCACCGGAGTAAGTTATTTAGTCCACCAGCAGCCCGTTCTCTTTTCTCTATTACAAACGGCGGGGGGGAGCTACTTGCTTTACCTTGGTGTGAACGCTTTAAAAGGCACCTGGCAGAATCGACACGATCAAGATCCAGGTCAATCGCAACCAGAAACCAAGCCAAACCTAATATTGAGTAATAAAAGACAAGCTTTCTCGCGTGGGCTGACGACCAATATTTTGAATCCGAAGGCACTGGTGTTTTTTGTTAGTCTCATGTCGAGCTTAATTCCTGCGGGCATGTCTTTAGCCGGAAAAGGGACCGCTCTAGTGATCTTATGGGGATTATCACTCGCTTGGTTCTCTTTTTTAGCCTGGGTACTATCAACCAATAGACTTCAACAGCGCCTAATCAAAGCAACAACCTACATTGATGGGCTATGTGGACTGGTCTTTTCAATCGTTGGTGGCGGAATTCTCTACCAAGCTATTTATTCACTCAGCAGCCTTACTCAGTCATAGTGCATCATCTTTGTGCGAGATCTCTTACAAGAGCGTGAGTGAAACTCGCTTTGTCTCTAAGAGCTTGTAATCACAATCAATTTAAAGCACTGATAAATAAAGGTATGTCTATTATTTAAACAAGATGTCGATAAAGAAAACGTTTTCGTTATCTTGTCTCGATTGAGAAAAAACGTAATATTAACCCTGTCGGAAGGAGTCTGACACGGAACAGGAAACAGCCACGGATTAGGTTATCTTCAGGATGAAGATTCGATTATTCAGGATGAATAGTCGGCATGGAAAGCAAATTGGACATTGAATGGACGCAATAGTAACTAGGATGGTTGCTACTAGGGAAAGACAATGGACACCTCTGGACGAGGAAAGGATTGAACATCAGGACGATGTAAAGGACACCGCTCAAGGATCAAGTGAAGCGAGCTAACGAGGATTGTTGGCAGATCAGGATAAGATCATGGACACCGCTAGGATGGCGACGAAAGGAATACGCTGACGGATTACAGCACACTATCATGGATTTGATGCATGGAGCACTTTAGTAGCTGGATTGCTGCAAGTAAGACTACGACCCCGAAGAGCGCAAGCTCTCGGGGTTTTTCTTTATCTGAACCTAATACCAATCGTAGTAAATAACTGGTCATCCTAGCTTGTTAAAATACTCGATAACGGTGTTAGAAATTTTGATTATAGAATAACTACTTATCGAAAATTTCTGCCTTGTTCTCAAGCATTTTTCCTGCGCTTTTTATGACCATCTATCAAATCTCAAAAACAAAAAAAGCCACATCAACGTGACTTTTTAGCAATCTAGAATCAAATTACCGCAGCAAGAAAATCAAGCGAACAGTAGTAAGTCTCGCTATAACAGCTCTAAACGAGCATATGCAGTAACTAACCACTTAATACCTTCACCATTGAAAGCAACTTGGACTCGGCTTTGAGGACCGCTTCCTTCAAAGTTGATAATGGTCCCTTCACCAAATTTAGGGTGCTTCACACGTGAACCCAAGCTAAATCCAGTCTCATTAAAATTCTCTTTCACTGCAGACTGACTGAATCGACCCGAACTTGTTGGTCGGCTCACTTGTGCCTTCATGCGCACTTCATCTAAACAGGTTTCAGGTAACTCACGAATGAATCGAGACGGTTTATGGAATTTGTCTTGCCCGTATAAACGGCGTGTTTCAGCATAAGTAATGTATAACTTCTCCATCGCACGTGTCATACCGACATAGCATAGGCGGCGCTCTTCTTCTAAACGCCCCGCTTCTTCTGCCGACATCTGGCTTGGGAACATACCTTCTTCCACCCCAACCATAAATACCATCGGAAACTCTAGTCCCTTAGCACTGTGTAGGGTCATTAGCTGCACTGCATCATCAAATTCATCTGCCTGCCCTTCGCCTGACTCTAGAGCCGCATGGGTCAAAAATGCCGTAAGCATCGACATCTCATCCGCCTCTTCTGGCTTTTCGAACTGACGAGTCGCCGTGACTAACTCTTCCAAGTTCTCAATTCGAGCCTTAGACTTCTCTCCCTTCTCTTGCTCATACATTGCAAATAAACCGGAGTATTTGATTACATGGTCGGTTTGTTCATGTAAAGGCAGTTCTAAGGTGTCGTCTTCCAGTGCCACAATCAGTTCGATAAATCGACTCAATGCCGTCGCCGCACGTCCTGGTAATACTTTCTCTTCAATTAATGCGGTACTGGCTTCCCACATGGTTGCCCCACGCTCACGAGCAGCAAAACGAATGGTTTCTAGCGTCTTGTCACCTAATCCACGAGTTGGAGTATTCACCACACGTTCAAACGCGGCATCATCGTTACGGTTACCGATCAAACGTAGATAGCTCAAGGCATCCTTGATTTCCAATCGTTCGAAGAATCGCATACCCCCATAAATTCGATACGCGAGTCCGCCTTGAATTAAAGCCTCTTCCAATACTCGTGACTGAGCATTATTTCGGTAGAGCATCGCGCAATCTTCCAGCATCCCGCCTTTATCTTGCCACTCTTTAATTTTACTGACCGTGAAACGCGCTTCATCCAATTCGTTATAAGCGGAGTAGACAGAAATTGGCTCACCATCATTACCATCCGTCCACAGCTCTTTACCCATTCGCTCGGTATTGTTCGAGATTAACTCATTCGCAGCTTGAAGAATGGTTTTGGTTGAACGGTAATTTTGCTCCAATCGAATAGTTGATGCCCCTGGAAACTCATCTAAGAACTTCTGAATGTTCTCAATTTTCGCCCCACGCCAGCCGTAAATGGACTGATCATCATCACCAACAATCATCACGCGACAATCAGGCCCTGCCATCATGCGTAGCCACGCGTACTGAATGTTGTTGGTATCTTGGAACTCATCCACCAGAATATGTTTGAATCGAGCTTGATAATGCTCGCGGATATGTTGTTTATCGCGCAGCAGTTCATGTGCACGTAATAGAATTTCAGCGAAATCAACCAAACCTGCACGATCACAAGCATCTTGATAAGCGGTATAAATTTTTAGCCACGTCTTCGCAACCGGATCACCATAACTATCAATATGTTTAGGACGCAGCCCTTCATCTTTTTTACCGTTGATCCACCAGGATGCTTGCTTCGCAGGCCACTGCTTTTCATCCAAGTTTTGCGCTTTAATCAAACGCTTTAGTAATCTAACTTGATCTTCAGAATCTAAAATCTGAAAACCTTCAGGCAATCTAGCATCTAAATAGTGTGCTCTTAAAATACGGTGGCAGATCCCGTGGAACGTACCATTCCACATACCAGAAGCGCTACCCATCATTAACTCTTCAATACGACCCCGCATTTCAGCGGCAGCTTTATTGGTAAAGGTTACCGACATGATAGAGAACGGAGAAGCTTGCTCTATCGACTGTAACCAAGCAATACGATGCACCAACACTCGGGTTTTACCACTGCCCGCACCGGCAAGGATAAGTAAATTGCTTAGCGGAGCCGCTACGGCTTCTCGCTGTTTGTCATTTAGGCCATCGAGTAATAAAGATGCATCAATCATGAGAGTCAGCTACTGGTTATTTATACATAAGAGCAGATTATAACCCGAATTCATTTTAATTTTCAGAAAACATTCACCAAAGCGCATTACACTTTTTGATTAAAAATCAAAGAATTAGATTAAGACCTATAAAAATTTGAAATTTTTTCATCCATTTCATGAAAGTTTTCTGCGCTCTTTCCTATCCTATTTGATAAGCAAGTTAAATTATTAACAAACAATTAACTTGTCATATTGGAAACTAAAATAAAGTCTTGAGGGAATTACTATGAAAAAATCTAATCTTGCTGTTACTGCTGCTGTTACTGGTTTACTGGCTCTTGGTGGAACAATGCTTACTGCTACTCACGCTGTCGCGGCAGAAAAAGAGAAGTGCTATGGCGTGACAAAAGCAGGTAAAAATGACTGTGCAACCAAAACGAGCTCGTGTGCAGGCACAGCGAAAGAAGATCATCAAAAAGATGCATTTGTTGTGGTTCCTAAAGGGCTATGCGGAAAACTTGCTGGCGGAAGCACTCAATCTTCATAAACACGCTTTCACTAGCCATTAAAGGAGTATTACCGCTCAACGTAATACTCCTTTAAATTTAACACGTTAAGTTCACGATAGAATTAGGAGAGCCAACACTGTGAATTCACCTCTTTTTCATCCAAAAGTTGGGGTTGGTTTGCGAATGCCTCACCTTAACTACTTTGAACAGCACCATGAGCAACTGACTTGGCTAGAAATACACAGTGAAAATTACTTTCAACCAAACTCAATCGCTCGACAGAGCCTACGTTCCATTTTGCAAAACCATCAAATAAGTTGTCATGGCATTGGCCTTTCTCTCGGTTCTGTATCAAGGGTAAGTTCGACACACCTTGCTCAACTTAATGCGCTTATTTCAGAAGTGGATCCAATTTTAGTTTCAGATCATTTGAGTTGGAGCGAAAATGGCGGCCACTACTTTAATGATCTCCTTCCATTGCCATACACAGAAGAGGCGTTACAGGTTTTTTGCCGTAATGTACTTGAAGTGCAAGATTCAATTAAGCGTCCACTGCTTATCGAAAATCCTTCCAGTTATTTGAAGTTCAACCACTCAACCATTAGTGAGTGGGATTTTCTGAGTGAAGTGCAAAAAAGAACCGATTGCCGACTGCTTCTCGATTTCAACAACATCCATGTCTCCGCTTTCAATCATGGCTTTAGTTGTGACACTTATCTAGAAGGAATACCTGCACATGCTGTTGATGAGATCCATCTTGCAGGCTTCACCATCAAACAATTAGAGCAAGGTGAAATATGGATAGATACTCACAGTAAGCCAGTCAATGATGAAGTGTGGGCACTCTTTAATTCATGGACAACCCAGCACGGAGAGCGTCACACCTTAATTGAGTGGGATTTAGACATTCCAGAACCACAAGTGTTGTTAGATGAAGCCACGAAAGCGAGTCAGATCCTTTTCCACCAGCAGGAATCAAGGAAGGTGTCATGAATCTTTCATTAGCTGAAATTCAGCATAATTTTGCCAATGCTCTGAATCACCACTCTTCAGGTGATGATTGTGACATCAATAGCGATCACTTTACCTCACAACAGCGTATTCAGATCTATCGTAATAATTTCATTATCAGCTTAAGTGAAGTACTTGAAGCTACCTATCCGATGGTATTTGCTCTTGTCGGTGATGAATGTTTTCAGCAGCTCGCGCGTCAGCATGTCCTAACTAATCCATTATTAGAAGGAGATGTCACTGCCTATGGTCAAGGTTTTGATTCCACAATCACTCAGTTTTCTACGGTAATAGAGGCCGCGCCCTATTTGCCTGAAGTGGCTCGTTTCGAATGGAGCATCGATATTACTCAGCAACGCTTTGCGATCTCATGTTCACATCCTACTCATACGCTTGAGCAACTCGCGAGTATTTCAGAACAGCAACAGCCCAATATTCAATTGCAGCTTGAGCCGTCACTGATCAGTTTCAATTCCTGCTATGCGCTTTTTTCTCTTCATGATGCTATCCAAAAAAATGATTTTGATGGACTAGAAATACACACCCCACAATCTGGAATGATGTGGTGCAACGCTCAAGGTGAAATTCAACTCTCACCACTTTCAGAGATGAGCTACCAGCTTGTTTTAGATTTAAAAGCGGGGCTACCTTTGGGACAAATCTCTCCCGACTCTCTCTCGCAGCTAAATAACTTAGTTGCCCTATCCTCCATCACGGGATTTGATTTGTTAGCAAGCGAGTAGAACAGCCACACAATAATAAGGATAACCATTATGCTCAATTCAATATCAAGATGGATAGAAATATACGATGATTTAGTCGCAAAGGCTCAATGTGGTTTCGTCCCATTATTGCTGCTCTTTTGCCGACTCTGGGTCGCGTGGGTATTCTTCAATTCAGGACTCACAAAAATCGCGACTTGGGATAGCACGCTGTATCTCTTCGAGTTGGAATATCAAGTTCCACTGTTACCTTGGGAAATTGCGGCTTATATGGGAACCGCTGCAGAATTGATCCTCCCCATCTTTTTAGCATTGGGATTACTCACTCGACCAATGGCGGCCATTCTATTTGTATTCAACATTATCGCCGTGGTGTCTTATCCTGTTCTATGGGAGCAAGGTTTCTTTGATCACCAATTATGGGGATTGATGATTTTAATTGTAGTGGTATGGGGCCCAGGTCCGCTTTCTGCTGACAAGTATCTAAAGATGAAGCTGACTCGCTAACCCATGACACAGACCTAAAAAAAGCGCGACCATAATGATCGCGCTTTTTTATTTTATTCAGATAAGCGTTATTTTCGCTTTGATTGCTCAATAAAATCTTTCAATTCGTCAGCAGAAATACCTTGTTCTGCTAGCTCTTTCGCTAACAAACCAACCTGCTCACCTTTGCGAGATTCAGCCACTTGCTGAAATTGATAAATGATATCGCGCAGTGTATGAAGTGGCACTTGCTTAGCTGCGCTACGAATACGCTCTTCGCTTTGATTGCCTAATTCACTGAGTAACTTACCGAACATAACCTTTTCAGGCGACTCTTCCATTTGCTCTAGGACGCGAGCCATTTCATAGGTTGTTAACGACATTAGTTTCTAGTTTCCGCTGTGTGAGACACGATTATTTGAACGACAAATATACACTTGTTTACGTATTAGGAAAACAACCAATATAAGGATAATTGCCGCTCGTCATCACTAAGCTTCAGCATAATGCCAATCACGACCAGCTTTAGAAAATAGAATCAACAATGCAGGTGCAATGAGCCACATTTGCAGGGCAATCATCATTTGCGGTTCTAGTGATAACCTTTGCATTGAGCCAACAATAAAACCAGAACCACTCATTTGAAACAGACCTAGCAGTGCCGCCGCAGTTCCAGCTTTATCCCCAAACGGTTCGAGAGCTTTGCCTGCTGATGCGCCTAAAATCCAAGCAAAACCAACAGAAGACATGAAAATTGGAAACATAAATGAGAAGGCTGTCGCTTGTTCCGCAAGCAAGAACATCACGAGACCAGCAATAGTTAACGTTGATATTCCAACCAATAACGTTTTATGGGTACCAAATTTGTCCATAAATTTTGGAGCAGAGAAAGCCGCTGCAATATTAATTGCCGCATTAATACCAAACCAATACGTAAACTCATTCATGCTTAGTCCAAGTTGCTCCATGAGCACAACAGGAGCAGAGGTAACGTAAGCAAGGATCACTGACATCGCTAACATGCACAGAGAAGCGTGGAAGATAAATGTTGGTGTTTTCAATACAGCCCAATAACGAGAAAGCTTAAATACCGCCTGCTTTTCTGTTGCAGGGTTCGTCTCTTTCATCTTCAACAAAATAGCCAAACCAGCAAGAACAGCAAAGCCCGCCATGAAGCTGAAGTTGGAGCGCCAACCAAATTGCTGAGTTAACCAACTGCCAAGAATTGGAGCCAAAGCAGGAATAAAGCAGATCGCGCCATTTAGGTAGCTGATCATTTTTCCACTTTTCTTCGGTCCAAAAATGTCGCGAACTGTTGCAAATGCTGCTACCGATGTCGCGCACGCACCGAAGCCTTGTAGCAGCCGAGCGACTAGCATCCACTCTATGCTTTGAGCGGCCCACGCCAAGCAAGCACTCATCGCGTAGATACTAATTCCCCCTAATGCAACAGTTCGACGTCCTATTTTATCTGCCAAAGGCCCAGCAAACAGCTGACCAATACCCATCGCAAATAAGAAATATGTGATTGTGTCTTGTGAAAGAGCGTGTTCCACGTGAAACGTTTCTGAGATCAGAGGTAGTGCTGGTAAATAGATATCAATCGCTAACGGACTAAAAAGCACTAACATTGTCAGTAATGCCATTTGCATTTTGCTGTTTCTTTGTGGGGTCAGGTTTTGCACGACTCTCTCCAATCATGTCGAATGTGCCGCCATCATAGAGAATTACAGATATGAATCATAATGGCATATACTCATGCGTATTATTCCAAAATGGAAATTTGATTATGGATTTAGGAAAGTTGGCGCGAATTGATCTCAACTTGTTGGTTTGTCTCAATGTCCTTATTGAGGAGCTCAGTGTAACGAGATCGGCCCACCGTTTATGTTTAAGCCAATCCGCGGTCAGTAAATCACTGGCAAAGCTAAGAGAGCAATTTGATGACCCTCTTTTCATTCGACATGCGCACGGATTAAGGCCAACACCAAAATCATTATTCTTGAAGCCTAAGCTCGACATATTGATAAACCAACTGGAGCTCATCACTCAACCGGAAAGTTTCGAGCCCGCAACCAGTGAATATCGATTTCATATTGCGGCAGTGGAAAGTGTCTATCCGCTGATACTTCCCCATTTCTTGCCCGCCATTTTCAAGCAAGCACCGAACATCAACATCAGCACCCATTCATGGGCAGAAGATACTTTCAGTAAGCTGCAAATTGGTGAATTGGATTTTGGTATCACGGGTAAGGATATCGATATCAATGATGCCAAGCTCACCATGCTGCCTCCAAGTAATATTTGTGAGCAGGAGATCTATCGTGATGAACAAAAATGCATTGTTCGTCGAGATCATCCAATACTTCAGCAACCCTGGAACATGGCGAATTACTTATCCCTTCGTCATGTACAAGTTCGATGCGATGGTAACGATCGTTGGCTTCTTGACTATCGCTTAGCTGATATTGGCAAAGAGCGTGATATTGCCATCACGGTTCCCGACTTCAATAGTGCTGCGAGCTTATGTACCTATACTGATTTTATCTTCACCGCACCAAGTCATTTCAACGATTGGATAGCCAAACAGATGGATCTAGTGGTTCTGCCTCTACCGATGGAATTCCCTCCTATGGCATACACTCTATTTTGGCATAGAGACAGAGAGAATGACCCCGCATTAAACTGGCTACGAAATATAATCAAAGATAAAACCTTACATCTTAGATAAATATCATGCTGAGCAATTGCAGCCAGAGAGTAAAAGCGCTAGCTTATTGTCCTAATAGTCCAAATGCGCTTGCATGACAGGAGCGAGAGTAAGGGACTCCTACCAATAAGGATAAAGAGAAATGCAAAACATGATTTCTGAACGAGTGGATGCCATTCGTGGATGGCTGATTGCCAATGACTTCGACGCAATTATCGTTCCTCACGAAGATGAGTATTTAGGTGAATACGTACCCGCTCATAATGAACGACTTCATTGGCTAACAGGCTTTACAGGATCTGCTGGCGCGGCGGTTATCACCAAAGAAAAATCCGCTATTTTTGTCGATGGCCGCTATACCGTTCAAGTTCGTAAGCAAGTACCCGCTGAATTATTTGAATATCGTCACTTGATTGATGAGCCAGCTCTAAACTGGATTACGGACAGCCTTCCTCATGGAAGCCGCATTGCATTTGACCCTCGAATGCATACCGCTGCTTGGATGAAATCAGCACAATCTCAATTAGGTTCAAATTACGCCCTATCGGCCATTGATGAGAATCCGATAGAGTTAGCATGGAAAGACAGACCGCAACCTGTTGTATCTGAGATGCGTTTAATGCCAACCGATAAAGTGGGCCAATCTTGCCAATCTAAACGCAAAGAGATTGCTGCCATTATTGAAAGCAACCAAGCGGATGCTGCCGTTCTAACCGAGCTTGATTCGATCTGCTGGCTTTTGAATATTCGTGGTCTTGATGTTTCTCGACTACCGGTCTTGCTCTCACATGCCATTATTCACCGCGATGCGAGTGTAGATTTCTTTTTAGACCCTGCACGCGTTGTCAGTGAGTTCATCGAACATGTTGGTTCTGATGTTCGTGTCCACCACCCAGATAACCTTAAGCATTACCTTGATGGTTTAAAAGGCAAACATGTCTGCGTGGATCCTGCGACCAGTAATGCTTGGTTTACCCTTGCTCTGCAAAATGCCGATGCCATTATCATTGAAGCTGCCGACCCATGCCTGCTACCGAAAGCACAAAAAAATGATGTTGAGATTGCGGGAATGAAAGCTTGTCACATTCGTGATGGTGCAGCGATGGCAAAATTCCTATCTTGGATTGATGCTGAAGTAGCAGCAGGCAAACTGCATAACGAAGCTGAGCTAGCAGATAAAGTTCAAAGCTTTCGCCAACAAGACCCAACATTAATGGATTTAAGTTTCGATACGATTTCGGCTGCTGGCGGCAACGCGGCAATGTGTCATTACAATCATGAGAATCAACCTGAACCAGGTCAACTAGAAATGAACACCTTGTATTTGGTTGATTCAGGTGGCCAGTACTTAGATGGTACAACAGATATCACACGTACTATTGCGATTGGCCAACCTACTGCTGAAATGATTCAACAGTTTACTTTAGTACTAAAGGGCCATATTGGTATCGCTCGTGCTCGCTTCCCTAAAGGGACATTTGGTTGCCACCTTGATGTATTAGCTCGTCAACACTTATGGGCAAATGGATACGATTACGATCACGGCACTGGTCACGGTGTTGGACACTTCTTAAGTGTTCACGAAGGCCCACAAAGTATTTCTAAAAAAATGATACCCGTAGCGTTATTGAAAGGCATGGTCCTTTCTAATGAGCCTGGTTACTACCGAGCTGAAGAGTTTGGTATTCGAATTGAAAACCTAGAGTTAGTACAGGAAGTTGAAACACAAGGTGACTTCTCTGTTCTTGCATTTGAGTCTTTAACTCGCTGTCCAATCGACAAACGAAACATTAATGTCGATATGTTGACTCGTCCTGAACTGGCATGGCTTAACCAGTACCATCAAATAGTATGGGATGAAGTGAGCCCTCTGGTTGAAGGTGATGTGAAACAGTGGCTAAAACAAGCAACGGCACCATTAAGCCATAACAACGGTTAACCACTCACACCAATATGTAAAAAGCCCCAAATGAGTAATCGCTTGGGGCTCTTATGTTTCACGTGAAACCTTTTGGAGAATCAAGATTAGTGAACCTTTCATCAGCCTGAATAAGCTTTATCCCAATCCTTCCAAACCGGCTCAAGCCCAATAGACCGCACTGATTCGGCAACCTCTTCGGCACTGCGTTCATCATTGATAGAAAATTGCTCCAACTCCACTGCCGGGTTCGCATAGCCTCCCGGCTGTGTTTTTGAAGCGGCTGAAATACTGGTAATACCCAGAGGGATAACATTATCTCTAAACACTGCGGATTCCCGCGTCGATAGAGAAAGCTCCACTTCAGGGTTCAGTATTCGATACGCACATATTAATTGAACCAGCTGTTTATCTGTCATCACAGACTTTGGTTGCAATGCTCCTTCACATGGCCTTAATCGAGGAAATGAAATTGAGTAGCGAGTTTTCCAGTATTTTCTCTCCAGATACTCCAAATGAGTAGCAGTAAAGAAACAGTCCGTCCTCCACTCTTCTAAACCAATCAATGCACCAATACCCACTTTATCTATGCCAGCCTTTGAAAGCCGATCTGGCGTTTCAAGCCTAAACTGAAAGTCGGTTTTGTTTCCTCGAAGATGGTGTTGTGAATAGGTGCTAGGGTGATAGGTTTCTTGGTATACCATGACAGCATCTAAGCCCAGAGATTTGAGCTCAACATATTGTTGCCACTCTAGCGGTTGAACTTCCATTGCCACATAGCTAAATCGCTCTTTAATCTCAGGTAATGTTTTGCGAAAATAACTCATCCCAACTTTCGATTCATGCTCTCCCGTCACTAACAGGACACTATCGAAATTCATCTGCTTAATCGCTTCAACCTCTTCAGCTATCTCTTTGCTATCGAGTGTTTTACGCTTTATTCGATTCTCCATGGAGAACCCACAATAAGTACATGCATTCGCACATAAGTTTGACAGGTAAAGAGGTATATAGAAGGAGACAGTATTACCAAATCTCTTCCGAGTCATAGCCTGTGACCGTTGTGCCATCTGCTCTAAGTAAGGTTCCGCAGCAGGAGAGATTAAGGCTTTAAAGTCCTCTAATGTACATTTCGGTTTACTCAACGCCAGCTCAACATCGGCAGCGGTCTTAGCATAAATAGACAGTCTGACGTCATCCCACTTCAGTTTTTTAAATTCATCAATAAAGCTCATCATCGCCCCTAAACTGAATCTAGAAACGAGGTTAATGGACTTGACCCAACAGCTTGCTTCACAACTCCTGCCAGACCTGATTCATAAGCCAAACGACCTGACTCTACTGCCAGCTTAAATGCGATTGCCATCTGGATAGGATTTGGGGAGGAAGCAATAGCGGTATTCACAAGAACAGCATCCGCACCCATTTCCATCGCCAGCGCGGCATGAGATGGAGCGCCAATGCCAGCGTCTACCACAACAGGTACGTTTGCTTGATCAATAATAATCTCCAGAAAATCCTTCGATGCGATCCCTTTATTCGACCCTATTGGCGATCCTAACGGCATGACAGCTGCACAACCTACTTCTTCAAGCCGCTTACACAATACAGGATCGGCATGGCAGTAAGGCAGCACAACAAATCCATCATCGACGAGTTGCTCTGCGGCCTTCAATGTTTCAATAGGATCTGGCATTAGATATTTCGGATCTGGGTGTATCTCCAACTTTAACCAGTTTGTACCAAGAGCCTCTCTTGCAAGATGAGCAGCATAAACGGCATCCCGCGCGGTTTTAGCTCCCGAAGTGTTGGGGAGAAGGTTAATTCCAGACTGCGCCAATGGCTGGAGAATATTGTCTGACTGGTCATTAATATCGACTCTTTTAAGCGCTATAGTTGCCAACTCAGATTCAGATTGGAGTATCGCTTGCGTCATCAATTCATTACTTGCGAATTTTCCAGTTCCGGTAAAAAGACGAGAACGAAATTTTTTTCCTGCAATCGTAAGCATTATTAACCTCCAGCAATAGCTTGAAACAGCGAGATTGAATCACCGTCATTAAATGTGAAATGCTGCCATTGTGACTTTGCAATAATGCTCTCATTCACAGCAACCGCGCAGCCTTCCGTCTTCAAACCTAGATCATTAAGCAGCCAAGCAAGTGTCTGGCATGACTCAATAGTGATTGGCCTATTATTGAGTGTTAGATTGATCATCAACTTATTATTCCTTTATATGATGTTGTTGAACTGACTGAGTTGTCACTTGGCAAACAGAGCAATCGGAGTCTTGGCTGAAAGTTAATGTTTCCCAGCTCAGCTCCTGTCCATCAAACAGGTGTATTTCTCCGGAATTGATTCGGCAAGGCTGAGTAAGCAACTTGATGACTTGCAGTGCTTGAAGGTTGCCTATGACGCCAACCACTGGCCCCATAATCCCCAGTTCATTGCAGCGACTGGCTTGAGGGAGGTTCTGATAGGGAAACAAGCAGTGATAGCAAGGGGTACCTTTTTGATAGCTAAATGTTGTTAACTGCCCTTTCCAACCAATCGCAGAACCTGATACCAGTGGCGTTTTATGCTGATAACAAGCCAGGTTTATTGCCTGTCTAGTTTCTATATTATCACTGCAATCGACGACGATATCCGCCATCATCACTTCTATATCCAATTGCTGACCATTAAGAAGAGCATCCACACTCCGAACATTAGTATCAGAGTTCAATGCCGATAGTTGGCGCTTCATCGCGATGACTTTCTGACTGCCAATATCCTTCTCTTGATAGATGACCTGTCGTTGTAAATTAGAACTCTCGACCGCATCACTATCTGCGATGACGAGTTGTCCTACCCCAGAAGCTGAGAGATAAAGGGCTGAAGCAGAACCCAAGCCACCACATCCCACAATAAGTACTGACGCTTTATTTAATTTTGATTGCCCTATTTCTTGTATCTCAGACAGTGATATCTGTCGCTGATAGCGTAAAAATTGTTGGTCAGTAAGAGAAGGACTTAGCATAAAACCTCCTCTGTACGCTCATGGTTCGCATTCATAATATTGTTGAAGTCTGCAATGGTTTCCTTTGGATTCGTTGATAGGGTTATCGCTCGAACCACCGCTAGGCTTGAAACCCCACACGACCAGACCATGTTTGCGGTCGATAAATCAATACCACCAATCGCTACTGTCGGTATACCGGACTTCTGAGAGTTGTCATTCATCTGATTAATCAAACCTTGATACAGTTTCAACCTCGTAAGGCCTTGAGGTTTAGATGGCATTTGTTTCGTCGTGGTTGGGAAAATATGCCCTAGCGCAATGTAACTTGGTGACAGTTGGCTAATTCGGAGCAGTTCATGATACCCGTGCGTGGAAACGCCTAAACACATTCCGCTTGTGGCAATCTTCTGTAAGTCGGCAGTTTCGATGTCCTCTTGTCCTAAGTGCACACCAAAAGCGCCATGCTTGATAGCCAGCTCCCAATAGTCATTGATGAATACCTGAGCCTGATATTTTTCTCCGAGTCGAATAGCTTGAACGATCTGCTCTTCTAAATCGGCCGTTGATGGGTCTTTAACTCTGAGTTGAATGGTTTTAATACCAAGTAATAGTAACTTTTCAATCCATTCGGCATTACTCACGACCGGGTACAAACCTAAACTATCTTTACTCAATGCCTTAAAAACTATAGGTGAGATAGATTGAGACTGGTGCAATGTATCAGCTTGTGATGGTTTCAGTTCAGCATTGAGCTTACTCGGCATCAAAGCAGGTACAGGAAAGCTACTAAAATCGACTGGCCATGTTTCACGTGAAACATCATAAACATCTGAATCTGTTTTTACGGAGATACTCGCTCTCGCCAGAACAAGCGCGTCTTCAATTGGAAAGCCTAAACATAACGATGTAATCAACCAAGCGAGGTGACTTTCCAAAGTAGAATGAGTTCCTTGGCTTTCATCACGCAAGTCTTTTTGTTTATCAGAAGTGATTTGACTGCGAGTTTCATCGCCACATCGCCAAATATCAACAGCATGATTTTCGTGAAAACTACCAATAAATATGACAGATGGCTTTTCGGCGAGAAGATTCGTTGCGTCAAACAACGATGGTTGCGAGTCGTAATCCAACACAAATTTGAGTATATGAGTTGCTCTTTCTTCAGCCTTCAAAGCACTCGCTAAAGCAAATTCAACATTCGTATCATCGGATAAAAGTCGGAAGGCACGAGTTTGGCTAACACCCAACTCGATATCCCCAATGCTAAACCCATGCTGTTCAGCTATCAGCAAACATCGCTGCACCTTCCCTGTTAACTCAACGTGCTGAGCAGGAATTTGCAATTTCATGCTTACTCCTCCTCCACAATCACGTTCATACTTGGTTTAGGTTGAGCTGAAGATATAGGGTGATACAACTCAGAACCTGAAGATAGAAACTCGTGTGATTTTTGACGCATGCCTTCTAAAGGATCATTCAGCATCTTGATGTCAATTGCTTGATCTGCCGCTACCTGCTTGGTGTCTTTCGCATATTCTCGGACTTCTTGAGATATCTTCATCGAGCAAAATTTAGGGCCGCACATTGAACAGAAATGCGCTACTTTTCCCGACTCTTGGGGTAAGGTTTCGTCATGAAATGCTCGTGCGGTTTCGGGATCGAGTGCTAGGTTAAACTGATCTTCCCAGCGAAATTCGAATCGAGCTTTCGATAACGCGTTATCACGAATTTGAGCCCCAGGATGCCCCTTAGCAAGATCGGCAGCATGTGCGGCAAGCTTGTAAGTAATCATCCCTGTTTTGACATCTTCTTTATTTGGTAGACCAAGGTGTTCCTTCGGGGTGACATAACAGAGCATCGCACAGCCATACCAACCTATCATTGCAGCACCAATACCTGAAGTGATGTGATCATAACCTGGTGCAATGTCAGTAGTCAGTGGCCCCAATGTATAAAATGGCGCTTCATGACAGTGCTCCAATTGCACGTCCATATTCTCTTTAATCATGTGCATTGGAATGTGTCCGGGGCCTTCAATAATTACTTGTACATCGTATTCCCATGCAACTTTAGTTAACTCACCTAATGTTTTTAATTCAGAGAACTGTGCTTCATCATTTGCATCAGCGATAGAACCCGGTCGTAAACCATCTCCGAGAGAAAGAGCAACATCGTACTTGGCGCAAATCTCGCAAATTTCACGAAAATGAGTATAGAGGAAACTCTCCTGATGATGCGCTAAACACCACTTAGCGATGATTGAACCACCGCGCGAAACAATGCCTGTAACACGTTTAGCGGTCATAGGCACATAACGAAGAAGCAAACCCGCATGGATGGTGAAGTAATCAACGCCCTGCTCAGCTTGCTCAATTAATGTATCCCGCATCACCTCCCAATTAAGGTTTTCAGCAATGCCATTCACTTTTTCTAGCGCTTGGTACATTGGAACGGTGCCAATAGGTACAGGGCTGTTTCTTAGTATCCATTCACGTGTCTCATGAATGTTTCGACCAGTGGAGAGATCCATGACAGTATCAGCCCCCCATCGAGTTGCCCAAATCAGTTTTTCAACTTCTTCTTCTATCGATGAACTCACTGATGAGTTACCTATATTGGCGTTTACCTTAACAAGAAAGTTTCGACCAATGATCATTGGCTCGGATTCTGGGTGGTTGATATTTGAAGGAATAATCGCTCGACCTTCAGCAACCTCTTTACGCACAAATTCAGGTGTGATTTCTTTGGGTAAGTTAGCACCAAAGCTGTGCCCTGCATGTTGGTGATTTAACTGGCCATCAGAGAATTTCTGTCGGCCCATGTTTTCTCGAATCGCAATGAATTCCATCTCTGGGGTGATAATGCCTTTACGTGCGTAATGCAATTGTGTCACACACTGGTTTGCTGCGGCACGGCGTATACTTGGCAAGTTCCCATATCTCAGATCATTCAGTGTTTCATCTTCTAGTCGCCCTTTCGAGTAGACTGAACTAACACCTTCTAAGAGCTCAGTATCAGCACGCTCTTCTATCCACGCATCTCTTACCTTAGGTAGACCAGAATAGACATTCACATTATGGCTTGAGTCAGTGTATGAACCTGACGTGTCATAAACTTGTATAGGCTCGTTCGATGCATACAGCGGAGACTCCTTCGAACCTCCAATGAGGCTGTCCGCAAGAGATATTTCTCGCATAGGTACACGGATGTCTGGACGCGATCCGTTGATGTATGTTTTTTTTGAGTTGGGATATGGCTGAACAGATAGTGAAGCAATGTTTGATTTCGCATTAAGACGCGATGTTTTTCGACTTGACGACATAGCAAATTCCTCGTAATAACTGGGATAATTGCTTGTCGGATTGTGTAGCAAGAGGCCATAGTTTCAAGGCTCATATTGCAGATTATCAATATATTTAGAAATATAAGAAGTATGCAATACAACTCTCAACCTAAGGTTAGGTTTTCTCTTGTTCCCTTCGTAGGTATTAACCTAATCAGGTTCCACGGATCCCGCATTGCGGTCTCAGCTCGTACTTTATGTGTAAGTACTAAGCACTCCGACAAGTTCCATTCAATATCTTTAATTAAATATTGAGCAGTCGGAGTATAGGGAATCCATGGGCTAATTGAAATGAAGAACACACCACAACAGCTAGTGTCACTAGAAAATGTGATGTGTTCCACGTGAAACTATTTTTTTCGATTCGCTAACGTCTTACTCAGACGTTTTAAGTGAGACGATTTATGCTCACGATATGAACCAATTTTATTCGACCCATCATGATCTCTACCGTGTTTTAATGTCTTTGAAACGGCGACACGCTGTGATGAATAGATACCAGTATGGCCACTAAAATAATATGCTGTATAGCATGCAAGGGCAAAATAAGGCAGATACTCACCACCAAACAGCTCAACACCCATAATTGTGCAGGCTAAAGGAGTATTCGTCGCAGCCGCAAAAACAGCTAAGAAGCCCAAAGCAGCGAACAGGTCCACAGGCGCTCCCATGACCCACGCAAGAAAGTTACCTAATGTAGCTCCAACAAAGAACAGCGGAGTAACTTCCCCACCTTTATAACCCGCAGCGAGTGTGATTGCTGTAAGTAATAATTTAACTATCCAGCTATACCACTCAGCCCCTCCTGCTGAGAAAGCAGAGGTAATACTGACACCACCTTCGCGACTAGGATAGACACCAATACCAATATAGTCATAGTTCCCCAACAACTGCGCTAGAATAATGACAATGACCCCACCGACAACAACGATAAGGTAAGGGTTCTTTAACACCGCATTGAACAAATCTTTCAACCCGTGAGTCAACTCTCCAAATAAGTATCCTGCCAATCCAAACCCAACAGATGCAATGATAACTTTGCCCATAAGCACGATATCAATATCGATATTATGACCAAAGAGTGTGCTCACTTGATCAAAGCTAATCAAGTAATGAGTATGGTGAGCTCCCCAAGCGGATGCCACAACATTCGCTAATATTGCCGCTAGTAACGCTGGTATTATCGCATTGAATTTAATTCGCCCAATAAATAGAACTTCTAGAGCAAAAATCGCTCCTGTAAACGGAGTTCCAAAAATTGATGCAAAACCAGCAGCGACACCCGCTGTAAGCATCATTTTTCTATCTTGTTCAGACAGCTTAAATACTTTAGATAACCAATCAGTCGTTGCTCCACCGATTTGAACAGCCGTCCCTTCACGGCCTGCAGAGCCACCAAAGAGATGCGTAATAACAGTAGTAAATAGGACAAGTGGTCCCATTCTAACCGGTACGCCTTCACCTGCTTGATGAATCTCATCCATGATAAGGTTATTACCTCCAGCGGAGTTCTTTCCCCAGTTTCGGTAGCTATAAACGATAGCTAAGCCTGAAATAGGCAGTAAATAAATCAACCAGGGGTTATCAATTCGTGCGAGCGTCGCCTCACTTAACAACCATAAAAAAAAGGCATTGAATGAACCGACAAGCAAAGCAACAGGAAGAACGAGGAGTGACCAGCGTAATACTTGATATAAATTTTGAGGATTTCGACTAAGTGGGTGTGACATATTATTTATCTTTTAATAATAGTGAATCAAAAGGATAGTCAATCTTAGAGGGAGAGTGAAATAACAATCGACCTACTATAGACGGATCTTTCCCGTGTCAATCAGAGTCATCTAATTGGGGTATACGTTATAGTAGGAATCATTATCTCATTAATTGAGCGGTTAAAGGTGGAAATCCATCACCTGAGCTAGATTAGAATCTCAGCTCATTGAAATGTTACTCCTACATATGAAAAGAATCAAGACAACTCATACTTGAATAAATAGAAATAACGTTACTTTTTGGGGTGGGAAGAAACTGATTAAATAGATATTCCCTCCAATATATTCACTCGAATTATGGTGAGATTTTAAAAGTTACAGTTGTCACAAGTGGTAAGTTTTAGCGGTTTCACTAGAGAAACTAAGGCACTAGCTTGCTAGTGTCTTGAATGTACAGATGTAAAAAAGCCCTAATCTTTCGATTAGGGCTTTTTAAATAAGTGGTGGAGGGATAGGGATTTGAACCCTAGAACCGCTATTAACGGTTGCCGGTTTTCAAGACCGGTGCTTTCGACCACTCAGCCATCCCTCCACAAATTGTTACTAAATATAAGTCTTATCTAAGATGCTTATTATCTAGTTTTTGCTTTTAGATATCCTTTAATACAAAGGTAAATCTAAAAACTTAATTAAAGCCTGGCGATGTCCTACTCTCACATGGGGAAACCCCACACTACCATCGGCGCTACTGCGTTTCACTTCTGAGTTCGGCATGGAATCAGGTGGGTCCGCAACGCTATGGTCGCCAAGCAAATTCTTTCTTCTCTGATTTTCTTTCAGAAAAGTAATCTGGAAAGCTATATTTAAAAGTTATCTCTAAACTCATTCAAGTTTGTCTGTATATATCGAGTCCATCAAAACCCCTTGGGTGTTGTATGGTTAAGCCTCACGGGCAATTAGTACAGGTTAGCTCAATGCCTCGCAGCACTTACACACCCTGCCTATCAACGTTCTAGTCTTGAACAACCCTTTAGGGCACTTAAAGTGCCAGGGAAGACTCATCTCAGGGCTCGCTTCGCGCTTAGATGCTTTCAGCGCTTATCGATTCCGAACTTAGCTACCGGGCAATGCCACTGGCGTGACAACCCGAACACCAGAGGTTCGTCCACTCCGGTCCTCTCGTACTAGGAGCAGCCCCCTTCAATCTTCCAACGCCCACGGCAGATAGGGACCGAACTGTCTCACGACGTTCTAAACCCAGCTCGCGTACCACTTTAAATGGCGAACAGCCATACCCTTGGGACCGACTTCAGCCCCAGGATGTGATGAGCCGACATCGAGGTGCCAAACACCGCCGTCGATATGAACTCTTGGGCGGTATCAGCCTGTTATCCCCGGAGTACCTTTTATCCGTTGAGCGATGGCCCTTCCATTCAGAACCACCGGATCACTATGACCTACTTTCGTACCTGCTCGAATTGTCATTCTCGCAGTCAAGCGGGCTTATGCCATTGCACTAACCACACGATGTCCAACCGTGTTTAGCCCACCTTCGTGCTCCTCCGTTACTCTTTGGGAGGAGACCGCCCCAGTCAAACTACCCACCAGGCACTGTCCGCAATCCCGATAAGGGACCTACGTTAGAACATCAAGCATACAAGGGTGGTATTTCAAGGTTGACTCCACCGCATCTGGCGACGCGGTTTCAAAGTCTCCCACCTATCCTACACATGTAGGGTCAATGTTCAGTGCCAAGCTGTAGTAAAGGTTCACGGGGTCTTTCCGTCTAGCCGCGGGTACACTGCATCTTCACAGCGATTTCAATTTCACTGAGTCTCGGGTGGAGACAGCGTGGCCATCATTACGCCATTCGTGCAGGTCGGAACTTACCCGACAAGGAATTTCGCTACCTTAGGACCGTTATAGTTACGGCCGCCGTTTACCGGGGCTTCGATCAAGAGCTTCGACCGAAGTCTAACCCCATCAATTAACCTTCCGGCACCGGGCAGGCGTCACACCGTATACGTCATCTTACGATTTTGCACAGTGCTGTGTTTTTAATAAACAGTTGCAGCCACCTGGTATCTGCGACTCCTAGTAGCTCCATCCGCAAGGGACTTCACCGCCAAGAGCGTACCTTCTCCCGAAGTTACGGTACCATTTTGCCTAGTTCCTTCACCCGAGTTCTCTCAAGCGCCTTGGTATTCTCTACCCGACCACCTGTGTCGGTTTGGGGTACGATTTCTTATAATCTGAAGCTTAGAGGCTTTTCCTGGAAGTATGGCATCAATGACTTCACACCCGTAGGTGCTCGACATCGTGTCTCAGCCTAACAAGAGTCCGGATTTACCTAAACTCTTAGCCTACGCACTTGAACCTGGACAACCGTCGCCAGGCCCACCTAGCCTTCTCCGTCCCCCCATCGCAATTATAAGAAGTACGGGAATATTAACCCGTTTCCCATCGACTACGCTTTTCAGCCTCGCCTTAGGGGTCGACTTACCCTGCCCCGATTAACGTTGGACAGGAACCCTTGGTCTTCCGGCGTGGGAGTTTTTCACTCCCATTATCGTTACTCATGTCAGCATTCGCACTTCTGATACGTCCAGCAGCCCTTACGAACCACCTTCAACCGCTTACAGAACGCTCCCCTACCCCACACACCTAAGTGTGCAGCCGCAGCTTCGGTTTATTACTTAGCCCCGTTACATCTTCCGCGCAGGCCGACTCGACCAGTGAGCTATTACGCTTTCTTTAAATGATGGCTGCTTCTAAGCCAACATCCTGGCTGTCTGAGCCTTCCCACATCGTTTCCCACTTAGTAATAATTTGGGACCTTAGCTGGCGGTCTGGGTTGTTTCCCTCTTCACGACGGACGTTAGCACCCGCCGTGTGTCTCCCGGATAGTACTTACTGGTATTCGGAGTTTGCAAAGGGTTGGTAAGTCGGGATGACCCCCTAGCCTTAACAGTGCTCTACCCCCAGTAGTATTCGTCCGAGGCTCTACCTAAATAGATTTCGGGGAGAACCAGCTATCTCCGAGTTTGATTGGCCTTTCACCCCTAGCCACAAGTCATCCGCTAATTTTTCAACATTAGTCGGTTCGGTCCTCCAGTTGATGTTACTCAACCTTCAACCTGCCCATGGCTAGATCACTCGGTTTCGGGTCTATATCCAGAGACTGTGTCGCCCAGTTAAGACTCGGTTTCCCTACGGCTCCCCTAAACGGTTAACCTTGCCACTGAATATAAGTCGCTGACCCATTATACAAAAGGTACGCAGTCACACCACGAAGGTGCTCCTACTGCTTGTACGTACACGGTTTCAGGTTCTATTTCACTCCCCTCACAGGGGTTCTTTTCGCCTTTCCCTCACGGTACTGGTTCACTATCGGTCAGTCAGTAGTATTTAGCCTTGGAGGATGGTCCCCCCATATTCAGACAGGATATCACGTGTCCCGCCCTACTCGATTTCACTGATTATGATGCGTCGGTTACGGGGCTATCACCCTTTGCTGCGACACTTTCCAGAGTCTTCACCTGCATCATTAAAAGCTTAAGGGCTAATCCAATTTCGCTCGCCGCTACTTTCGGAATCTCGGTTGATTTCTCTTCCTTCGGGTACTTAGATGTTTCAGTTCCCCGAGTTCGCCTCGTTACGCTATGTATTCACGTAACGATACTAGCTTATGCTAGTGGGTTTCCCCATTCGGAAATCCCAGACTCAAAAGACTTTTACTGTCTAATCTGGGCTTATCGCAAGTTAATACGTCCTTCATCGCCTCTGACTGCCAAGGCATCCACCGTGTACGCTTAGTCACTTAACCATACAACCCGAAAGGGTCTTGTGTATGGCAACTAACCAAGGTTTTTGGTTGTCATTAAGAAGGGTTAATTCTCAATGACTGTTTGCCGGACTCAATAATGGAACAATGTAAACATTGTTCCGAATACAAGACACTTGAATGTGTTTGTGTGTTTATCAATAAAGATAAACATTGAGAACTTTTAAATTTGATTTGAGTTACTCGTAAGTAATCAAATCAGTCAGCTTTCCAAATTGTTAAAGAGCATAAAGCACAAAAGCTTTAATCAATAACCGAAGTCATTCATTAAAGCTCTGCTTTAACTTATCTAAACCTAATCAATCTGTGTGGGTACTCATCGTGAAAATCTTCGTATATAAGGAGGTGATCCAGCCCCAGGTTCCCCTAGGGCTACCTTGTTACGACTTCACCCCAGTCATGAACCACAAAGTGGTGAGCGTCCTCCCCGAAAGGTTAAACTACCCACTTCTTTTGCAGCCCACTCCCATGGTGTGACGGGCGGTGTGTACAAGGCCCGGGAACGTATTCACCGTAGCATTCTGATCTACGATTACTAGCGATTCCGACTTCATGGAGTCGAGTTGCAGACTCCAATCCGGACTACGACGCACTTTTTGGGATTCGCTCACTATCGCTAGCTTGCTGCCCTCTGTATGCGCCATTGTAGCACGTGTGTAGCCCTACTCGTAAGGGCCATGATGACTTGACGTCGTCCCCACCTTCCTCCGGTTTATCACCGGCAGTCTCCCTGGAGTTCCCGACATTACTCGCTGGCAAACAAGGATAAGGGTTGCGCTCGTTGCGGGACTTAACCCAACATTTCACAACACGAGCTGACGACAGCCATGCAGCACCTGTCTCAGAGTTCCCGAAGGCACACCTGCGTCTCCGCTGGCTTCTCTGGATGTCAAGAGTAGGTAAGGTTCTTCGCGTTGCATCGAATTAAACCACATGCTCCACCGCTTGTGCGGGCCCCCGTCAATTCATTTGAGTTTTAATCTTGCGACCGTACTCCCCAGGCGGTCTACTTAACGCGTTAGCTCCGAAAGCCACGGCTCAAGGCCACAACCTCCAAGTAGACATCGTTTACGGCGTGGACTACCAGGGTATCTAATCCTGTTTGCTCCCCACGCTTTCGCATCTGAGTGTCAGTATCTGTCCAGGGGGCCGCCTTCGCCACTGGTATTCCTTCAGATCTCTACGCATTTCACCGCTACACCTGAAATTCTACCCCCCTCTACAGTACTCTAGTCCGCCAGTTTCAAATGCAGTTCCGAGGTTGAGCCCCGGGCTTTCACATCTGACTTAACGAACCACCTGCATGCGCTTTACGCCCAGTAATTCCGATTAACGCTCGCACCCTCCGTATTACCGCGGCTGCTGGCACGGAGTTAGCCGGTGCTTCTTCTGTCGCTAACGTCAAATGATGCTGCTATTAACAACACCACCTTCCTCACGACTGAAAGTACTTTACAACCCGAAGGCCTTCTTCATACACGCGGCATGGCTGCATCAGGCTTGCGCCCATTGTGCAATATTCCCCACTGCTGCCTCCCGTAGGAGTCTGGACCGTGTCTCAGTTCCAGTGTGGCTGATCATCCTCTCAGACCAGCTAGGGATCGTCGCCTTGGTGAGCCATTACCTCACCAACTAGCTAATCCCACCTAGGCATATCCTGACGCGAGAGGCCCGAAGGTCCCCCTCTTTGGCCCGAAGGCATTATGCGGTATTAGCCATCGTTTCCAATGGTTATCCCCCACATCAGGGCAATTTCCTAGGCATTACTCACCCGTCCGCCGCTCGACGCCGAAGTAGCAAGCTACTTCTCGTTTCCGCTCGACTTGCATGTGTTAGGCCTGCCGCCAGCGTTCAATCTGAGCCATGATCAAACTCTTCAATTAAAGTTTTTTGCATCCTAAGATGCGGCTCAATGAATACTGACTTCAAAACTAATATTTACCGAAGTAAACATGTAATTCTAAAGCTATTATCATTCCAACAGAATGATAATGAATTGACTGTGCCAAGTTCTAAGAACTTGTATTGGTCACTCAGTTCATTGATATCTTTTGTTTCGACAAAGCGAAACTAATGATTATCATCAACGAGTGCCCACACAGATTGATAGGTCTAAATTGTTAAAGAGCTTTGCTTTCAGTGCCTTAGCACCTAAGCAGGAGGCGTATAATACGCTTTCTACTTTGAAAGTCAACATAATATTCTAAGTAATCACTTAAAAAACTATGTTGACTCATCTCTTACAAGATAAGTCGAAATTAAAGCCTGGCGATGTCCTACTCTCACATGGGGAAGCCCCACACTACCATCGGCGCTACTGCGTTTCACTTCTGAGTTCGGCATGGAATCAGGTGGGTCCGCAACGCTATGGTCGCCAAGCAAATTCTTTTTCTACTTTCAGCTTTTAAAAAAGCTAAAGGTAAAATAATTCGGAAAGCTGTTTTCGTTCTCTAAACTCATTCAAGTTTGTCTGTATATATCGAGTCCATCAAAACCCCTTGGGTGTTGTATGGTTAAGCCTCACGGGCAATTAGTACAGGTTAGCTCAATGCCTCGCAGCACTTACACACCCTGCCTATCAACGTTCTAGTCTTGAACAACCCTTTAGGGCACTTAAAGTGCCAGGGAAGACTCATCTCAGGGCTCGCTTCGCGCTTAGATGCTTTCAGCGCTTATCGATTCCGAACTTAGCTACCGGGCAATGCCACTGGCGTGACAACCCGAACACCAGAGGTTCGTCCACTCCGGTCCTCTCGTACTAGGAGCAGCCCCCTTCAATCTTCCAACGCCCACGGCAGATAGGGACCGAACTGTCTCACGACGTTCTAAACCCAGCTCGCGTACCACTTTAAATGGCGAACAGCCATACCCTTGGGACCGACTTCAGCCCCAGGATGTGATGAGCCGACATCGAGGTGCCAAACACCGCCGTCGATATGAACTCTTGGGCGGTATCAGCCTGTTATCCCCGGAGTACCTTTTATCCGTTGAGCGATGGCCCTTCCATTCAGAACCACCGGATCACTATGACCTACTTTCGTACCTGCTCGAATTGTCATTCTCGCAGTCAAGCGGGCTTATGCCATTGCACTAACCACACGATGTCCAACCGTGTTTAGCCCACCTTCGTGCTCCTCCGTTACTCTTTGGGAGGAGACCGCCCCAGTCAAACTACCCACCAGGCACTGTCCGCAATCCCGATAAGGGACCTACGTTAGAACATCAAGCATACAAGGGTGGTATTTCAAGGTTGACTCCACCGCATCTGGCGACGCGGTTTCAAAGTCTCCCACCTATCCTACACATGTAGGGTCAATGTTCAGTGCCAAGCTGTAGTAAAGGTTCACGGGGTCTTTCCGTCTAGCCGCGGGTACACTGCATCTTCACAGCGATTTCAATTTCACTGAGTCTCGGGTGGAGACAGCGTGGCCATCATTACGCCATTCGTGCAGGTCGGAACTTACCCGACAAGGAATTTCGCTACCTTAGGACCGTTATAGTTACGGCCGCCGTTTACCGGGGCTTCGATCAAGAGCTTCGACCGAAGTCTAACCCCATCAATTAACCTTCCGGCACCGGGCAGGCGTCACACCGTATACGTCATCTTACGATTTTGCACAGTGCTGTGTTTTTAATAAACAGTTGCAGCCACCTGGTATCTGCGACTCCTAGTAGCTCCATCCGCAAGGGACTTCACCGCCAAGAGCGTACCTTCTCCCGAAGTTACGGTACCATTTTGCCTAGTTCCTTCACCCGAGTTCTCTCAAGCGCCTTGGTATTCTCTACCCGACCACCTGTGTCGGTTTGGGGTACGATTTCTTATAATCTGAAGCTTAGAGGCTTTTCCTGGAAGTATGGCATCAATGACTTCACACCCGTAGGTGCTCGACATCGTGTCTCAGCCTAACAAGAGTCCGGATTTACCTAAACTCTTAGCCTACGCACTTGAACCTGGACAACCGTCGCCAGGCCCACCTAGCCTTCTCCGTCCCCCCATCGCAATTATAAGAAGTACGGGAATATTAACCCGTTTCCCATCGACTACGCTTTTCAGCCTCGCCTTAGGGGTCGACTTACCCTGCCCCGATTAACGTTGGACAGGAACCCTTGGTCTTCCGGCGTGGGAGTTTTTCACTCCCATTATCGTTACTCATGTCAGCATTCGCACTTCTGATACGTCCAGCAGCCCTTACGAACCACCTTCAACCGCTTACAGAACGCTCCCCTACCCCACACACCTAAGTGTGCAGCCGCAGCTTCGGTTTATTACTTAGCCCCGTTACATCTTCCGCGCAGGCCGACTCGACCAGTGAGCTATTACGCTTTCTTTAAATGATGGCTGCTTCTAAGCCAACATCCTGGCTGTCTGAGCCTTCCCACATCGTTTCCCACTTAGTAATAATTTGGGACCTTAGCTGGCGGTCTGGGTTGTTTCCCTCTTCACGACGGACGTTAGCACCCGCCGTGTGTCTCCCGGATAGTACTTACTGGTATTCGGAGTTTGCAAAGGGTTGGTAAGTCGGGATGACCCCCTAGCCTTAACAGTGCTCTACCCCCAGTAGTATTCGTCCGAGGCTCTACCTAAATAGATTTCGGGGAGAACCAGCTATCTCCGAGTTTGATTGGCCTTTCACCCCTAGCCACAAGTCATCCGCTAATTTTTCAACATTAGTCGGTTCGGTCCTCCAGTTGATGTTACTCAACCTTCAACCTGCCCATGGCTAGATCACTCGGTTTCGGGTCTATATCCAGAGACTGTGTCGCCCAGTTAAGACTCGGTTTCCCTACGGCTCCCCTAAACGGTTAACCTTGCCACTGAATATAAGTCGCTGACCCATTATACAAAAGGTACGCAGTCACACCACGAAGGTGCTCCTACTGCTTGTACGTACACGGTTTCAGGTTCTATTTCACTCCCCTCACAGGGGTTCTTTTCGCCTTTCCCTCACGGTACTGGTTCACTATCGGTCAGTCAGTAGTATTTAGCCTTGGAGGATGGTCCCCCCATATTCAGACAGGATATCACGTGTCCCGCCCTACTCGATTTCACTGATTATGATGCGTCGGTTACGGGGCTATCACCCTTTGCTGCGACACTTTCCAGAGTCTTCACCTGCATCATTAAAAGCTTAAGGGCTAATCCAATTTCGCTCGCCGCTACTTTCGGAATCTCGGTTGATTTCTCTTCCTTCGGGTACTTAGATGTTTCAGTTCCCCGAGTTCGCCTCGTTACGCTATGTATTCACGTAACGATACTAGCTTATGCTAGTGGGTTTCCCCATTCGGAAATCCCAGACTCAAAAGACTTTTACTGTCTAATCTGGGCTTATCGCAAGTTAATACGTCCTTCATCGCCTCTGACTGCCAAGGCATCCACCGTGTACGCTTAGTCACTTAACCATACAACCCGAAAGGGTCTTGTGTATGGCAACTAACCAAGGTTTTTGGTTGTCATTAAGAAGGGTTAATTCTCAATGACTGTTTGCCGGACTCAATAATGGAACAATGTAAACATTGTTCCGAATACAAGACACTTGAATGTGTTTGTGTGTTTATCAATGAAGATAAACATTGAGAACTTTTAAATTTGATTTGAGTTACTCGTAAGTAATCAAATCAGTCAGCTTTCCAAATTGTTAAAGAGCATAAAGCACAAAAGCTTTAATCAATAACCGAAGTCATTCATTAAAGCTCTGCTTTAACTTATCTAAACCTAATCAATCTGTGTGGGTACTCATCGTGAAAATCTTCGTATATAAGGAGGTGATCCAGCCCCAGGTTCCCCTAGGGCTACCTTGTTACGACTTCACCCCAGTCATGAACCACAAAGTGGTGAGCGTCCTCCCCGAAAGGTTAAACTACCCACTTCTTTTGCAGCCCACTCCCATGGTGTGACGGGCGGTGTGTACAAGGCCCGGGAACGTATTCACCGTAGCATTCTGATCTACGATTACTAGCGATTCCGACTTCATGGAGTCGAGTTGCAGACTCCAATCCGGACTACGACGCACTTTTTGGGATTCGCTCACTATCGCTAGCTTGCTGCCCTCTGTATGCGCCATTGTAGCACGTGTGTAGCCCTACTCGTAAGGGCCATGATGACTTGACGTCGTCCCCACCTTCCTCCGGTTTATCACCGGCAGTCTCCCTGGAGTTCCCGACATTACTCGCTGGCAAACAAGGATAAGGGTTGCGCTCGTTGCGGGACTTAACCCAACATTTCACAACACGAGCTGACGACAGCCATGCAGCACCTGTCTCAGAGTTCCCGAAGGCACACCTGCGTCTCCGCTGGCTTCTCTGGATGTCAAGAGTAGGTAAGGTTCTTCGCGTTGCATCGAATTAAACCACATGCTCCACCGCTTGTGCGGGCCCCCGTCAATTCATTTGAGTTTTAATCTTGCGACCGTACTCCCCAGGCGGTCTACTTAACGCGTTAGCTCCGAAAGCCACGGCTCAAGGCCACAACCTCCAAGTAGACATCGTTTACGGCGTGGACTACCAGGGTATCTAATCCTGTTTGCTCCCCACGCTTTCGCATCTGAGTGTCAGTATCTGTCCAGGGGGCCGCCTTCGCCACTGGTATTCCTTCAGATCTCTACGCATTTCACCGCTACACCTGAAATTCTACCCCCCTCTACAGTACTCTAGTCCGCCAGTTTCAAATGCAGTTCCGAGGTTGAGCCCCGGGCTTTCACATCTGACTTAACGAACCACCTGCATGCGCTTTACGCCCAGTAATTCCGATTAACGCTCGCACCCTCCGTATTACCGCGGCTGCTGGCACGGAGTTAGCCGGTGCTTCTTCTGTCGCTAACGTCAAATGATGCTGCTATTAACAACACCACCTTCCTCACGACTGAAAGTACTTTACAACCCGAAGGCCTTCTTCATACACGCGGCATGGCTGCATCAGGCTTGCGCCCATTGTGCAATATTCCCCACTGCTGCCTCCCGTAGGAGTCTGGACCGTGTCTCAGTTCCAGTGTGGCTGATCATCCTCTCAGACCAGCTAGGGATCGTCGCCTTGGTGAGCCATTACCTCACCAACTAGCTAATCCCACCTAGGCATATCCTGACGCGAGAGGCCCGAAGGTCCCCCTCTTTGGCCCGAAGGCATTATGCGGTATTAGCCATCGTTTCCAATGGTTATCCCCCACATCAGGGCAATTTCCTAGGCATTACTCACCCGTCCGCCGCTCGACGCCGAAGTAGCAAGCTACTTCTCGTTTCCGCTCGACTTGCATGTGTTAGGCCTGCCGCCAGCGTTCAATCTGAGCCATGATCAAACTCTTCAATTAAAGTTTTTTGCATCCTAAGATGCGGCTCAATGAATACTGACTTCAAAACTAATATTTACCGCTCTTTCGAAAAAGAACAGAAACATGTAATTCTAAAGCTATTACCATTCCAACAGAATGGTAATGAATTGACTGTGCCAAGTTCTAAGAACTTGTATTGGTCACTCAGTTCATTGATATCTTTTGTTTCGACTTAATTTACTTTCGCTTTAAAAAGCGAAAACAAACAGTACGAAACTAGTGATTATCATCAACGAGTGCCCACACAGATTGATAGGTCTAAATTGTTAAAGAGCTTCTCTTCTAAGTCGCTAAGCTTCCTTTGAAGAGGTGGGCTATTCTAGCGAGATAAACGAGAGTGTCAAACACTTTTTCAAATTATCTTTTTAAGCTAGAAGCCTAACTGACATTGCGCTTGAACCCTTGTGGGCTCTGCCGTGTCAGTGAGGTCGCATTATAGAGATAACGATCACGTTGGCAAGCGGTTTATTAGGTTTTTTGTTATTTATCTATCGTTTGAGTGTTTTTTATTCGAAAAGCCTCATTTTTATAAGAAAAGTCATCTATATTAAAATTGACGACAAATTTTAAGGACAAATTATGAGCCATATTCGCTGTTATAAAGATAAAAGACCTGTAATCGGAGAACGCGTCTATATAGATACAAGTTCAGTACTAGTGGGAGATATTGTTATTGGCGATGATTCGAGTATCTGGCCACTTGTTGCAGCTCGAGGGGATGTTAATCATATCCACATAGGTCAACGAACCAATATTCAGGATGGCAGTGTATTACACGTCACTCATAAAAATGATGAAAACCCAGATGGTTTCCCTCTTCTTATTGGGAATGATGTAACGATTGGGCATAAAGTGATGCTACACGGTTGCACCATTCATGATCGAGTGTTGGTGGGAATGGGGGCGATAGTATTAGATGGCGTGATAATAGAGAAAGAGGTAATGATTGGGGCTGGTAGTTTAGTTCCCCCAAATAAAACACTAGAGAGTGGTCACCTATATGTGGGCAGCCCAGTCAAAAAAGCCCGTCCTTTATCAGATAAAGAACGAGCTTTCTTACAAAAATCATCGGATAACTACGTACAGAACAAAAATGACTATTTAACTCAGGTTCAGGTCATCGAAACTATTTAAGTTCGATCTCTCCCTTTTCGTTGAATTCTTCATTATCAATTAACTCTTCCGCAAGCTCTTCAACATCGAAACGTATACTAGAGAAAGCTTGAAGGGCTTGCCGTTCCCCATCGACTGATATTCCCGACAATCTTTCAATCATCTCAAGAGAAATCGAACATTCAATCAGAGCTCCCGCTTGTTGAGCAGGAAAAGTAACAACGGATTTATGCTGATCCCATGTTTGTATATCAGCAAAGAGAATTGATTGATTCATTACATACCTTCTAAATTTTTACGCAATTCACGTAATACCTGTCGCGCTCCAGGACGAAGACCTCGCCACAACATAAAACTTTCTGCTGCTTGGCCAACGAGCATCCCTAAACCATCATAAGTTTGGCTCACGCTATTTTGAATTGCCCATTGATTAAAACAGGTATTCCCTTTGCCATACATCATGTCATAGCAAACAGAATTCGATGATAATATGGATTCGCTAATTGCAGGCAATTGACCATCAAGGCTTGCCGAGGTTGAGTTGATGATGATATCAAATGGAGCATTTATCGATTCCATACTTTTAGCACGAATAGAACCGTAAGCTTCAAATATACCCGCCAGCTCTTGAGCTTTAGAAAAAGTTCGGTTGGTTACTGTAATATGAGCCGGGTTATGATCCAGCAATGGCTTAATCACACCGCGTGCCGCACCACCAGCCCCAATCAATAAGATTCGAGCGCCTTCCAACCTAACTTGATTTTGAAGGAGATCTTGAACCAGGCCTTCACCATCGGTGTTATCACCAATAACATCACCATCGTCGAGCTTTTTTAAAGTGTTCACCGCACCTGCAAGTTTAGCGCGCTCCGTTAAGCGATCGGCAAACTGGTACGCATCTTCTTTAAACGGCACGGTAATATTGCAACCTTTACCTCCATGCTCAAAAAATGCCATCGCTGCATCTTTAAAACCATCAGCAGGTGCTAAGCAGGTGCTATAAGTTAAGTTCTGATTGGTTTGCCTTGCAAAAAGAGTATGAATGAAAGGTGATTTGCTATGTCCAATAGGGTTACCAAACACAACGTACTGATCGGTTTGTTGGGCCATATCCTTGCCTGCTTATATAGTTAAAAAAAGAGCCATCTAAGATGACCCTACCACTTCACACTATGCTAGCCAAGTATCACTGTTACCATTCTCTCGGTTTCAAATAGTTCAGGTAAAGATCGGCTTCTGGAGAGCCATCTTCTGGGTTATAGCTATATTCCCAACGAGCTAATGGTGGCATAGACATGAGTATGGATTCTGTTCTACCACCGCTTTGTAACCCAAATAAGGTGCCTCTATCATAAACAAGATTAAATTCCACATAACGTCCACGACGATAAAGTTGGAAATGACGCTCTCGCTCACTGTATTCCGTATTTTGTCGACGTTTTACGATTGGTAAATACGCATGGGTATAATTTTCACCAACCGCTCGCATATAAGCAAAAGAAGATTCAAAACCCCACTCATTCAAATCATCAAAGAAAAGGCCACCAACCCCACGCGTTTCATCTCTATGTGGTAAGAAAAAGTATTTATCACACCACTCTTTATGCAGCTGATAAACATCCGCTCCAAAAGGCGCACAGATCTCTTTCGCGGTATTGTGCCAGTGTTGGCAATCTTCTTCGAAAGGATAAAAAGGCGTTAGGTCAAAACCGCCACCGAACCACCAAATAGGCGCTTCGCCCTCTTTTTCTGCAATAAAAAATCGAACATTGGCATGAGAGGTGGGTACATAAGGGTTCTTAGGATGCATCACAAGGGATACTCCCATCGCCTCAAATTTTCGCCCTGCCAATTCAGGACGGTGCGCTGTCGCAGATCCTGGCATTTCGTGACCAAAAACATGAGAAAAGTTTACGCCACCTTGTTCGAAAACCGCACCATCTTTCATAACACGACTACGACCACCTCCACCAAGCTTCTCATCTGGCGTTCGTTGCCATGCATCTTCTACGAATAATGCTTTGCCATCAGCCTGCTCTAATTGTTGACAAATACTATCTTGAAGGGCCAACAGAAACTGTTTTACGGCTTGTTTATCTATCGCTGACATTAAGCTGATTATCCTTGTCTTAATATACGTGACGTTTTCGCGTCTCGAATTTCACTAGGCTTCTCTCGTCCACCCGTTTCTCCATGCAACACCGCAACTAACTTATCACCTAATTGCTCTTCTACTTCTTGAGTCGTCATACATGGAGGGTGACCCGTTAAATTTGCACTTGTTGAGGTAAGCGGCTTACCAAAGGCATGACACATTTTTTGAACCAAAGGATGGTCGGTCACACGTACAGCAATAGAATCAAACTGCCCACAGAGTGATGAAGATACTTTATCGCTGGTCGGCATTATCCAAGTGACAGGTCCAGGCCATGTCGATTTCACTTCCTTAAGTTGTGCTGCCGTTAACTGGCTTTCATCAATATAAGGTAAAAGCTGGCTATAATTCGCAGCAATCAAGATCAACCCTTTTTCAACCGGGCGTTGCTTTAACGCTAACAATTTATCTATCGCTTCATTATTGTCAGGATCGCACCCAACGCCAAATACCCCTTCAGTTGGGTAAGCAATAACTTCACCTTGCTTTAATGCCAGTAGCGCCTGCTCAAAATTATCCATGACCATCCCTTTAACTTTCTTTTTATTCTTCGATTTAATTAAGTAAGTGTACAAATTATCTCTGTTCATACCTAAAGCTATTTAATAGCAAAATGTATCTAAGTTTAAATCACACTGACGCAAACGTTTTCCTTGGGCGATTTTACCCGTATAATGCGCGAAAAATATCCGCACACCTAATTTTATAGCACTGAAGGAGTTTGAGATGAAAGTCGGGATTATTATGGGTTCTAAATCAGATTGGCCAACCATGAAACTGGCCGCAGAAATGCTTGATCAATTTGGCATCGCATACGAGACAAAAGTGGTTTCAGCTCACCGAACTCCTCAGCTTCTCGCTGAATATGCTTCAAGTGCCAAAGATCGCGGTATAAAAGTGATCATCGCTGGAGCTGGCGGCGCAGCGCACCTTCCTGGTATGGCAGCCGCTTTTACTAGCCTTCCTGTATTAGGCGTTCCTGTTCAATCTCGTGCTCTTAAAGGCATGGACTCACTACTTTCTATTGTTCAAATGCCAAAAGGTATTGCAGTCGGCACTCTCGCGATTGGCGAAGCTGGCGCGGCAAATGCAGGATTACTTGCCGCACAAATTCTAGGCACCAGTGATGAGAGTGTAATGGAAAAAGTGGAAGCGTTCCGTCAACAACAAACAGAAACTATTTTAGATAACCCAAACCCAGCTGAGGACTAATGACATGCATGTTCTTGTGCTAGGCGCAGGCCAATTAGCTCGAATGATGTCGCTCGCGGGCGCACCACTCAACATTCAAATATCAGCTTTTGATGTCGGAAGCAGTAATATCGTTCATCCACTCACTCAAGCGGTGATTGGTAATGGGTTAGAAAACGCGATTGAGCAAGCAGACGTGATCACTGCCGAGTTCGAACATATCCCCCATCAAATACTTGAGGTCTGTGAACGCAGTGGTAAGTTTTTACCATCAACAGAAGCAATCAAAGCAGGTGGTGACCGCCTTCTTGAAAAAGCACTGTTAGACGAAGCAAACGTGAAAAATGCTAAGTACTATGTGATTAACTCTCGCGAAGACTTTGACACTGCAATTACCCACGTTGGCTTACCGATGGTATTGAAAAGCACACTTGGCGGCTACGACGGCAAAGGCCAGTGGCGCTTAAAGACATTAGACAATGTTGACGCGATCTGGGCAGAAATGGCTGAGTGCATTGCCGCGACCAACAACCAAGCAATTGTTGCTGAAGAGTTTGTTCCGTTCGACCGTGAAGTATCGCTTGTTGGTGCTCGTGGCGCTAATGGCGAGATTCAAGTGTACCCACTGGCTGAAAATGTTCACACCGACGGCGTGTTGAGTTTATCGACAGCGATTGATGACATTGAATTGCAAGAGCAAGCGAGAGTAATGTTCACAGCTGTTGCTGAGCGTTTAGATTACGTTGGCGTGCTGGCACTTGAGTTCTTTGATGTTCAAGGTTCGCTGCTTGTTAATGAGATCGCACCACGTGTGCATAACTCAGGCCACTGGACGCAACAAGGTGCTGAGGTTTGCCAATTTGAAAATCATCTACGAGCAGTTTGCGGCCTGCCACTAGGTGGAACCGAATGCATTCGCCCAACAGCAATGGTCAACATTTTAGGTGAAGACTCACTCCCACAAAGCGTGTTAGCAATGCCAGGTTGTCATGTTCATTGGTACGGTAAAGAAAAACGCGCAGGAAGAAAAATGGGGCACATCAATGTATGTGCAAATTCGCGGAAAGATCTCCAACAAGCACTGCTTGAACTTGCGAATGAGCTTAACGAAAAGGCTTATCCTTCGTTGAAAAGCGCTGCGTTAAAAATACAGTAATATATACAACCGATAAGATCACAAAATGGCGCTATATGCGCCATTTTGTCTTTGATATGCAGCCTCTAATAACCCTTCAACATATTTACTCGTTAGATTGAGTATGCTGACATTTTCGGCTAGAGCATTGATACTTAGTTCCACTCGCCAATTTTTTCTCAACCAACAATGTAAAACCACACTCTTCACAGCGACCTTTGACTGGAGGGTGGTTCACTGCAAATTTGCATTTAGGGTAATTGTCGCAAGCAAAGAACGTTTTCCCAAAACGAGATTTACGCTCGACAAGGTGTCCTCTGCCACACTCTGGACAACCATGTAGTGGCTTATCTTTTGTTGGTTGCTCCGGTTTATCGAGGGACTCAATATGGTGACACTCAGGATAACTGCTGCATCCGATAAACATCCCATAACGGCCCTGCCTTAATACCAACTCATTGGCACACTTAGGGCAAGCTACTCCAAGTTCTTTTACGATATGACCATCATTTTGATGTAATGGGCGAACATAGCTACAGCTCGGATACTGCGAGCAACCTAAAAACGGGCCATGTTTTCCGTGACGGAGTTGCAGTTCACTGCCGCATTCTGGACATGGTTCATGCTCCAACGCGTGTTCGTGAGCGGAAAATAACTGCTGATCGATTTTACTGCTCATGGCATCTCTTGTTGGTTAGTACTAGTGAAGAATACCTTGCTCTTTACTGTATAAGAGCTCTTCCATTTGGGTATATGCATTTTCATTACCCGGTACATTAAACAGCACCATTAAAATAATCCATTTCAGATCATCAAGTTCAAAATCATCCGTTTCTAACCCCATAACTCGATCAATGACCATTTCTCGAATTTCGGTTGTGAGTACACCTACCTGTTCTAAAAACAGTAGAAAACCACGACACTCCATATCAATTCGCGCTACTTCCGATTTAGTATAGATACGTATTGACGTTGCTGAACCTGTGGATATTGCCGAATGATTATCGCTCTCTTGAAGCGCCGCTAGTTCTTCTAGCCAATGTAATGCTTTATAAATATCTTTTTGGTGGAAACCTGCACGAGTCAGCTCATCTTCAAGTTCATCTTGATCCACTTGCAACTCTGCCTCGCTATGGATATAGGTTTCGAACAGATACATTAGTATGTCCATCATCATAGCTAGCCCCTCCTCTTTCGAATATAGCCACCGGTTACTGCAACAACATGCCCTGAGAGCTCAAGCTCCAAAAGCTGCATCATGACCTCATGCACAGGTATATGGGTCCGCTGTGCCAAAATATCAACAGGAGTCACCTCTATTCCTACGTTAGCTAACAGAAGAGGAAATAGCAATTCTTCCTCTTCTTCCACCATGTCGAATAAATTTGGCTGATGATCTATAGACCAGTTTACCAGAGTTTCTATTTCAGAGAGAACATCTTGCGCACTTTGGACTAAACACGCTCCCGCTTTAATTAAGCTATTTCCGCCACGACTATTGGGGTTATGGATAGAGCCCGGCATAGCAAAAACATCACGCCCTTGCTCGTTTGCGTAACGAGCCGTAATAAGAGAACCACTTTTCTCTGCCGCCTCAACGACTAAGACCCCAACAGACAAGCCACTAATAATTCGATTACGCCGTGGGAAGTTTTCAGGCCTCGGCTTGGCACTAGGACGAAATTCTGAAACTAACGCCCCTTTATCGATAATTCTTTCAGCCAACTTCCTATGGCGAGCTGGATAAATATTATCAAGACCAGAGCCAAGTACAGCCACCGTTTCACCACTTCCTTCTAACGCTCCATCATGAGCGTAACCATCGATCCCCAATGCAAGCCCGCTAGTTACGATTAAGCCTTGATTAGAAAACTCTTTCGCAAACGACTTCGCGGTTTGTCGCCCTTCCAAGCTTGCATTTCGACTGCCAACCATTGCGATTTGAGGATCCCCCAAGCAACTAGAGTTACCTTTTACAAATAATACCGGCGGATGGGAGGGGATCTCTTTTAAAAGCGGTGGGTAATGTATATCGAGAGGAGTAATAATATGATGATTTTTTTGCTGAGCCCATTTTAAGCAAGGCTCAACATCTGAAAGAGCTTTGTGTTTTAAGTACTCTATCTGTTTTGTTTTGAACCCTATTGCCTGAAGGTTTTGAGGCTTATATTGAACAATGTTAACCAGTGAATCGATACTTCTTAATCTGGATAATCTCTTTTCTCCCAAATAGGGAGTGAAGCTCAACATCAACCACGCTTCGAGTTCTTGCTCCGTCACGATCCTGCATCTTCACTACTGATCGCAATAGTCACTGGCTTGATTGGTGAAATAGCAGAAATTTCTCGACCAATAGGCGTAGAGCTATCTGTTATCAGCCCTAAACTAAAATATTGATAAGGACGAATAACAATCAAGCGACCAACGGTGATATCAGGCAATTGAATAGCATCACTCTTTTCGCCCTCATAACTAAACTTACCTTCTTTGCTATGTACCATCGCTCCGGGTTTAATTAACTCAAACATACTTCCTTGACGTAAATTATCTTCCGTACCTTGATCCAGAATGATCACTTGGTTGTTTGCAGCATACTGGCTTCCCGCTATCGCTCCTAAAATATTGGCGAATGCACCTTGAGGAGCAGGTTGAGGGTGAAAGGTGGTGGATAACGTCATGGTTTCAATGCCAACTTCAGGTAACACCACATCATTAATCAATATTTCTTGTCGTTGAGAGGTCACCTGTAAACTACTAAACTCTTCATCACTGTCCACCAAAGTAGCCGCTGCCACTAAACGTAAAGATGTGATACTTACCTCTGGGCTTTCACGCTTATACTCTTCAACCTGACGGTAAATCCCCCACTCAGTATGACTGTGCTGACCATCAATAAATAAACGATCATTAGCGGTTAAAAACTTACGACCATCACTTGTTCCTAGCACCCTATGAGCATTATCAATGAGATCTTTTTCTACCAACCGATCCGATTGAAGGTAAGGAAGCACCAACTCTTCCGCAATAGTCGGTACCGCTTTCTTTTCAATCAAGCGAACCTTAGGGCTCAGAGTGACCATAGGTTTAAGACTTAACACTGGCTGACCATCTCTCCACGTTAACGTTAACCTATCTCCTGGATAAATTAGATGTGGATTTTCAATGTCAGGGTTTATCTGCCACAAGCGAGGCCATAACCATGGATTATCTAAATATAAAGCTGATATATCCCACAGCGTGTCACCTTTCACAACGATATAAGTTTGTGGTGCATTATCTCGAATCGTCAAAGGTGCTGGTATTGATTCACTTGCACTCGCAATATTAGAAATAGAGAACGACATTGACAGTAATGCGCCTGTAATACAGCGAAGAAATGAAGGCATAACTCCCGCTCCTTTAGAGTAATGAGTAATAGAGAATCGAATAATTGGTCTTAGGATGCTGTCATTTGCCCTCTAAAATGTCTAGAATTGAGCCAACAAGGTTTATGCTGTTTCGGCACAGTTCAACATTTAGAGTGTATATGTCTGTATTACAAGTATTAACATTCCCGGATGACCGCCTACGTACCGTGGCGAAACCGGTAGAGAAAGTTACCCCTGAGATCCAAAAGCTCGTCGATGACATGATTGAAACCATGTACGACGAAGAAGGTATCGGCTTAGCGGCGACGCAAGTTGATTTCCACCAACGTATTGTTGTGATTGATATTTCAGAAACTCGTGATGAACCAATGGTTCTGATCAACCCTGAAATCACCGAAAAACGCGGAGAAGATGGCATCGAAGAAGGTTGCCTTTCGGTTCCGGGCGCAAGAGGTTTAGTTCCTCGTGCGGCTGAAGTGAGCGTAAAAGCTCTCAATCGTGATGGCGAAGAGTTCACCTTCGACGCTGATGACTTACTGGCGATTTGTGTACAACACGAATTGGACCATTTAAAAGGCAAACTGTTTGTTGATTACCTTTCGCCTCTTAAACGCAAGCGCATCAAAGAAAAGTTAGAGAAAATTAAACGCTTTAACGAAAAACAAAAATAAATTAAGTGAGGTTACCTTGAGCCAGTCATTACGTATTGTGTTTGCAGGTACTCCGGACTTCGCCGCCCGTCATTTGGCGGCGTTGTTGTCTTCGGAGCATGAAGTTCTTGCGGTATATACCCAACCTGACCGCCCAGCAGGTCGTGGCAAAAAGCTGACCGCAAGCCCAGTAAAAAATATCGCCCTTGAACATAATATTCCGGTATACCAACCAGAAAACTTCAAAGCCGATGAAGCAAAACAGCAGCTTGCGGAGCTCAACGCCGATCTCATGGTTGTCGTGGCTTACGGTCTACTATTGCCACAAGTTGTGCTTGATACCCCGCGTCTAGGTTGTATCAACGTGCATGGCTCAATTTTACCTCGCTGGCGTGGTGCCGCACCGATTCAACGCTCAATCTGGGCGGGTGATAAAGAAACCGGTGTGACCATCATGCAAATGGATATTGGTTTAGATACTGGTGACATGCTCAGCATTGCCACTCTACCGATTGAAACGACAGACACCAGTGCCTCTATGTATGACAAGCTCGCGGATTTAGGTCCAGATGCACTTGTTCATTGCTTAGCGGACATCGCTTCCGGTAATGCTAAACCTGTCAAACAAGATGATGAGCTTGCCAACTACGCGAAAAAACTTAGCAAAGAAGAAGCTAAGATTGATTGGACGATGGATGCTCAAGCCATTGAACGTTGCGTTCGAGCCTTTAATCCTTGGCCGATGAGTCACTTCTCTGTTGCAGAAAATAGCATCAAAGTATGGCAAAGCCGTGTGGAACCTCAAACAACTGATAAACCGGCGGGAACCATACTTAAAGCCGATAAAACGGGTATTTATGTGGCAACTGGCAGTGGTGTGCTTGTTTTAGAGCAGCTACAAGTACCGGGGAAAAAAGCCATGTCGGTACAAGACATCTTAAACTCGCGTGCTGCTTGGTTTGAAGTGGGAAGCCAACTCAACTAATTCGGCAAGCAAGTTCGGCCAGTCGTTACTGGCCTTTATTTTTTTGATTCAACAATCGGGTATCCATCATGAATGTTCGCGCTGCAGCTGCAAATGTCCTGTTTCAAGTGGTCGATAAAGGCCATTCACTTTCACATGCTTTACCAGCAGCTCAGAAAACGATTAAACCTCGTGACCACGCTCTTCTTCAAGAGATCTGTTACGGAGCATTACGTTATTTACCACGTTTAGAAACCATTGCGAACGAGCTGATGGATAATTCGCTTAAAGGTAAAAAGCGAGTATTCCACCACTTAATTTTAGTGGGTATCTACCAATTAAGTTTTATGCGCATTCCTGCTCACGCTGCCGTTGGTGAAACCGTAGAAGGAACAGTAACCCTACGAGGTCCGAGCTTACGTGGCTTAATTAATGCCGTACTTCGTAGCTATTTACGCGAACAAGACCGCTTGGACGAACTGGCCGTTAGTCATAACGCAGGCAAATATTGCCACCCAAGCTGGATTTTAAAAATGCTTCAAGAGAGTTACCCAGAACAATGGGAATCCATCGTTGAAGCGAATAACAGTAAAGCACCAATGTGGCTACGAGTGAATCGTCAGCACCACACTCGTGATGAATACTTAGCACTGTTAAATAGCGAAAACATTGAATGCACACCGCACCCTCAAGCGGAAGATGCATTAAAATTAACGTCTCCTTGTGATGTCACTTTACTACCAGGTTTCACTAAAGGTTGGGTATCGGTTCAAGATGCTGCGGCTCAATTATCTGTCGATTACTTAGCACCACAAGACGGTGAGTTAATTTTAGATTGCTGCGCTGCACCTGGCGGCAAAACTGCGCATATTTTAGAGCGCACAAAGAACACTGAAGTGGTTGCCATTGACTGCGATGACCGCCGTTTGGATCGCGTGTATGACAACCTACAGCGTTTACAACTGCGTGCTGATGTTATCTGCGGAGATGCTCGCTACCCTGAAGAGTGGTGGCAAGGTGATCAATTCGACCGTATTTTGTTAGATGCACCTTGTTCAGCGACTGGCGTGATCCGTCGCCACCCTGATATTAAGTGGCTACGCAGAGCGTCTGATATTGAGGCTCTCGCACTGCTTCAAAGTGAAATCATGGATGCGATGTGGCGTGAACTTAAACCGGGCGGCACTATGGTGTACGCGACGTGTTCAATCACTCCACAAGAGAACAGCCAACAAGTAAAAGACTTCTTAGCGAGAACCGACAACGCACAACTGGTGGGTTCTGAAGTTGAAAACCCAGGACGCCAAATTCTTCCTGGTGAAGACGATATGGATGGTTTCTACTACGCCGTATTGGTTAAATCGCTCGCTTAAGCGTATAACATTGATTCGAGCAGCGCTTATAACTTGAAGCACTGCTCGTATTCATTATGAATGAGCACCTTAATTGCGCAGCTTTCTGATAATAGAAAAGACCGGCGCATAACTGAGTAAAACAAGAGAAGCAAAGTATGAAAATCATCATTCTTGGTGCTGGCCAAGTCGGTGGCACACTGGCAGAAAATCTCGTTGGCGAAAACAATGACATCACCATTGTCGACCGCAATGGTGATCGCCTTCGTGAACTGCAAGATAAATATGATTTACGAGTGGTGAATGGTTACGCCAGCCACCCAACAACTTTGCGGGAAGCCGGAGCACAAGATGCTGACATGTTGGTGGCTGTAACCAATATGGATGAAACCAACATGGCTGCGTGTCAGGTTGCCTTCTCTCTGTTTAACACACCGAACCGTATTGCCCGTATTCGCTCTCCGGAATACTTGGCAGAAAAAGAAGCGCTGTTTAAATCAGGCGCAATCCCGGTCGATCACCTTATAGCTCCAGAAGAACTCGTAACCAGTTATATTGAGCGTCTCATCCAATACCCTGGCGCCCTTCAAGTGGTGAGTTTTGCTGAACAGAAAGTCAGCTTGGTTGCGGTAAAAGCTTATTATGGTGGCCCTTTGGTGGGGAACGCTCTGTCTGCTTTACGTGGTCACATGCCTCATATTGATACTCGTGTTGCCGCGATTTTCCGTCAAGGACGTGCGATTCGACCTCAAGGAACCACCGTTATTGAAGCCGATGATGAAGTTTTCTTCGTTGCAGCAAGTAACCATATTCGTTCCGTTATGAGTGAACTTCAACGTTTAGAAAAGCCTTACCGCAGAATCATGATTGTCGGTGGTGGTAATATCGGTGCCAGTCTCGCTAAGCGTCTTGAACACAGCTACAGCGTTAAGTTGATTGAGCGCAACCATAAACGGGCTGAAAAGCTTTCTGAAGAGCTAGAGAATACGATTGTGTTCTGTGGTGATGCGGCAGACCAAGAGTTACTTACGGAAGAAAACATCGACCAAGTTGACGTTTTCATTGCCTTAACCAACGAAGATGAGACCAACATTATGTCTGCCATGCTCGCTAAGCGCATGGGGGCGAAAAAAGTAATGGTGCTGATTCAACGTGGAGCGTACGTAGACTTGGTTCAAGGTGGCGTTATCGATGTTGCGATCTCACCCCAGCAAGCGACGATTTCCGCACTACTTACCCACGTGCGTCGAGCCGATATTGTGAATGTATCATCACTGCGTCGCGGAGCCGCAGAAGCGATTGAAGCGATTGCCCACGGTGATGAAACCACCTCTAAAGTTGTCGGCCGCGCCGTCGGTGATATTAAACTTCCTCCAGGTACAACCATTGGTGCCATTGTTCGTGGCGAAGAAGTGCTCATCGCTCATGACAGAACGATGATCGAACAAGATGATCACGTCGTTATGTTCTTAGTCGATAAAAAGTATGTTGCAGATGTAGAGTCACTGTTCCAGCCGAGTCCGTTCTTCCTTTAGGTCACTAAAAATGGTCAATCTGCGTCCGATTATTTTTGTTATAGGGTTAGTGTTATCCAAGCTAGCCCTATTTATGTATATCCCAACACTTGTCGCGTTTTTTACCGGTACGGGTGGCTTTTTAGAGTTTGGTCAATCGGTTCTGATCACCCATTTAATGGCGTTTATCTGTTTAACCATTGGTCGCACCGCACACTTTAAATTAAGTGTTCGAGATATGTTTCTAATCACCTCTTTGGTTTGGACTATCGCCAGTGCCTTTGCTGCTCTGCCCTTCGTGTTCATCAACCACATCAGTTTTACTGACGCTTACTTTGAAACTATGTCAGGCATTACCACCACGGGTTCCACCGTTTTAAGTGGCTTAGACAGTATGGCTCCCAGCATTTTATTGTGGCGCTCAATCCTACAATGGTTGGGAGGTATAGGGTTTATCGTAATGGCGGTTGCCGTTCTGCCAATGCTGAACGTTGGGGGGATGAAGCTATTCCAAACGGAATCATCAGATTGGTCCGATAAAAGTAGCCCTCGCGCGAAAACTGTCGCCAAAAATATAGTTCTGGTCTACCTCGTATTGACAGTGTTGTGCCTACTGGGTTACTTAGCAACAGGCATGAACTTGTTTGATGCGATCAATCACTCTTTTACTACCCTTTCAACCGGTGGTTATTCAACATCTGATGGCTCAATGAATCACTTCTCAAACGGAGCTCATTGGGTTGCGACTCTATTTATGTATCTGGGTGGACTTCCTTTCTTGCTCTTTGTGACTGTGCTCAGCAAAAGAAAGCCACAAGCTCTGTATAAAGATGCACAAGTACGAGGCTTCACTTATCTGTTCTTAGGCTCAAGCTTCATTGTCGCCGCTTGGTTAATCATTCGAGATGGCTATGCGGTTTTAGACGCGCTAAGAGTATCCATGTTTAACATTGTATCGGTCGTGACCACTACAGGTTTTGGTTTAGAGGATTTCACCGCATGGGGCGCTCTGCCTAGCGTGTTATTTGCGTTCTTAATGATGGCAGGGGCTTGTTCAGGTTCGACATCTGGGGGCATTAAAATATTCCGCTTCCAAATTGCGATGACACTCCTGAATAAGCAGATAATGAAACTGATTCACCCATCTGGTGTCTTTGTTCAACGTTATAACCAAAGGCCAGTAAATGACGATATTGTTCGTTCCGTGGTCGCTTTCGGTTTAATGTTCTTCATTACCATTATTTTTATTGCTGCAGCTCTAAGCTCTATGGGGCTCGATCCTATCACCAGTATTTCAGGCTCAATTACTGCGGTCGCGAATGTTGGCCCAGGAATGGGGTCGGTTATTGGTCCAACGGGTAACTTTTCTCCTCTCCCTGATGCTGCAAAGTGGATACTCAGCTTTGGTATGCTGATGGGAAGACTTGAAATACTGACTATTTTAGTACTATTTTTTCCTGCCTTTTGGCGCCGTTAAAGAGGTTTACAATGAACAAATGGATAATGTTATTAAGCATATTTCTGAGCGGTAATGTGCTAGCCAATCAAATCGTCACACTGGAAAACGGACAACAAATTCAGCTGAATGATGATTTTACTTGGGAGTACTTATCTGCAAAAAGTGAGGAAACCACGGATGTTGTCGCGATCCCACTGGCTTCGAAAAAAGCAGGTACTCAATTCAAGGTTGGAGCAAATAAGCACATTCTTCAACTTTCTGATTCTGGTATAGATATTTTACTTCAGTCTGCCAGTTATGAGTCCGGCACGCTGATTATTCCAACCTCTATCACCAATCAAAGCTCTCAATCGATTGTATTGATTGATCTAGAAGTTGAAATATTAGACTCACAAGGTGTTTCTCTGCTTAAAACGGAAGTGGCTATCTGGAAATCAATCAAGCGTATTGCTGACACTTATCTAAGACCACAATCATCTGAGTCTGGTCGTAATTTAGTATTCGAAGTACCTCAACATACCGACTATCAAATCAATGTTAACGTGCTGAATGTCGAGTCTCGATAAACACATCAAGGCTTAAACAATTGGCACATAAAGATAGATAGCAAAGAAGTGACATACGCATCCACCTAGCACAAACAAATGCCAGATGGCATGGTTGTAAGGGATGCGTTTTGTTACATAGAAAATCACACCCAAAGAGTAAATCACGCCGCCTGCCGCCAGTAAAACTAAACCTCCCACAGCAATATTTAGCGCCAACTGGTAGATAACAATCATAGAAAGCCAACCCATGATCAAGTAGGTGATCAACGATGCGCGTTTAAATCGGTAAACAAATGCGATTTTCATAACAACGCCAATCAGCGCAATCGCCCAAATCACGCCCATTAATCCTATCGCTAGCGGTGTTCTTAATCCCACTAACAGGAATGGGGTATAACTGCCTGCGATCAGTAGATATATCGCGCAGTGATCTAACGTTTTGAAAAGGCGTTTCGTATTAGGGTTTGAAATGGAGTGATACAGTGTAGAGGCAAGGAAGAGTAAAATGATGCTACTACCGTAAACTGCCATGCTGGTTAAAGTCATGATGTCAGCGCCATGCTCGATGGCGTTATTGAGCAGTAAAACTGAACCCACAATACCAAAAAGGCAACCAATACCATGGGTGATCGCATTGGCTAACTCTTCAGTTGTACTGTAGGCCGTATTCGTTGGTTGATTCATAAGTTTTCCATGGTAGGACCATTATTTGATTCTACCAGTATGCCATATTAAGCTTACACGTGTAAGCTCAATATTTTACCAGTCAAAAGACTGTTTGCCAGAAAACGTCTAAATTGAATAATATCTGACTAACTGACCTGTTCTAGATACTCTAAAACGATCTTTCCAGCCTCGCTAACGGGTGTGTCTGCTGGGATCACGAGTTTACGTTTAAGTTCACCTAAACCCAGCAAGCTAGATAACATGCCACCAAATCCTTTTCGGTTTCTGTCTATCTCGAACCAAAGTTGCAATTGCTCAGCGTCTCGATAAGCCACAATCTCTAATTCACGCCAACGACCGTGGTAAGGGCCCGTTGTTGGTACAAATTCAAACTCTTGGACAAAAGGCATGGCGAAACCTTTAGCAGCTTCACACTCAACTTGTCGAATTCGTAACCCTTGCTCTTCCAACTCAGTGAAAATACCATCCATGATAGGATCGGGTCTCACTGTCAAAATATCTTTATCCGTAGGATCAATCGCCAGCGCGATATCTAACCCTGTCTCTAACCAAACTTTCGCATCACCAATGGTCACAGGCGTATTCCATGGGATATCAAGTTCAATCTCAAAATCTCGTTGCTCACCTGCACCAATAGTAAAAGAGTAAGGTAACGCCCAACTCGCAAGCGCATAACTCTGCTTCACTCGCTTGGTGCGTTGCTCGCGATTGTCGCCACCACCCACTTCGACTTCATCGATATATTGACAACAAAGTTTCAGGTCAATGTTATCTATCTCCTGAGGTGTCGAACCACCATAAACATGGATCACGACATTCACTTTTTGCCCAGGGAACAAGACTTCTTGCTGTAGAACAGAATCCACTTTTGCAGATCCAATACCAAAACTTGCTAAGGTTTTCTTCAAAAATGACATCAGCACTCTCCTTTCGCTTACCTTAATAGTACTCATGAAACTGACTGCAACTCAATTCATTTTACTTGATGATGAGGGTTCAAGGTGGCTGTTTTTTACTCAGCTGTCGATCCAGAACGAGTAAGGTGATATTCTGAATAATGATATGCATACATATCATTATTCCTGATTATTTATAGGATAGGCTTACGCCAGAAGAGTCACTCTTTTTTGAACATGATTACGAATGGTGCCTTGCACTTATGACTAACAAGCAAAGGGGAGCGACTCATAGATAATCGGGCCATTAAATTGGCAATGGAAATGCCTGGCTGTTAGGTATATTAATGCGCCCAACTCCTGTCAGGTTTTCGCACTCAAATCGTGGTGCGTCTCGTCGTCGTTGCAGCTTTGTCGCTGTGCCTTCGGCAAAAAAAGTAGCACCAACAATGACTTTAGTGGAAAAGACGGCACTTCATGCTTCTACTTCAGTAAAAGTCATTCAAGCTGCTTAATAAAAAGCGCAGTTTAATACTGCGCTTTTTCCTTATCTTATGCGGTGCATTTTGATACCTTTACTCAAAATCATTATAACTATTATGGAGAAAGCCCAATGAAGTGCCATCGTATAGAAGAGCTGATTGAATTAATCGAACCTGAATGGCAAAAAGATTCAGAAATGAACCTACTACAGTTCATTGTAAAATTAGCTCAAGAGGCAGGATACGAAGACAAAATCGAAGATCTAACCGATGACGTACTGATCTACCATCTTAAAATGCGTAACAGTGAAAAAGACGAAATGATCCCAGGTCTCAAAAAAGACCAAGAAGATGACTTTAAAACCGCAATCCTCAAAGCTCGCGGTATCATCAAATAAATCATCTAACAGTAATTAATGACTTTATTCAAAGCGGCCAGATGGTCGCTTTTTTTCTGTTCTACTCTTTTTCTACTGATCTGTAGTAACAAAGATTGTTAAAGGTTGATAGCCTTAAAAAAAAGTCACCAACATTGGCGCTATAATCGCCAACGAAAAAGCTCAATGAAACGCCACATAATAAAATGCAATGTCTAAGAGTGTGAATTAAATAAATCACACCTAAAGCCCAATAAGGATAGCTCCAATGAGTCAGGATAAGATCGATATCAAAGATGTGACTCCCAAAACCTTCAACCCAAAAACCCATAAAGGGAATGGCGATAGGTTTAACCCAAGTAATCGCATCTATGTTCGAGAAAGTAAAGGTTTCTTCCAACAACTACGCCGCTATGGTGGCTGGTTTCTATTGCTGCTTTTTGCACTAACACCATGGATCCCGTTTGGTGAACGCCAAGCAATTTTACTCGATATAGGTAACCAGCAATTTAATTTCTTTGGCACCACTCTTTATCCGCAAGATCTTACTCTGTTAGCTCTGCTATTTATGATAGCAGCGTTTGGCCTATTCTTTTTAACCACCTTTTTAGGCCGAGTATGGTGTGGCTATTTATGTCCTCAAACTGTTTGGACATTCATGTACATTTGGTTTGAAGAAAAATTGGAAGGTTCGGCGAATAAACGGCGCAAACAAGATTCCAATAAACCCACTTCAAACCTCATTATGCGAAAAGCCGTTAAGCACTTAGCTTGGATAGGTATCGCGTTACTAACAGGCTTAACCTTTGTCGGCTATTTTGTACCAGTCAAAGATTTGGTGATTGATTTCTTTACCTTTAACGCCAGCTTTTGGCCTGCATTCTGGGTCATCTTTTTTGCGGCATGTACTTATGGCAACGCAGGTTGGATGCGATCCATTGTTTGCCTTCACATGTGTCCATACGCTCGTTTCCAATCAGCTATGTTTGATAAAGATACGTTTATCGTCGGTTACGACACTAAACGTGGTGAAAACCGTGGCCCTCGCTCACGCAAAGCCGATCCGAAAGCATTAGGATTGGGCGACTGTATTGATTGTGATTTATGTGTTCAGGTATGTCCGACAGGTATTGATATTCGTGATGGTCTGCAATATGAATGCATCAACTGTGGTGCTTGTATTGATGCATGTAATAAAACCATGGATCGAATGGGTTACCAACAAGGTCTGATTAATTACACCACTGAACACCGCTTATCTGGTAATCATACTAAGGTCATGCGACCGAAACTATTAGGTTATGGCGGCATTTTAGTATTAATGATTGGCCTCTTCTTTGTTCAAGTCGCCAGTGTTGCACCGGTTGGCTTAAGTGTACTGAAAGATAGAAACCAGTTAGTCAGAGTCAATAGCCAAGGTTTCTTTGAAAACACTTATACCTTAAAAGTCATTAATAAAACTCAGCAGACCCAAAGCTATGATTTAGAGGTAACAGGATTGCCAGGTGCTATTTGGTATGGCAACCAAACTGTCACCGTTGAGCCAGGGGAAGTACTGAACTTACCGATGAGCTTAGGGATTGATCCTGAAAAAATCAGCTCTCCAGTTTCAAAGATTCAGTTTATACTCACAGACAGTGACCAGTTTACAGTTGAAGTGGAAAGCCGCTTTATAAAAAAACTGTAACCCTTAATTTTTAATGGAAAAAGGCTCAGTAATGAGCCTTTTTTATTTATGACTGAGCAAAATTTTAACTTCAATGCCCTAACGCCTGACTTCATGTGGTACGCACTAGAGAGTATCGGCGTCCGCGCAGAATCAGGCTTGCTGGCTTTAAATAGCTATGAAAATAGAGTCTACCAATTTGTTGATGAAGACAAAAAACGCTACGTCGTAAAGTTTTATCGACCTGAGCGTTGGAGTTCACTACAAATTCAAGAAGAGCATGACTTCACCCTAGAATTGGTTGAACAAGAGATCCCTGTCGCTGCGCCATTACGTATCAATGGACAGACGCTACATTTTTATAAAGGCTACACATTCGCACTGTTTTCTAGTGTTGGCGGGCGTCAGTATGAGGTCGATAACTTAGATCAACTTGAAGGTGTGGGCCGATTTTTGGGTCGCATTCATAAAGTAAGTTCACAAAAACTATTTCAACACCGACCAACCATTAGCCTTGAAGAGTACTTATACCAGCCAAGAAAACTTCTACAGCAATCGACCTTTATCCCCTCTCATCTAGAGTCGGCTTTTTTTAATGATCTTGATCTGCTGATTAATTTACTCGAACAACATTGGAGCGACGATTCACAAATCATTCGCCTGCATGGCGACTGTCATCCCGGCAACATTCTATGGCGTGATGGCCCCATGTTTGTCGATTTAGATGACGCGAGAAATGGCCCAGCAGTACAAGATTTATGGATGTTAATGAATGGCGAGCGCCAAGATAAACTCGTTCAACTGGATATCATCTTAGAAGGCTATCAAGAGTTTTGTGACTTTAACCCTACAGAATTGAAACTTATTGAACCATTACGTGGTCTACGAATGGTGCACTACATGGCATGGTTAGCAAAAAGATGGCATGATCCTGCTTTCCCACTCGCCTTCCCTTGGTTTAACGATCCTAAATATTGGGAAAGCCAAGTGTTAGGATTTAAAGAACAAATTGCGGCGCTCAACGAAGCTCCTCTTTCACTTATGCCGCAGTGGTAATACATTCGATCCCTCACTTAAAGGGACTTACTATAATGGAGAACAACAATGAAGAAGCTACTCGCACTTGCAGCAACTCTACTACTGAGCCTATCCGCTCATGCTGCTCAATTTAGTGAAGGCGAACATTACAAAGTATTGGATCTTGAAGCTTCCAAAAAGCCTGTCGTAAATGAGTTTTTCTCTTTTTACTGCCCACACTGCAATAGCTTTGAACCTATTATTGAGCAATTGAAAACCAAACTTCCAGAAGGCGTGAAACTGAATAAAAATCACGTATCTTTCATGGGTGGCCCGATGGGTAAATCAATGAGTAAAGCTTACTCAACCATGATCGCTCTAAAAGTCGAAGATAAGATGGTTCCGATTTTATTCAATCGAATCCACAACATGCGTAAAGCACCGAAAGACGACGCTGAATTACGTCAAATTTTCCTTGATGAAGGCATTGATGCAGCAAAATATGACGCAGCGTTCAACGGCTTTGCTGTCGATTCAATGGTTCGTCGTTCAGACAAAGCCTTTAAAGACAGTGGACTTACAGGCGTTCCAGCAGTCATTGTGAATAACCGTTACCTTGTGGAAGCACAAAGCATTCAGAGCCTTGATGAGTACTTTGAACTGGTGAACTTCTTACTGAAAAAGTAATTCATGATAAAAGGGAGCCTCGTTATCGGCTCCCTTTTTACAAACCTACTCCGTAAAAACGTTATACCGCCTGTGCTGTCAATTGTTTCAATAACCTATCCATAGAGCGATAACCTAACGCTTCCGCTAAATGCTTCTTCTCAATACTTTCAACGCCTTCAAGATCCGCAATCGTCCGCGCCACTTTAATGATTTTATGGTAAGCACGAATCGATAAACCTAACCGATGCAGTGCATTCTCCAAAAACTCAGAATCTTGTTTCATTAAAGGGCAAAACTGCTCAATTTCACGACTGCCTAATAATGAGTTAACCTTTCCATTTCGGGCCTGCATTCGTTCTCTTGCAATCAAAACTCTCTCTTTTACAACTTGTGTGGCTTCACCTCGATCGCCACCTTCAGATAGCATTCCTTTCGGTAATAAAGGGATTTCAAGTGACATATCAAAACGATCCAACAGTGGCCCTGATAACCGATTTAAATAGCGCAAAATAATCTGTGGATTCGTTCGTGATTGCTCACCTTCGTAATACCCTGTTGGACTCGGGTTCAATGCACCGACTAATTGAAAACGGGCTGGAAATCGAGTTTTCCCCGCAGCACGAGAGATGATGATCTCTCCAGATTCAAGCGGTTCCCGTAACGAATCCAGCACCTTACGTTCAAATTCCGGCATTTCATCCAAAAACAGCAAACCATTATGTGCTAATGATATTTCACCTGGCCGTGGTATCGATCCCCCTCCCACCAGCGCCGCCATCGAACTCGAATGGTGCGGTGAACGAAAAGGCCGCTGTTTCCAGTTATGTTGATTGATCTCCTGCTGAGTCAACGACGCGACCGAAGCGGTATCCATAGCCTCAGCCTCACTCATCTCAGGTAACAAATCACATAACCGAGAGGCGAGCATAGTTTTTCCTGTACCGGGAGGCCCAAGAAAAAGCAAATTATGATTGCCAGCCGCCGCGATCTCTAACGCTCTTTTCCCCTGTTGCTGACCAATAATATCCTGTAAATCCCGCTCTAAAGGCTTGTGAACATGAATCGATGGCGTTTGAAATAGACTAAGAGTCTGTTGCCCGCATAAGTCAGCACATACTTCGAGTAAACTCTGTGCGGATTTATGGTTATCCTTGCCAACCAAAGCCGCTTGATCGCCATTTTCATGCGGAACCACCAAACACCGTTGTTGCCGGTTTGCGGCTAACGCGGCAGGTAGAACACCTTTTACCGCGCGTAATTCACCAGATAATGCCAACTCTCCAATAAACTCACACCCTTCTAATTTCGTTAGTGCTATTTGCTGAGATGCAGCCAATATCCCAAGCGCAATAGGCAGATCAAATCGCCCTCCCTCTTTAGGCAAGTCCGCTGGAGCCAAGTTAACGGTGATCCGCTTGGCTGGAAACTCAAATTTAGAGTTAATGATCGCACTGCGTACCCGATCCCGAGACTCTTTAACCGTGGTTTCAGGTAACCCAACCAAAGCAAAACCGGGCATCCCATTACTAATATGTACTTCTATCGTGACTTCGGGTGCTTCCACCCCAACGCTGGCCCGACTATGAATAATCGCTAATCCCATGAGCATTCCTAAGTGGCGGAGTTACAAGAATTTATCCTCAATAAAGAGCGTAAACTCACTTCAATAAGATGTTATATAGCGTGTTTGTATTAGTAGGAAATGTGAAAAAAGTATGAGTTTTTTCTTGTCACGTAGCAGATTTGTATGATAACACTAGAGACGCAAACCATTTCGTAAGACATTACGTAACAAAAATAAGAGATGTATGAAATTTAACGCCCGCACTTACGCACTGATTAACCTGATTATCGTGGTCATTATTAAGACCGCGCGGGGGCGAGTGGGCAGAAAATAACCACAAGATTTTACAAACCCTCGCACTGAAAAGTCCGGGGGTTTTTTCTAATTTATAGACCTAAAATTACACTTTATAACTCAAGAAAATATCACTCAATACGATATTCAGACAGATCGATGACAGGAAGAATGGGAGCACAAGATGTGCAGTCAAAATGGATTAAGCTACCAACCAAAAAGTAGCACAGGAGGATTACGATGAGAGGTGCAGATTTAGTCGTATCCGCATTAAAACAACAGGGCATTAAAACCATTTTCGGTTACCCCGGTGGGGCCATTATGCCCATTTATGATGCACTCTATGATGGCGGCGTGGAGCATATCCTTTGTCGTCACGAACAAGGCGCAGCAATGGCGGCTATCGGTATGGCTCGTGCCACACAAGATGTCGCGGTATGCATGGCGACCTCTGGCCCGGGTGCAACGAACCTCGTCACCGGCCTCGCCGATGCTTTCCTTGATTCAATTCCTCTTGTCGCTATTACCGGACAAGTTGCTAGCTCTCATATTGGCACCGATGCATTCCAAGAGATGGACGTCATTGGAATGTCTTTAGCTTGTACCAAACATAGCTACCTTGTGACTCATATTGACGATCTCGCACCGACACTCTCTGAAGCGTTTGAAGTCGCAAAAACAGGCCGCCCTGGCCCTGTTATTGTCGATATCGCAAAAGATGTACAGCTTGCCGAAGCTCCTGTTTCTGTCATTCCTCCATTTGTGCCACCAGCAATGCCCGTTGCAAGCGAAGCCTCACTTCAACAAGCTCAAGCACTGTTAGCCGCCAGCACGCGCCCTGTACTGTATGTCGGTGGCGGTGTTCAACTTGGCAAAGCCACTGAATCAGTGCGCGAGTTTTTACGCTTAAACCCAATGCCATCGGTCAGCACACTGAAAGGATTAGGTACGGTTGAGCGTCATGACCCGCACTTTTTAGGCATGCTAGGGATGCATGGAACCAAAGCGGCAAACTTAGTGGTTCAAGAGTCTGATCTGCTGATCGTCGTCGGCGCAAGGTTTGATGACCGTGTGACAGGCAAACTTGATACTTTTGCGCCACATGCAAAAGTCATCCATATCGATATTGATGCCGCAGAGTTCAATAAATTGCGTGTTGCCAATGCGTCATTGCGCGGCGATATCAACTTGATCCTTCCACAGTTAGAGCTATCACAAGATATTAGCCCTTGGGTACATCACTCAGAAAGCTTACGTTCAGGCTTTAAGTGGCGTTATGACCATCCTGGCGATCTGATTTTTGCTCCATTAATGCTTAAACAGCTATCGGATATGATGCCGGAAAATTCAATCATCTCGACCGATGTTGGACAGCACCAAATGTGGGCAGCGCAACATACTCAACCTCGTGAACCACAAAATTTCATTACATCCGCAGGTCTTGGCACCATGGGCTTTGGCCTACCTGCAGCGATGGGCGCAAGTGTTGCTCGACCAGATGACCAATCCATTCTCATCTCTGGTGATGGCTCGTTCATGATGAATGTGCAGGAGTTAGGTACGCTGAAACGCCGCCAGATCCCCGTAAAAATCGTACTGATCAACAACCAACGATTAGGCATGGTACGCCAATGGCAATCACTCTTTTTTGATGGCCGCCATAGCGAAACGATCTTAGATGACAACCCTGATTTCGTTATGCTTGCCAAGGCTTTTGATATCCCAGGAAAAACCATTACTCGTAAAGAAGAAGTCGAGCCCGCGCTAAAAGAGATGCTAGAAAGTAAGACAGCTTACATGCTGCATGTTCTTATTTCTGAAGAAGAAAATGTATGGCCGCTGGTTCCACCGGGCGCATCAAACAGTGACATGTTGGAGAACACCTAATGGAAAGGTACTTATTAGATATCAAAGCCGATGATAAGCCCGTATTGCTTGAGCGTGTATTACGTGTGATCCGCCACCGTGGTTTCATCATCAAACAAGTTGCTGCGACACAAAACCATGAAAGCAAAGTGGCTAGCATCGAAATTATTGTCGACAGTGACCGCCCTATCTCTTTCTTAGTGAATCAAATCGAGAAGCTATGGGACATCAAAAATGTTGATGTGATCACGATTAGTAAGAACGAATTGCCAAACAATAATTTACAACAGAGCATTAATGCATAAGGACATCAAAATGACTGCAAAAACAGCCGACTACATTTGGTTTAACGGTGAAATGGTTCCTTGGGCAGAGGCAAATGTTCATGTTCTTACTCATGCGATGCACTACGGTACTTCCGTTTTTGAAGGCGTTCGTTGCTATAACACGCCAAAAGGCCCAGTGATTTTCCGTCACCCTGAACATGCCAAACGTCTTAAAAATTCAGCCAAGATTTACCGCTTTCCGATCCCTTACACTGAAGAAGAGATCATGGAGGCAACACGCGAAACTCTCCGTCAAAACAAACTGCAATCCGCTTACATTCGCCCACTAGGCTTTGTTGGCAATGTAGGGCTTGGCGTCTGTCCACCAGAAAATACTGAGATGGATTTAATTATCGCGGCCTTCCCTTGGGGTTCGTACTTGGGCGAAGAAGCGCTTGAAAATGGCGTTGATGCGATGATCTCAAGTTGGAATCGCGCGGCACCTAATACCATCCCAACCGCAGCAAAAGCCGGCGGTAACTACTTATCATCCCTTCTTGTTGGTGGGGAAGCTCGCCGCAATGGTTACGCTGAAGGTATCGCACTCAGTGTCGATGGTTACCTATCTGAAGGGGCTGGCGAAAATATCTTTGTGATTCGTGATGGTATTCTCTCTACACCACCAGCGACCAGTGCCATTTTGCCAGGGATCACTCGTGATTCAATCATGGTGCTTGCCAAAGAAATGGGTTACGAAATTCGCGAAGAAAACATTGCCCGCGAAGCGTTATACCTTGCTGATGAAATTTTCATGACAGGCACCGCGGCTGAAATCGTACCGGTTCGTACCGTCGATAAAATAACGATCGGAGAAGGCAAGCGAGGCCCGATAACACAACAAGTTCAAGCGGCTTACTTTGGGCTGTTCAACGGCAAAACAGAAGATAAATGGGGCTGGCTAGACTACGTTTACCCACAAGACGTTTAACCATAGAAAGTGCCACCCCAAATAACGCTTAATTAGCAAAATATTGAATAAGGAAATACAAATGCCAACGGCTCCTAAGAATAAATATCGCAGTGCTACCACCACTCACGGACGTAACATGGCTGGTGCTCGTGCCTTATGGCGCGCAACTGGTGTAAAAGAAGAAGATTTCGGTAAACCGATTATTGCCGTCGTCAACTCTTTCACTCAATTTGTACCTGGCCACGTTCATCTTAAAGACATGGGTCAACTGGTGGCGGGTGAAATTGAGAAAGCAGGCGGCATAGCCAAAGAGTTCAACACCATCGCGGTCGACGATGGCATCGCAATGGGTCATGGAGGTATGTTGTACTCACTACCATCACGTGAGTTGATTGCTGATTCAGTCGAGTACATGGTCAACGCACACTGCGCCGATGCGATGGTTTGTATCTCTAACTGTGACAAAATTACTCCGGGAATGATGATGGCCGCCATGCGCCTTAATATCCCAGTGATCTTTGTATCAGGCGGCCCGATGGAAGCGGGTAAGACCAAGCTTTCCGATCAGATCATCAAACTCGACCTTGTCGATGCCATGATCCAAGGTGCCGATCCAACGATTTCGGATGAACAGAGTGAGCAAGTGGAACGATCTGCGTGCCCAACTTGTGGCTCATGTTCAGGTATGTTTACCGCTAACTCAATGAACTGTTTAACCGAAGCGCTAGGGTTATCTCAACCGGGCAATGGTTCAATGCTCGCCACTCATGCAGACCGTGAGCAGTTGTTTATCAATGCGGGTAAACGCGTGGTTGAATTAACTAAGCGCTATTACGAACAAGGTGATGACTCCGCTCTGCCACGTAACATTGCCAATAAAGCTGCGTTTGAAAATGCTATGGCACTTGATATTGCGATGGGCGGATCGAGTAATACTGTGCTTCACCTAATCGCCTCAGCTCAAGAGGGGGATATTGACTTTGATATGGAAGATATCGACGCAATGTCTCGCCGTGTTCCACATTTATGTAAAGTTGCCCCTTCTACACCGAAGTACCACATGGAAGATGTACACCGTGCTGGTGGCGTAATGGCGATTCTGGGTGAGCTAGATCGTGCAGGTCTATTAAATGGTGAAACCAATACCGTATTGGGTTTAACCATGAAAGAGCAATTAGCTCAATACGATATCATGCAGACTGAAGATGAAGCGGTACTTAAGTTTTTCCGCGCGGGCCCAGCAGGCATTCGCACCACGAAAGCTTTCTCACAAGATTGCCGCTGGGATCGATTAGACGATGATCGTGAGAATGGCTGTATTCGCACCAAAGAGAACGCTTTTAGCCAAGAAGGTGGGCTTGCGGTACTATCTGGCAACATCGCGGTTGATGGCTGTATTGTCAAAACCGCAGGCGTTGATGAAGAAAACCTTAAATTCCAAGGCCCAGCGGTCGTATTTGAGAGCCAAGATACTGCGGTTGACGGTATTTTAGGTGGCCAAGTTAAAGCTGGTGATGTTGTGGTGATCCGCTACGAAGGACCAAAAGGTGGCCCAGGAATGCAAGAAATGCTCTACCCAACCACCTATCTAAAATCGATGGGGCTAGGTAAAGCGTGTGCATTATTAACCGACGGTCGATTCTCAGGCGGAACATCCGGCCTCTCAATTGGCCACGTATCCCCTGAAGCGGCAAGTGGCGGAACCATTGGTTTGGTTCAACAGGGCGATATCATCACCATTGATATCCCAAGCCGCTCGATAACATTAGACGTTGCTGAAACTGAATTGGCCGCTCGTCGCAGCGCTCAAGATCAACAAGGCTGGAAACCAGTTAACCGCCAACGTGAAGTTTCGTTTGCTTTGAAAGCGTATGCCAGCATGGCAACCAGTGCCGATAAAGGCGCGGTTCGTGATAAGTCGAAATTGGACGATTAGTTCGGCCACAGAGAAAAGGATTACTGTTCTTATGACGACAACTCAACAAACTGGCGCAGACTATCTGCGTCAGATCTTACGTGCTCCCGTCTATGAAGTAGCAACGGTCACCCCATTGCAAGCGATGCCGCGCTTATCTGAGCGTATGGGCAACCAGATTCAGCTCAAACGTGAAGATCGCCAACCGGTGCACTCCTTCAAACTTCGTGGTGCCTATAACATGGTTTCCAGTTTGTCTGAAGAGCAAAAACAGGCGGGAGTCATTGCAGCATCAGCAGGCAACCACGCACAAGGCATGGCGCTATCAGGAACTAAATTGGCTATCCAAACCACCATTGTGATGCCCAAAACAACGCCCGATATCAAGGTAGAAGCGGTACGTGGATTTGGTGGTAAGGTCATTTTACACGGCAGCAATTTTGATGAAGCCAAAGCAGAAGCAGAACGTTTATCCGCTGAGTATGGCTATACGTTTGTTCCTCCGTTTGATCACCCATTAGTGATCGCAGGGCAAGGCACGATTGGCATGGAAATGCTGCAGCAAAATGGTCATTTAGATTATATTTTTGTTCCTGTTGGCGGCGGTGGTTTAGCAGCAGGTGTTGCGGTATTAATCAAACAGTTGATGCCGGAAATCAAGATCATTGCAGTTGAACCTGAAGATTCTGCCTGCCTAAAAGCCGCCTTAGATGCCGGAGAACCTGTCGTTCTTGATCAGGTCAGCATGTTTGCCGATGGTGTTGCGGTGAAACGTATTGGTGAAGAGACTTTCCGACTTTGCCAGCAATATATCGATGGCCATATTACGGTTTCCAGCGATGAAATCTGTGCTGCCGTTAAAGATATTTTTGAAGATACTCGCGCCATTGCGGAACCTTCCGGTGCGCTGGCACTGGCTGGATTAAAAAAATACGCAGAAGCCAATCAACTCAAAGATAAACAACTTGGCACGGTTTTATCGGGTGCTAACACCAACTTCCACGGTTTGCGCTATGTTTCCGAACGTTGTGAACTCGGTGAAAAACGCGAAGGGTTACTCGCGGTGACTATCCCTGAACGCCAAGGTGCATTCTTAGAGTTCTGCAATATTATTGGTGGTCGTGCGGTTACTGAGTTTAACTATCGTTATAACGATGATCGCTTAGCGAATATCTTTGTTGGCGTCCGTTTGCAAGGCGGTCAAGATGAGCTTCTCAGCATTATTGATGATTTGCGTGAAGGTGGCTATCCCGTCGCCGATCTTTCTGATGATGAGATGGCAAAACTCCATGTTCGCTACATGATAGGCGGAAAACCCTCAAAGCAACTCAAAGAGCGATTATACAGCTTCGAATTTCCGGAATATCCGGGGGCGCTACTTAAGTTCCTCAGCACTCTAGGAACGCATTGGAATATAAGCCTGTTTAATTACCGAAATCACGGAGCTGATTATGGGCGAGTTCTTTGTGGTTTTGAGCTTGATGAGCAAGATTTAGCTCAGTTTTCGACGCATTTACGCGAACTTGGCTACCAGTGCAAAGATGAAAGTGATAACCCATCGTATAAGTTTTTTCTTTCATAAAATAGAGTGTTAAGAAGGTCATTTCTTCTTAAAAACGGTCGTTAGATAAACAAGCGAGATACTCATATCTCGCTTGTTTTATTTGTGCAGCTGATGCTTGTTTTTTATTACCCGATATCACCTAATCGACGCTCATCCAACCAATCATGATACAACTGTTCACTCGACCCTAAATAGTCCACCATCCATTTAATCAGCTTGTGGTTATCGTCTTTTCGCCAAACTAAACAACACTGACTCAATGGTTTATCATCAGGCATGACTTTTTCAACCAACTGACCATCGGCGATCAATGGCGCGGCGATATGGCGCGGCATATAACCCACACCAACCCCATTCTTCAAACACTCAATCGCACTATACCAATTAGGCAATAGCAGGCGTCTTTGCTGCGGATAATGCCCAGTATGACGCTTGGGTAGCACACTGGATGTATCATCTAAACATATGGCAGGAAACTGGCTAACGAACGATTCTGTCAGGTTTTGTTCTTTCACACATGGATGACTTGGTGACATCACTAGAGCCCAATCCAAGAGACCCATCTCTTTTACCTCAAAATCGCCGCCCACTGGAATAGCAGAGGTCGCACCAATAACAATATCCGCCCTGCCTTGTGCGATCGCTTCCCAAGAGCCATTAAAAACCTCCATATTGATCTGCAGTTCAGCAAACTCAAATGTCTGGTAAAAATCTTCAATCATGGGTTTCATTTTATCGAGCTTAACCACGTTATCTAGGGTTAACTTTAGCGTTTTCTGCCAGCCATGAGCCGCTCGTTTGGTTTGCGCTTTTACTTCTGACATCTGCCTAAGTAGCACGCGAGCTTCTTCAATAAACAACTCACCAGCCGGTGTTAACTCGACCTTTCTTGGTAATCGCCGAAACAAGATGACATCCAAATCTTGCTCAACCTGTCTAACTCCATAACTGATCGCGGAAGGAACTTTATGCAACACCTCAGCAGCGGCGGTAAAGCTACCGAGTCGAGCCACCGTATCGAGCATTTCTAATGATGATTTAGAGAACATAAGCCTTCAAATTTTTTGATTGATAACCACTAATTTTAACGTTTTATTTTATCTAGGTCGACGGAATAGAATGAAAGCGTAAATAAACAAGGGCTGGCGCCAACCTAAACAGTTCATAAACAAACAAATATTTTGAATGGAAATCGTATGAAAATCTCCAAGTTACAACTCATCTACTTAGCTGCGCTTTCGATGTTAGGTTTTATAGCCACAGATATGTATCTCCCTGCGTTTAAAATTATGGAGACAGACTTCGCCACAGGCCCAGAACAAATCGCTCTTTCTCTCACCGTATTTCTTGCGGGTATGGCGATAGGGCAACTGCTATGGGGCTTAGCTTCTGATAAATTTGGCCATAGAAACACCTTGGTTGTCGGCCTAGGCGTGTTCACTCTCGCTTCATTTGGTTTAGCCTTTAGCACTGAAGTTTGGCAACTATTAAGCTTGCGCTTCATTCAAGCGATCGGCGTATGTGCACCTGCGGTTATTTGGCAGGCGATGGTCATAAAACGTTATCCAGCAAGTGGTAGCCAACAAATTTTTGCGACAATTATGCCCTTAGTCGCGCTATCACCAGCCCTAGCACCTCAGTTAGGTGTGTTACTTGCGGACAACTTTGGCTGGCACAGTATTTTTATCACATTAACGCTAATGGGTGTCATGCTGGTATTAGCAACCATGAGCCAACCTCAAGAGAAGGTTGAAAGTAAGCAAAGCTCAATCAAAACAGATATCAAAGCGTTACTGCACTCTAAAACCTATGTGGGCAATGTCATGATGTTTGCAATGGCGTCCGCTGCATTCTTCGCTTACTTAACGGGGATGCCTGAAATCATGAGCCAACTAGGCTATGAACCAAAAGACATCGGTTTAAGCTTTATCCCGCAAACCATCGCTTTTATGGTCGGTGGTTACATGGGCAAAGTTGGTGTGAAAAAATTTGGTGATGAAAAAGTTCTGAAGCAATTAATTGGTCTTTTCAGTGTCGCGACTCTGCTTATTTTCATCGCATCTCAGTGGACGCTATCATCCATTTGGCCAATTTTAGCCCCCTTCTGCTTAATTGCGGTAGCAAATGGTGCGTTATACCCAATCGTCGTAAACCGCGCACTATCTAGCGCAAAAAACAGCCCAGCAACCGCTGCGGGCCTACAAAATAGCCTGCAAATCTGTGTCAGTGGTTTTGCAAGCGCACTTGTAGCGGTCTTCGCAAGCCAAGCTCAGATGGTGACTGGTATTGCGATAATCATTTGCCTAGGCGGTTTATGGGTAGGTTATATCGTGTCGAACAGAGAGCTATCTAAACACTTCAGAGCACCAGACAACGCTCGAGTGGTCAGCGACGAATAATTAAAAATTGATTAATAGACAACTCGGTTAGCTAGAAAACAAAAAAGCCGCGAAATTCGCGGCTTTTTTATATGAGACATCACTATAAACTTTTCAAGCCCCACTTTTCAGCGGTCGCTTTGAAAAAACCTTGCGTCTTTTTCAGCTCAACCCAGTGGTTCACATAATTGATCCACACTTGGTCATCTTGAGGAAGTAACATCGAAATGGGTGTTGGTCGACGCGGATCTTCGACAGGTACAATCGCTAACTGTTTAAACTTCTCCACCAGCGTCGCGGCTTCAACATTGGACGTCACTGATACATCAGCACGGCGAGCCAGTAATTCCTGAAAATCACGAGCAGGCGCTTCTATAACAATGTGTTTTGCTTCAGGGAAAAACTCTTTAACCATCTTCTCTTGCACAGTACCCAATGTTGCCGCAACTTTGATGTTCGAATCATTAAAGTCCTCCCAACTGGAAAATTTAGTCAGGTCTTTTTTCTGTACAACTGGAACAAAAGCTAAATAAAAATAAGGCTGACTATAACCCGCCACCTTAGCACGCGACATATTCAGCGACGCACTTCCGGTAATGTCATATTTATTCGCGGTAATGCCATTAACTAAGGTTTTCCAATCGGTTGCGATATATTCAACCTTTACTCCAAGATCTTTCGCCAATTCCGTCGTGACATCAATATCAAAACCGCGATAACTATTGGTTGCTGGATCTTTCATGGTCATCGGGTTCCAGTCTCCCGTGGTTCCCACTCGCATTACGCCAGTGTCTAAAATCTCTTTTAAACGGCTATCCGCCGAAACTTGTCCAACCGCGAGCAAACACATTCCTAGTGCTATAATGAATCTCTTCATTGTCTATTCCTTAATATTATTAACTTTTTTTCTCATAGTCTTGATAACATAGCAGTAACATCGAAATTTTATTAGTTAGGATAGTAACTTATTGTGAATTACCGACACTTTTTCTTCCTTTTTACTCCCTTACTTATCACTGGTTGCTCTAGTTATGAGTGGGGATGGTATGTGCTTGATCCTTCCACCGAGCAAGGTCGGACAAACATCGGTTTTCTCTTAGGTGGTTTTGAAGATACGATAGCAGTATCCCTCCTGAGTATGCTCTTTGCTATGTCGATTGGACTAATGATCGCACTACCCGCTCTTTCAGATAAGAAATGGCTCAATCTAATCAACCGTGTTTATGTAGAGACGATCCGCTCTATTCCGGTTCTGGTGCTTTTATTGTGGGTTTATTACGGTATGCCGACACTGATGGATATCTCACTCAACCACTTTTGGGCTGGGGTGATCGCATTAACCATCGCAGAAAGTGCCTTTATGGCCGAAGTATTTCGTGGTGGCATTCAAGCGATTCATAAAGGCCAGCACGAGGCCGCAGAATCACTTGGATTGAATTATTGGCAGAAGATGCGCTTTATTATTCTTCCTCAAGCATTAAGACAAATTCTGCCACCGCTAGGTAATCAATTTGTCTACATTCTCAAAATGTCTTCGCTGGTGAGTGTAATCGGCTTAAGTGATTTAACTCGACGAGCTAACGAGCTGGTGGTTAATGAGTACTTACCTCTAGAGATATACACATTCTTGGTACTTGAATATTTAGTGCTTATCCTAGTGGTTTCACAAGGAGTAAGAATGTTGGAAAAACGAATTGCGGTACCGAGCCACTAATCAGTCATAAGTGGGTAATTGATTCACACGATTTGAACATAAGACACAAAAAGTAAAAAAGCCGCAAACAGTGCGGCTTTTTCGTTTAACTCTTGAATTACTTCTTAATTTTCGCAGGTCTCTGCCAGTTTGCGATTTTACGCTCTTTCGCTCTGCTAATAACCAATTCGCTTTCCGCGACATCTCTGGTAACAGTCGAACCAGCACCAATCGTTGCACCGTCTGCAATAGTGATAGGAGCAATTAATTGGCTATCTGAACCAACAAAAACATCATCACCAATAATGGTTTTAAATTTATTAGCACCATCATAATTACAAGTGATTGCACCAGCACCAACATTCACACGTTGGCCAATTTCAGCATCACCCAAGTACGTTAGGTGATTAGCTTTAGAACCTTCGCCTAAACACGTATTTTTCACTTCCACAAAGTTACCTACATGCGAGTTATTACGCATATCGGCACCAGGGCGTAAGCGAGTAAATGGACCCACAGTACAGTCTTCACCAACAGTTGCACCTTCAATGACACTGTATGGACGAACGATAGTGTTATCATCAATCTCGCAGTCTTTTAGTACACAGCCAGCGCCAATTTTGACATTATCACCAAGGGTAACAGCACCTTCGATAATCACATTCACATCGATCTCGACATCCATACCATATTGAATTGAACCACGTAGGTCAAAACGAGCAGGATCGCGTAGCATAACGCCTTGCTCTAATAAGTACTGAGCTTGCATTTGCTGATAGGCACGCTCTAATCGAGCTAACTGAGCACGGTCATTCACCCCTTCCACTTCGATAGGGTTAGCAGGGTGAACCGCTTCAACCGCACGTCCTTCATTATGCGCAGCTGCGATAACATCAGTAAGGTAGTATTCACCTTGTGCGTTTTGGTTATTTAAGCCAGATAACCAACGCTTCAGATCACCACCGGTTGCTACCATGACACCAGTGTTGATCTCTTTAATCAATTTTTGTTCGTCAGTCGCATCTTTCTGCTCAACGATCGCCACAACAGGACCATTTTTACGCACAATACGGCCATAGCCCATTGGGTTATCAAGCACAACAGTAAGCAGTGCGATACCGCCAGTAGGCTGTGCTTCCAGTAAGTTTTCAATGGTCTCAGAAGAGATCAATGGAACATCCCCATAAAGCACTAAGATCTTTTCATCATCTTCAAACTTTGGCGAAGCTTGATCAACCGCATGACCCGTTCCTAACTGATCCGCTTGAAGGATCCAGTTAACAGGTTCTTCTGCTAGTACACTCTTCATTTGATCACCACCGTGACCATATACAAGGTGAATGTTATGCGCCCCAAGATCGCTGCAAGTATCAATCACATGCTTAACCATTGGTTTACCCGCTAACGTGTGAAGTACCTTTGGCATATTGGAGTACATACGGGTGCCTTTACCCGCAGCCAGGATAACTGAGCTAAATTTCATGTTCTAACCTATGACGTTTTTTTAATGCGGCTATTTTAGCCGGAATTCACTGAGCTGTTAAATCTGTATTACAAATTATTGATATCAAATAAGCAAAAAGGCGACCAATTGGCCGCCTTTGTCTCAACGTTGCTACTTAATTGCTTAATTAACGACGTTTCTTCGTCAGTTCGATAACTCGTAACTGAGCAATGGCTTTAGCGAGTTCGCTTGCCGCTTGTGCGAAGTCCATGTCGCCATGCTGATTCTGGATATGTTCCTCAGCTTTGCGCTTGGCTTCTTCCGCCTTAGCTGCGTCTAGTTCTTCACCACGGATTGCCGTATCAGCCAGTACAGTCGCTGTACCCGGTTGAACTTCAATCATACCACCAGAAACATAAATAATTTCTTCGTGGCCGTGCTGTTTCACGATACGCACCATGCCAGGCTTAATAGCGGTCAGCAGCGGGGTGTGACCATGGAAAATACCAAGTTCACCTTCGCTTCCGGTCACCTGAAATGTTTCAACACGACCTGAGAAAAGTTTTTTCTCTGCGCTTACTACATCTAGATGAAAGGTTATTGCTGCCATATCGCCTCCTATTTAGCCTTATAGCTTCTTGGCATTCTCAATAGCTTCGTCAATAGTACCGCAGTACATGAACGCTTGCTCTGGAATGTCATCGTATTCACCAGCTAGTAGACCTTTAAAGCCACGTAGAGTCTCTTTAAGAGCTACGTAAACACCTGGGTCACCTGTAAATACTTCCGCTACGTGGTAAGGCTGAGTAAGGAACTTCTCAATCTTACGAGCACGAGATACAACTTGCTTATCTGTTTCAGATAGCTCGTCCATACCTAGGATAGCGATGATATCTTTCAGCTCTTTATAGCGCTGAAGTGTTGTTTGAACACCTTGAGCGATATCATAGTGCTCTTGACCAACTACTAGAGGATCAAGCATACGAGATGTTGAATCTAGCGGGTCAATCGCAGGGTATAAACCCATTGCTGCGATGTTACGGTTAAGTACAACCGTTGCATCCAAGTGAGCAAACGTTGTTGCTGGAGATGGATCCGTTAAGTCATCCGCAGGTACGTATACCGCCTGAACAGAAGTAATAGAACCCTGTCTAGTCGATGTAATACGTTCCTGAAGAACACCCATTTCTTCAGCTAGTGTTGGCTGGTAACCTACCGCAGATGGCATACGACCTAGTAGAGCCGAAACCTCAGTACCTGCAAGTGTGTAACGGTAGATGTTATCAATGAACAGTAGTACGTCACGACCTTCGTCACGGAAACGTTCTGCCATTGTAAGACCAGTCAAGGCAACACGTAAACGGTTTCCTGGTGGCTCGTTCATCTGACCGTAAACCATTGCTACTTTTGATTCTTCAGGTTTTTCGATGTTAACAACACCTGCTTCCTGCATCTCAAAGTAGAAATCGTTACCTTCACGTGTACGCTCACCTACACCCGCAAATACGGATAAGCCTGAGTGTTGTAGTGCGATGTTGTTGATAAGTTCCATCATGTTAACGGTCTTACCTACACCCGCACCACCGAATAGACCGATTTTACCACCCTTAGCGAATGGGCAAATCAAGTCGATTACTTTAACACCAGTCTCTAGAAGCGCTGTCTCGTTAGACTGCTCTTCGTAGCTTGGAGCTTCACGGTGAATTGCATAATGCTCTTCAGCACCAATGTCGCCACACTCATCAATCGCATCACCAAGTACATTCATGATACGGCCAAGAGTTTTAGTGCCCACTGGAACTGTAATTGGAGCGCCAGTATTTACTACTGTCAAACCACGACGTAAACCATCAGAGCTACCCATTACGATTGCGCGAATCACGCCACCGCCAAGTTGTTGCTGAACTTCAAGAACTAGACGTTCTTTAGCATCAGTAACATTCAGAGCATCGTATACACGTGGTACTTCGCCCTGTGGGAACTCTACGTCGACTACCGCACCGATGATCTGTACGATCTTACCTGTAGCCATCGTTAATCCTCTAAACTAATTAGTTTTACCTAAGCTTTAAACCGAATAAGCGTTAAACCGCAGCGGCACCAGAAACAATTTCAGATAGTTCTTGTGTAATCGCCGATTGACGGGCTTTGTTATACACAAGTTCTAAATCATCAATAATGTCACCAGCGTTATCAGTTGCTGCTTTCATTGCAATCATTCGAGCCGCTTGCTCTGAAGCAAGGTTCTCTACCACACCTTGGTATACTTGAGATTCGACATAGCGAACCAACAATGTATCAAGTAATGGTTTTGGCTCGGGCTCATAAATATAATCCCAAGAATGATCGCGCTTAACTGCTTCGCTGTCTGATTTCGGCAAAGGTAGTAATTGATCGATCGTTGGTTCTTGAACCATAGTGTTTTCAAATTTGTTAAACACTAGGTATAGACGATCTAATTCGCCTTCATCATATTTCTTCAGCATTACGCCAACAGAACCGATTAGGTCTTCAAGGCTTGGGCTATCACCTAAACCTGAAACCTGCGCAGCTACTTTAGCGCCACTGTTATTGAAAAATGCTGTTGCTTTTGAACCAACAACGGCCAGTTCAATTTCAGCACCTTTCTCAGACCAAGCTTGCATGTCATTCATAGCTTTTTTGAACAAGTTAATGTTCAAGCCACCACACAAACCACGGTCAGTAGAAATAATGATATAACCAACACGCTTGGCTTCACGCTCATCTAAGTACGGATGTCTGTACTCAAGACTTGCATTAGCCAAATGACCGATCACCTTACGCATTGTTTCAGCATACGGACGAGAAGCTTCCATCGCATCTTGCGAGCGACGCATTTTTGAAGCTGCTACCATTTCCATTGCTTTCGTGATCTTTTGAGTGCTTTTAACACTCCCGATCTTATTACGAATCTCTTTTGCGCCGGCCATCGTTACTCTCCGTTAGTGGGTGACCCGAAGGCCACCAACCAATTACCAGGTCTGGGTTGCTTTGAAATCATCAGCAAGCTTTTTCAGCTTAGCTTCGATGTCGCTATTATAAGCACCCGTAGCGTTGATCTCTGTTGCGAAATCAGCGTATTGACCATGAGCGTACGACAGTAGTGATGCTTCAAAATCTAGAACTTTATTCAGTTCTACATCGTTCAAGTAACCACGTTCCGCCGCGAAGATAACTAGGGCTTGATCAAATACAGACATTGGAGCGTACTGCTTCTGCTTCATTAGTTCTGTAACTTTTTGACCATGGTCTAGCTGCTTCTTAGTCGCATCATCAAGATCAGACGAGAACTGTGCGAATGCCGCAAGTTCACGGTATTGAGCTAGTGCAGTACGGATACCGCCAGATAGCTTCTTGATGATTTTCGTTTGCGCTGAACCACCTACACGAGAAACTGAGATACCTGGGTCAACAGCAGGACGAACACCCGCGTTGAATAGCTCAGTTTGTAGGAAGATCTGACCATCAGTAATCGAGATTACGTTAGTCGGTACGAATGCAGATACGTCACCAGCTTGCGTTTCAATGATAGGAAGAGCAGTTAAAGAACCAGTCTTACCTTTCACTTCACCGTTAGTGAAATTTTCTACGTATACTTCGCTTACACGAGCTGCACGCTCTAGAAGACGAGAGTGAAGATAGAAAACATCACCAGGGAACGCTTCACGACCCGGTGGACGTTTTAGTAGTAGAGAGATCTGACGATACGCTACCGCTTGCTTAGATAGATCATCATAAATGATCAATGCATCTTCGCCACGGTCACGGAAGTATTCACCCATCGCACAACCTGAATACGGTGCAAGATATTGCAGCGCAGCAGATTCAGAAGCAGAAGCAACAACAACAACGGTATTCGCCAATGCGCCGTGCTCTTCTAATTTGCGAACTACGTTGGCAATAGTCGATGCTTTCTGACCGATTGCTACGTAGATTGAGAAAATACCAGAATCTTTCTGGTTAATGATTGCATCGATCGCCATCGCTGTTTTACCAGTTTGACGGTCACCGATGATTAGCTCACGCTGACCACGGCCGATTGGAATCATTGAGTCAACTGACTTGTAGCCAGTTTGTACTGGTTGATCTACCGATTTACGGTCGATTACACCAGGTGCGATAACTTCTACAGGCGAAGACAATTTTGCTTCGATTGGACCTTTACCATCAATTGGCTCACCCAGTGTGTTTACAACACGACCAAGCATTTCAGGACCAACTGGTACTTCAAGAATACGACCAGTACCTGTAACTTTCATGCCTTCTTGTAAGTCAGCATATGGACCCATAACAACCGCACCAACCGAGTCACGCTCAAGGTTAAGTGCGAGTGCATAGCGCCCACTTGGTAGTTCAATCATTTCACCTTGCATCACGTCCGCTAGGCCGTGAATACGGATGATACCGTCACTTACCGATATGATTGTACCTTCATTGCGAGCTTCACTAACAACGTTGAAAGATTCAATACGTTGTTTGATTAGATCGCTTATTTCAGTGGAATTAAGTTGCATGCTCCAATCCCCATTAAGACTGCAAGGCATCGCTCAGGCGGTTCAAACGACCACGCGCTGAGTTATCGATGACTAGGTCTCCGGCTCGAATAATAACCCCACCAAGTAGGGTCTCATCTACACTGCAATTCAGCTGAACTTTGCGTTCAAGACGCTGCTCAAGTTTGCTGCTGATATCTGTGCGTTGTTCTTCAGAAAGTTCTACGGCTGAAAGTACTTCAACGTCGATCTCCTTCTCATGCTCTTGTTTAAGCACGAGGAACTCTTCACAAACTTCAGGCATGGCCTTTAGTCGGCCATTTTCAGCCATTACCTTAATTAGGTTTTGACCAAATTCATCAAACTGTTCGCCGCAAATTGCGATAAATATTTCAGACAGTTGCTCAGCAGATACAGATCCACTTAGCAAATCAGCAATACTATCGTTTTTTGCTACTTCGGCAGCAAAGGCTAGCATTTGACCCCATTGGTCTAGCTCACCTTTCTCAACCGCAAAATCAAACGCTGCTTTAGCATAGGGGCGTGCGATTGTAGTCAAATCAGACATATCCTGCCCCTCGCTTTAAAGTTTTGCAGTAATGTTGTCAAGAATATCTTTGTGCGCATCTTTATCGATTGTACGCTCAAGGATTTTCTCAGCACCAGCTACAGCCAGAGTTGCAACTTGTTTACGAAGCTCATCACGAGCGCGGTTACGTTCAGCTTCAAGTTCTGCTTCAGCTAGTGCTAGGATTTTCTGGCGTTCTGCCTGAGCTTCCTCGCGTGCTTCGTCAACAATTTGAGCTTTACGCTTATTCGCTTGATCGATTACTTCAGTTGCAGTGCGTTTCGCTTCTTTCATTTGGTCAGAAGCGTTGGCTTGTGCTAAATCTAAGTCTTTTGCAGCGCGTTCAGCAGCTACAAGACCGTCAGCAATTTTTTTCTGACGTTCTTCAATTGCTTGCATGATTGGCGGCCATACATATTTCATGCAGAACGCTACAAACATTGCAAAAGCAATTGCTTGACCTAGCAGAGTTGCGTTTATATTCACAACAGCTACCCCTCGTTAAGTATCAACTACAAAAATTTAATTAACGTAAATCGTTAATTAGCCTGCTAGTTGACCAACAAATGGGTTAGCAAACGTGAATAGTAGAGCGATTACGATACCGATCATTGGAACCGCATCAAGCAGACCAGCGATGATGAACATCTTAACTTGCAGCATAGGAGCCATTTCTGGTTGACGAGCAGCACCTTCAAGGAATTTACCACCTAGAAGTGCGAAACCAATCGCAGTACCAAGAGAAGCAAGACCGACGATGATACCCACGGCGATTGCTGAAAAGCTCAGTAAAGTTTCCATTACTATCTCCAATTTATAGTTGTTGGCTTAATGCCTAAATAAAAGCTTAAAAAATTAATGATCGTGGTCTTCGTGTGCCATTGACAGATAAACAATTGTCAACATCATGAATACGAATGCCTGAATCAGGATTACCAAAATATGGAAGATTGCCCACGGAAGTGAACCCATCCATTGTAGCCACCATGGTAGCATTGCTGCACAAAGAATAAATACAACCTCACCAGCGAACATGTTACCGAATAAACGCATACCAAGAGAAAGAGGTTTAGCTAAAAGCGATACCACTTCAATTAGAAGGTTAAACGGAATCATAGACCAGTGATTAAATGGATGTAACGCTAATTCTTTTGCGAAGCCACCCAGGCCTTTCACTTTGATGCTGTAGTAGATCATCAGAGCAAAAACACCCAGAGCCATAGCCATGGTGATATTTACATCAGCAGAAGGAACCACTTTTAAGTAAGGGATGCCTAGCCAATGTTGTGCTGGGTAAGGTAAGAAATCAATTGGAACTAAATCCATGATGTTCATTAATAATACCCAACAAAAGATAGTCAGTGCCAGCGGAGCTATAAGTGGGTTGCGTCCATGGAAAGTATCTTTGACGTTTTGGTCAACGAACTCTATTACCATTTCAACGGCACACTGTAGCTTACCTGGTACACCTACTGTTGCTTTCTTAGCGACAGAATGGAAAATCCAAAGGAAAATCAGTCCTGTAAACACAGAAAAAAACAGGCTATCGATATGTACGTTCCAGAAGCTTGCTTCATCCGCTACCAAACCCAATTTCGCAAGCGATAGGTTTGATAAGTGGTGGGCAATATATCCGGATTGTGTTAGCGCTTCACCTGGCGCAGCCATAACTCATCCTATTTTTTGTTGTTAATGAATAGCACTGGCGCAAAGATGTTAATCCCTAATGCCAGCAAATAGGTTAGTTTGAGGGGAACAAGTTCCACCTGCATATACACGTAAGCAACAGAAAATAGTACAACCGTGATTAGGATTTTTAAGGCTTGTCCTGTATAGAAAGAGGCCGCGATGCGCTTGGCAGCACGAGCCCCACTAAACATGAAAGCACACAACGCGAAAACCGCGTTAGCAATGACAAAAATACCACCACCAACAAGCGCTGAAAGGCCCCAATCAGCATTTACGGCTATAGCCATCCCTGCTGCCACTAACATAACCGCGCCAAACTCGATCATTAACAATTGCTTTGCAAGCTCTCGTCCTGGTCTCGCTAACGCAGCTACCATGTATTCGTACCTCTAATAATATCCACTATGCACCTCATACTGCTCAGTGCAGGGAATTTTCCGAAAATTATACGGTGAGTCAAACTGATTGCAATAAAAACGCAGCAAAAAGTTACACTTTTGTTTACAAACCGACAACTTTCGAATGAAATTTCATTTTTTACATAATTGACCTAAATCAATTATCTCATTTAGCTATGTAGCTTGGCAATAAGTTGCTCTAATTTGTGAGGTTCATCAATACTAATCGTTATTTTTGACTTACCGTTGACAGAGCGAACTACCGACACTTTTGAGCCAAGAATATCACTTAAGCTCTGTGACATTTGCTTAGCATCTTCATCTTCAGGTTGGTTTTTACCTTCAACCTTTGGAGATAAACATTTTTTAACCAATTGCTCTGTCTGGCGAACGGTTAATTGTTTCGCTGCTACATTCTGCGCAACCTCAACTTGCTGTTCACCTTCTAAAGCAAGAAGCGCTCTAGCATGCCCCATTTCTAGCTGTTTAGTTAAAACTAAACCTTTTACGTCATCATGGAGCTGATTTAGACGTAATAAGTTACTGACTGTCGTTCTAGACTTGCCAATAACTTCAGCAACTTGTTGATGTGTTAAAGAAAACTCATTCTGTAACCGCTCTAAAGCTTGAGCTTCTTCCATAACGTTAAGATCTTCACGCTGTATATTTTCAATCAACGCCATTGCAATCGCAGCTCGATCTTTTACATTTTTCACCAAACATGGGACTTGTTTTAGCCCTGCTTGCTTAGCTGCTCTCCAACGTCTTTCACCCGCGATAATTTCAAACTGACCTTGCTCAATCTGACGGACAATGATCGGTTGAATAATGCCTTGTGACTGAATAGAAGCCGCAAGCTCTTGCAACGCTTCTGGTTCCATATCTTTACGAGGTTGATACACACCAGCTCTTAAGCTATTAGTCGATAAATCTTTTAACTCACCTTCAGAAGAGAGCGATTGACTATGTGAGGCCACTTGCTGTTTCTCACGAGCTAATGAACTGGTTGCAAGTAAAGCATCCAATCCTTTTCCTAAACCACGCTTAGACATTGAGTGAATTCCTTGGATTAAAGTTTATACTGGGACTTCTTCACGACGAAGCATTTCACCAGCCAAAGCTAAGTATGCTTTAGCCCCGGCAGAATACTTGTCGTAATACATAGCTGGTTTTCCATGACTTGGAGCTTCAGCTAAGCGAACGTTACGTGGAATCACTGTGCGATACACCTTGCTACCAAAGTGCTTCTTAAGCTGGTCGGAGACTTCGTTGGAGAGTCGGTTTCTCGGATCGTACATAGTACGCAATAAACCTTCTATCTTTAGATTTTCATTCACGACTGCAGCCAGTTTGCTGATGGTATCCATTAACGCAGTTAAACCTTCTAACGCAAAATACTCACATTGCATTGGCACTAATACAGAATCCGCTGCTGCCATTGCGTTGATTGTAAGAAGATTTAAAGAGGGAGGACAATCAATAAAGATGAAATCATAGTTATCACGAACCATAGATAGCGCATTTTTTAACCGAACTTCACGCGCAAAGACTTCCATTAGTTTAATTTCAGCCGCGGTTACATCTCCGTTTGCAGCAATGAGGTCATAGTTGCCATTCGTGCTGCGCTGTACCACTTCACTAAATGCAGTATCTTCGACCAATAAATCATAAGCAGTGGCATCAACTTGATATTTATCGATCCCACTCGCCATTGTGGCATTGCCTTGAGGATCAAGATCTATCACTAATATCTTACGCTTAGTGGCTGCCATTGAAGCGGCTAGGTTGACACAGGTTGTGGTTTTCCCCACTCCGCCTTTCTGATTAGCTATTGCTACGATTTTTCCCACGATTGCCTCGCTGTTATCCCTTACGCGATAAGATTACCAGATGACGCTCACCTTCAAGCTCTGGAACCTGTAAAGCTTTGACATCTGTCACGGTACACCATTCTGGAATATGCTCAATTTCGTTTTCAGATAATTGACCTTTTAGCGCCATAAATACACCAGTATTATCTTTTGGTAAGTGATGACACCATTCCACCATATCCGTCATTGAAGCAAATGCACGGCTGAGTACACCATCAAATTTATCTTCAGGTTGATACTCTTCTACGCGACTTTGAATAGGCGTCACATTTTTGATGCCTAATTCGTGGGTAGCCTGTTTAATAAAACGAATTCGCTTACCTAAACTGTCTAATAAGACAAAGTCACAATCTGGATTCATGATTGCAAGTGGTACGCCAGGTAAGCCAGGCCCAGTACCAACGTCAATAAAACGCTTTCCATGTAAGTATGTACTTACAATAATACTGTCTAAAATATGTTTAATCAGCATTTCCATAGGATCGCGAACCGAGGTGAGGTTGTAAGCTTTATTCCACTTATTCAACATCTCCACATAACCGACGAGTTGTTCACGCTGATTCTCATTCACTTCTAAATCAGTTTGAGCTAATAATTGGTCTAGTTTTATACGTAATACGCTCATTAAGCTTGCTCGCCTTTTTTCAGTAAACCTTGTTTTTTCAGATGCACCAATAAAATAGAAATGGCCGCTGGAGTGATACCAGAGATACGCGATGCAATACCTAATGTTTCCGGCTTGGCCGTGGTCAATTTCACTACGACCTCATTTGATAGCCCTTTCACTTCACTGTAATCAAGATCGATTGGCAGTTTAGTGTTCTCGTGGCGTAATGATTTGTCGATTTCATCTTGCTGACGCTGAATATAACCTTCGTATTTCACCATTATCTCAACTTGCTCTGCGGCTTGTTGATCTTCAAGGGCTGGAGCAAACATATCCAAACCAGTCAGCAGTGGGTAGGTGATCTCTGGACGACGTAAAAGATCTTCACCACTCGCTTCGCGTGACATTGGTGTCTTCAATAATGCGTTAAGATCCGCGATACCTTCAGATTTTGGGTTCATCCATAGATCTTTTAATCGTTGGCGCTCTTGCTCAATATTTTCAACTTTTTGGTTGAATCGAGCCCAGCGAGCATCATCAATAAGACCAAGCTCATGCGCTTTTTCTGTCAAACGTAAATCAGCATTGTCTTCACGAAGCAATAAGCGGTATTCCGCACGTGAAGTAAACATACGGTAAGGTTCTTTCGTGCCCATTGTCGATAAATCATCGATCAACACGCCCATATAGGCTTGATCACGTCTTGGGCTCCATGACTCTTTACCTTGTGTATACAAGCTTGCGTTTAGTCCGGCCATTAAGCCTTGAGCTGCCGCTTCTTCATAGCCTGTTGTGCCGTTGATTTGGCCAGCAAAGAATAATCCACCAATAAATTTCGTTTCGTAGCTCTGTTTTAAATCTCTAGGATCAAAGAAATCATATTCAATCGCGTAACCTGGACGAACAATATGTGCATTTTCAAAACCTTTCATTGAACGAACAATTTGAACTTGTACATCAAAAGGTAAGCTTGTTGAAATACCGTTAGGGTACAACTCATGAGTCGTGAGTCCTTCAGGCTCAATGAAGATTTGGTGGCTATTTTTGTCAGCAAAACGCATCACTTTATCTTCAATTGATGGGCAATATCTAGGTCCAATACCTTCGATAACACCAGCATACATTGGGCTGCGATCTAAATTAGCACGTATTACATCATGCGTTTTTTCATTGGTATGCGTGATAAAGCATGGAATTTGGCGAGGTTGTTGGCTGCGTGATCCCATGAAAGAAAATACAGGCGTTGGGTTATCACCATGCTGAGCTTCAAGTACGGAAAAATCAACGCTACGGGCATCAATGCGTGGTGGTGTACCTGTTTTGAGACGATCGACTCGGAATGGTAACTCACGTAAACGATCTGCTAGTGCGATTGACGGAGGATCTCCTGCTCGCCCTCCCGCAGAGCTTTCCATTCCGATATGAATTTTTCCGCCAAGGAAAGTACCAACCGTTAACACTACGGCTTTGGCATGGAATTTTAGTCCCATTTGAGTAACGACACCTACGACATGATCATTTTCAACAATGAGATCATCGACTGATTGTTGAAACAGAGTTAGGTTTGGTGTGTTTTCAAGAGCATGGCGTACATAACTTTTGTACAGAGCTCGATCAGCTTGAGCACGAGTTGCTCTTACTGCAGGACCTTTTGATGCATTCAAAGTTCTAAATTGAATACCTGCGTGATCGATAGCTTGTGCCATCAATCCACCCATAGCATCGACTTCTTTGACAAGATGACCTTTACCGATACCACCAATTGCCGGATTACAAGACATTTGTCCTAACGTGTCGATGTTATGAGTAAGCAAGAGTGTACTTTGTCCAGTACGGGCTGATGCGAGTGCGGCTTCCGTTCCTGCATGACCGCCACCAACAACAATGACGTCAAATTTTTCGTGATAAAGCATGGACCGACCTCAGGTATAAAAACGATTTAATGGACAGAGAAAATGGAGCGTTATTCTACCTTTTTTCCATGGACTAGAGAATCGCTTTTAGCTTTTTTTGATCAAAGCTCCTTTCCTTAATATATATAAGATCTTTATAGAGATCTTTTATTAGATCTATTATTAGGATCGAGTGTTCCTGTGGATAAGTGGAAAATGATCAACAAGATCATTGATCTTTTGTGGATCAAAAGGTGTGATCTAGTTTGGATCAACCGGAGGATTAGCTGGGATCAAAATGGCTACTTATACACAGGGGGATCCAAGCATATAAGTTATCATTGGGATAACTATAGGTTTAACACTGGAAATGAGCTATGTTATCCACAAGTGATTTGTTTGTTTTTTGAGCAAACAGTTTTGTGAAATTAGAGAAAGTTATTCACAAATTTAAAATTAGGCATAAAAAAAGGCGGTAGACACCGCCTTTATAGAGATAATTCTAGCTCTAAAACTGGTCAAAATGCTGGTTTAGCCACTCTTCTGCAGCGTCTTCTGGTACTGATTGGGATAAAATATCAATGGTAAAACAGTCACTGATCGAGGTTGTTCCTATCTCTTTTAAGAGTGAAAAAGCATGCAAACCTGCAGCACAAAAAGTGTCATAACTGGAGTCACCAATCGCAATGACAGCGAACTTAACGCCATCCATTTTCGGTGGATTTTTTTCTAATTCAGAGATAAACGGCTGGATATTATCTGGGTACGCGCCTGCACCGTGAGTCGATGTGATGACTAACCAAGTGCCACTATTAGGAATAGAGCTTATTTGAGGTTGATTGTGGATGACTGTCTCTAGCCCTTTCTCTTGCAGAAGGTCACTTAAGTGATCTCCTACGTATTCGGCACCACCGAGAGTACTGCCAGTAATGATATGAATCATTATTTATTCCTTGTAATAAAAAACGCGATGTCTATTAAATCGCGTTTAATGGTTTATTTTCCGATACAGAATGAAGAGAAGATTTTTCCGAGTAAATCATCGGAACTGAACTCACCTGTGATCTCATTTAGGTACTGTTGAGTGATGCGAAGCTCTTCTGCCAGAATTTCACCTGCCATATACCCTTCTAGCTGCTGCTGGCCTATGTTTAAGTGCTCTGCTGCTCTCTCTAGCGCATCAAGATGGCGTCTACGAGCCATGAAGCCACCTTCGTTGCCACCAGCAAAGCCCATGCACTCTTTTAGGTGATTACGTAAAGCATCCACACCTTCTCCCGTTTTCGCTGACAGTCGAATAAGCGTCGGATCGTTTACGTGGCAAATACCAAGATCTTCGGTAGTTTGATCCGCTTTATTGCGGATCACTGTCATTCCAATATTGTTTGGTAGACGATCGACAAAATCAGGCCAAATTTCTTTAGGATCCGTCGCTTGCGTGGTTGTACTGTCAACCATAAATAGAACACGATCGGCTTGTTCTATCTCTTTCCATGCGCGTTCAATACCAATTTTTTCGACTTCATCAGAAGCTTCTCGCAATCCAGCGGTATCAATAATGTGCAGCGGCATGCCATCGATATGAATGTGCTCACGTAATACATCTCGTGTTGTACCTGCAATATCTGTCACAATGGCGCTCTCTTTACCAGAAAGAGCATTCAGCAAACTTGATTTTCCCGCATTTGGGCGGCCAGCAATGACGACTTTCATGCCTTCACGCATGATTGCACCTTGATTGGCCTCTTTGCGTACCGCTTCCAAATTATCGATGATGGCTTGTAAGTCACCGCTTACTTTTCCATCCGCTAGGAAGTCGATCTCTTCTTCTGGAAAATCAATAGCAGCTTCTACGTAGATTCGTAGGTAGATGAGCGATTCAACAAGGGTATTGATGCGCTTTGAAAATTCACCTTGAAGCGATTGTAGTGCTGATTTTGCGGCTTCTTCTGAACTGGCGTCAATTAAGTCAGCAATGGCTTCTGCTTGAGTTAAGTCCATCTTGTCATTTAAGAAGGCGCGTTCAGAGAATTCTCCAGGCTTCGCTGCTCGTAATCCGGGGATCTCAAGAATGCGTTTGATTAGCATATCCATGACAACAGGACCGCCGTGGCCTTGCAGCTCTAAAACATCCTCTCCAGTAAAGGAGTGCGGGTTTGGAAAATAGAGTGCAATACCTTGATCGAGTTCGGTTCCATCTTGCCCTTTAAACGGAAGATATTCAGCATAACGTGGCTTTAGCTCACGTCCGGTAACCTCTATCGCAACTTGGGTCGCTTTAGGACCTGATACTCGAATAATACCGACTCCGCCTCGCCCTAGGGCGGTAGCTTGAGCGACAATGGTGTCTGTAGTCATAATGTGCCTACTTAAATTTAATACGGTTCAATGTGAATCATTAATGAGTAATATCATTAAAATGTAATGAGTTGAATTGTAATCAGCGAAATACAAAAAGGCGACCTTTTGGTCGCCTTTCTCTATTTTTTTAGGTTACTACTAAATGTTATTTAGTATGCAGACCTTTCTTTTCCAGCGCTCGGTAGATTAGCGTTTGCTGAATCAGAGTTACGATGTTCGATACTAGCCAGTATAGAACCAGACCTGAAGGGAAGAACAGGAAGAAGAATGTAAACATAACCGGCATAAAGGTCATGATCTTCTGCTGCATTGGATCCGTCACTGTTGTCGGGCTCATCTTCTGAATTAGGAACATTGAAGCACCCATTAGAAGTGGCAAGATATAGTATGGGTCTTGTGCTGAAAGGTCAGTAATCCAACCGAAGAACGGTGAATGACGTAGCTCAACAGACTCCATTAGTGCCCAGTATAGTGAAATGAAGATTGGCATTTGAAGAACGATTGGTAAACAGCCACCGAGTGGGTTTACTTTCTCTTTCTTGTACAGCTCCATCATTTCTTGGCTCATGCGTTGACGGTCATCGCCAATACGTTCACGCATTGCGGTCAGCTTAGGCTGAAGCATACGCATTTTCGCCATAGACGTGTACTGAGCTTTCGTTAGTGGGTACATAGCACCACGAACGATGAATGTTAGACAGATAATTGCCAGACCCCAGTTCACAACGATACCTTGAATGAACGAAAGCAGAGTATGAAGTGGTTTCGCAATAAACCATAACCAACCGTAGTCCACTACTAGATCTAGGTTTGGTGCGACGGCAGCCATTTGCTCTTGAAGTTTAGGACCAACCCAAAGCGTTGCTTGGAAATTGGCACTGTCGCCTGTCGCAATTGTTTTGTTTGGCATACGAACGCCAATGTCGGCAAGGCTACCAATAACACGAGTGTAAAGGTTGCTGCCTGCTTCGTCGCGTGGGATCCATGCGCTTGCAAAGTAGTGCTGAATCATTGCAGCCCAACCTTGGCCATTGGCTAGGTTAAGAGACAGGTTGCGATCTTGCATATCATCGAAGCTGTATTTTTTGTAACGCGTATCTTCCGTAGAGTAAGCACCACCACGGTAAGTTGGCATCGTTAGGCTGCCACCATCGTCCATTACGTTTTGACGTAGGTGAGCGTACATGCCGAATGTTGCATTATTGCCAGAGTTGTTGATTACATCGTATTCAACATCAATTGCGTAGCTGCCGCGCTTAAGGATGAATGTTTTTGTGTAATCTAAGCCGTTAGCTTGGTAAGTCATTGGGATGCGTAGTTCATCTTGACCGTCAGCCAGCGTAAAGCTGTCTGCTGAAACCGTGTAGCTTGGGCGGTTAGTGCTGCTTAAATCGATACCTTGAGGGCCCACTAAACCGCTTTGAGCGATAAATTGGTGACCAGGTTCGTTTTTAAGAAGAGCAAAAGAATCTTCAGAATCGAATTCTGCAGAGTAATCATTTAGGTTTGCTGTAACTACATCACCACCAACTGTATCGATTGACAGAGTCAAAACATCAGTAATTACTTGGATAGTTTTTGCTGATGCTTGTTGAGCTGGAGCAGGATCAAGCTCGTTAGCCAAAGATGGAGCAGGTAGTGTGCTGCTTGGTTGTGCCTGTTCAACCGCTTGTGGTGCTGGATTCTTTGCAATGTTCCATTGTTGGAACAATAAGAAAGAAACTAGAGCCAGTGCGATTAGCAGGATATTACGTTGAGAAGCCATCGTTATTTATCTCTGTCTTGTTTTTGGACTGGTGGAATGGGGTCAAATCCCCCTTCATTCAAAGGGTGACATTTTAATAGACGTTTGCCTGATAACCAACACCCTTTTACAAAACCGTGAGCTTTCAATGCTTCTAACGCATACAAAGAGCAGGTTGGAGTAAACCGACAGCGAGGTCCGATAAGGGGACTAATGAACCATCTGTAAAGATGGACCAGCCCAATAGCTAACCTCGTGAAGGGCGAGACAGGCGAAGCCATAATTTTTCAAAGAGCTTGAACATTTCATCATTGCTTAAATCTTGAGCACTCTTTTTTGCAATTACAACAAAATCTTTGTTAGGAAGTTTATGTTGTTGATTACGGAAACTTTCACGAGCAATACGTTTAAAGCGATTACGACCGACTGCGGTTTTAATCTGTTTTTTCGGAACTGCTAATCCAAGACGAGGATGAGAAAGAGAGTTATTGCGAGCAATAATGGTGAAATGGGGGGAGCCTGCTCTATGAGCTTGCTGGAAGACATTTTGATAATGCTCGGGAGTTAACAAGCGTAACTCCCGATTGAACGCGAACGTATTCAAAATAATTTAATTATTTTGAAAGGCGCTTACGGCCTTTTGCACGACGTGCATTGATTGTTGCGCGGCCGTTCTTAGTCGCCATGCGAGCACGGAAACCGTGTGAACGCTTGCGCTTTAGAACTGTAGGTTGAAAAGTGCGTTTCATTGTAATTACCTTACTGATCAGTAGTTTTTAGGTTTTGTTAAACCCGGCGTGGGCATATTTTCTTGTCTTTATTAAGAACAGGAAATCCGACGCCTCTCAACAAAGAGGCGGAATTGTAATCACTGGCTCTCAAAGAGTCAATAATTGGTTCAACGATAATTCCGGTCGACGGATTATACGTTTTGTGAGCAAGAGCGCAAGGATCCTATTCGATCCCGACCAAATTTAAGAATTTTTGTAGTCTTGGGTCTTGCGGATCATTGAATATTTGATCCGGTGTTCCCTGTTCTACTATCTTGCCTTCAGCCATGAAGATCACTCTATCTGCGACCTCTTTTGCGAACTGCATTTCATGTGTTACAACCAACATGGTTTGATGTTGAGTTGCTAATTGTTTCATTAATGCGAGAACTTCCCCAACTAATTCAGGATCTAATGCTGATGTTGGCTCATCAAATAGAAGAAGCTCTGGTTGTAATGCCATCGCGCGGCCGATGCCAACTCGTTGCTGTTGGCCTCCTGAGAGTGCGGCTGGATAACTGTCGCCTTTGTCGCTTAAGCCGATATCATCCAAGATCTGTTGTCCTTTGGCATACGCTTGATCTTTTTTCCAATTACGAACAGTGATCAAGCCTTCTGCTATGTTTTGGCGTGCGGTCAAATGAGAAAATAGTGCATAATTTTGGAAAACAAAGCCTGTTTTTCTTCGTAACGCAAGAATTTCTGCTTTGGTAAATTTCTCTGTATCCACATCGATATCATCAATGCTAATCGTGCCTTTATTGGCTTGCTCAAGAAAGTTAATACAGCGTAATAAGGTTGATTTTCCTGTACCACTAGAGCCGATAACAACGATTATCTCACCCTGTTTTATTTCTAAATCAATACCTTTTAGGATCTCATTATCGCCGAAGCTTTTATGGATATTGGTTAGTTTTATCATCGTTGGTATGCCTTATTCATTTTTGCTTCAGCCCAAATCTGCACTCGAGTTAAGATGATGACCACTCCCCAGTAAATGAGTGCGACGGCTAAGAAAGCTTCGAAAAAACGGAAACTGGATGCAGCTTCCATCTGAGCTCTTGCCATTATCTCGGCAACACCTAATGTAAAAGCAAGTGATGTCGATTTGATCATATCAATGAAGTAGTTCATTAATGATGGTAGGGCAATACGTGTCGCCTGTGGAAGAATGATTCTTCGCATGGCTTGGCTTGTCGTCATGCCAACCGATAAGCTGGCTTCCATCTGGCTGCGATCTATTCCCATGATGGCAGCACGAATACTTTCAGCCATATAAGCAGCAAAGTGGAGAGTAAGCCCAATCACCGCAGCACTGAAGGCATCTAGCCCGACGAGAATAGGAAAGACTTGTGGCAGACCATAATAGAGTAAGAAAAGCTGAACGAGTAATGGCGTACCACGGAAAAAGCTAATATATAGCTGGCTGAGTTGATCGAATACAGGGATCTTGAATACGCGAATGTTGGCAAGAATGACGGCCAGTATCAGTGAGAATAGTAATCCCCAGATAGCCATTTCCATGGTTGTGCCAAGGTACTTAAACAGTATCGGCAACAGTTCCAGCATGTAATTAAAATCAAATCCCATTATTTATCTCTTTTGTACAACGTAAAGAAAGCAAAAACCCACTACATCATTGATAAAGTAGTGGGCTGATTGACGACAATCAAATTACTTTTGGGTGATGTCGGCACCAAACCACTTTTCAGAAATTGAACCTAGCGTTCCATCAGCACGCATCGCCGCTAATGCTTTGTTCACATCTTGTTGTAGCTTTTTACCATTATCATTATTTAAAAATGGCCAAGCATTTTCGATGGTTTCAAACGGTTGACCAGCGAGTTTCAGTGGAAGGCCTGTTTTTTTAATCAACTCTAGTGCTGATAGGCGATCCATGACAAAAGCATCGGCACGGCCAAGTGCGACATCATGTTCAATACCGGTGTCGTAGGTTTTGATCGTAATTGCGTTGTTTTTATCGTAATCACGCAGCAGTTGCTCGAAGTTTGAGCCTAGGTTGACTGCAACGGTTTTACCGCTTAAGTCTTCAATACTTTTAATCGCGTCGTTGTTTTTGCGAACGGTTATTTGCGCACCATCTACCACATAAGGGTCAGCAAATAGGTATTTAGCTTGACGAGCTTCAGTGATCGTAATCTGATTTGAGATGGTATCAATTCGACCTGTTTCTAGTAGGCCAAACAAGCCAGAGAAGTTAGCGGTAACATACTCAACTTTGTAGTCGTTACGACGGCCAATTTCATCCCACAAGTCCACTTCAAAGCCTTGTAGCTTATCTTGTTTAACGAATGTGAAAGGGAAATAGCGGCCAGACATGCCGACTTTCACTTCAGTTGTAGCAGCGTAAACGGCTTGTGTCATGGTTGCTGATAGAGCAATCGCAGTAAGCGTACCTTTAATCCAGTTTTTCATTTTATAACTCCTTATTTTTATAGGACAGGATGTTACTGGGAAAAGACTCAATAGAATAAATAACTAGTAGTTATTAACCATAACTGAAAGGTGGGTTTCGTTCTGGGGATAAGTGTGGTTGATCCTTCAATTGTGGATCAATGTGTGGGTAAATTTGGGGTGATTTGTGTGGATCAACTGTATTAGCCATCAAATATTGTGAATAACTTCGATCTTATTCATTGGATCCTCGATCAAGTGCTGGTGATCTGGGTTATCAACAGGTAAAATTGCCAATCTTTTCCGATAATCTAAATAGGGTGGGGCATC